>BEIG01000035.1 GCA_002898795.1 bacterium HR30 | reverse complement strand
ATCGCTACAGCCCGACCCTTACCGGTCGCGATAGTAGTGACTCGGACCCAGTCCCTACTGCGGACACAGCGGGACGAACACCGGGCTTAGTCCACCGCCAATCTCAAACTGTGCCGCGCAGCGAGGAGCAGTAAGACTGCGTTGGAGATAGGTGCGTGTCCTGCACACGGCTAAGCCTTGGCGCCAGGCAGTTGTTACGGGCTCGATCCGTCACAGACGGCAGCGGCCCTCCGATGGCGTAACGGAAAAAGATTCAGTGCCCGTAACCGCAGCCGAAGGATGCGTGCTTCGGGTTCCGCGTTGCTCTCCGGGGATAAAAGGATTCCTCACAGGTAGCCAAATCTTGACCGACGTGCGGGAGCGGGCTGCCTCAATGCGGTCGGGTCGATGCCGAGTAGCAGCGCACGCTTTAACAGGCCGAGGTCCATGAGTGAGCGCCGCGCGCTTCCAAGACTTTTTTCGAGCGCACCCTATTCCGCAAAGGCTTTGGGGGGCGGCTCCCCGACCTCACTCTCTTCCCGCCGGTATTTCGTGTTGTCTGGCGTGGAAACACTTGCCAACCCACGAACTCAACCTCGTGGAATTGCGGTAATACCATGGCTGGCACCCCCGCCGTGACGAAGGCGTTTTTCCCATCTAACTCTTGACTCTAGAGTGAGGCGCACCTGACTGTGGGCATCCTCGTAAGCCTCGCTCCGCCCGTTTTCCGAGCCCGGCGAAAAGGCCTTCGCCCTTGGTTAACTACATAGTTCTCGAGGAGCAGCGACGTCGAGCAACGCGGGCAACCACGTGACAAACCCGGATTGCAGGAACTGCGCTCGTCCGAAGTGCCTGGGAACATCTGGTCCTCCGTACGTACTGTGGGTCGCGTTGGCGACCGAACGCCACACCGCCCCGTTGTGACGCAAGCGTCAAACTATAGGACCTCAGCTCATAAAAGAGGACCTTCTAGCCTCCGCGATGATCGATACGCGGAAACGGCTCCGCAAGAGGTTCCACACCCGATTGGACAGAAAGCAACTCGAACGGCTGGCACTTGGCCACTCGCTAACGCACTCTGATCGCCTGCGGCCTTCCGCCCTGTTGGCGCGGAGAGCTCTTTCCACTCTATGCCCTGGTTCGCCTCCAGCCTCTCCCCTGGCTTCTGATCGCCCCAACCGGCCTGGCCGTCAGCACGCGGGAGTATCCGGCGGTCAGGCTAGTACTCCGCTTCGCCGGCAAGGTTCGGTCGACGCACACAGGAAATTCTCCCTTTGACTGGCCAAGCCCCCCAAGGTACATGAGAGAAAGAGGACGGCGGCTCATGCGGCAGTTCATCTGGGGAGTGATTTGCGGACTGGCGTTTTGGTACGCATACGAGCGCATCGACCCGCCTGCGGTGTTTGCGTACCTGACGCAAGCCACCGAGTCCGCAGCGCGCGCCACATCGGGTTACGCAGGAGGGCGCCGCTAAGCGCGGCAGCCGAGGGAAGTTTTCGCCGCGGCTGTTCAGCTTACGCGGGCGAGTACAACGCGACCACAACCCGAGCGGAGGGCACGCTTAAGTCTCGTGCGCGCCTGTTCCAGGGAAATCTTCCCGGTACGTTGCATTTGTCTAAGGGCGCGGGCCACGCAACGACCGTATTCACGAAAAGAGGTCCACGTTTGGCCATCACGCGGTCCAGCACAGGGGCAACTTTGTTCCAGGGAGCATCCCGTTGGGCCGACTTCCGTGCCGGGAGCGGAGTGTGGGCAACGGTCGCATCCATCCCCCACGCCGTCGCCATCGTCGTCAGCCTGGTCGGGGTTCCCCACTGTTGGGCAATTGTCCAAGGTGTCCGGCACTCCGTCGTGATCCCCATCGTATCCAGTGGGCTCAGCCACTCGAGCATGTAAAACCAGGATGTAGGTGCGTTCCGCTGCTGGTCCCGAGGACACCACGATCGACACCTCCGCTGGCATCGGCTCGTCCACGCTCGGCGCACCCGGCATGCGTTGCCGACGGCCACTGGTCAAACGTAAGCGGCGCTCGTTCACCACAACCTCCAGAACCATGGCCTGACGCTGCAGCCCGAGCTTCTGCCAAAAACCGCTGCCCTCGATCACTGTCTGACTTCCCCGAAGTTCAATCGAAGTTATGGCCACGAGCCCCGGCGCCTCGCTCCCGGTGAGGGCAGTCATTTCAAAGCTGCCGGTCAAGCGCTCTGTGTGGCTCGTCGGTCGGGGACATTTCGTGCAGGCCACGGTAAGGGAGCTCGTGGGAAGGACTTCGTACCGAAGGGCTAGAGCCATCCGTGAAATCCCGCACACACCCACCACCATGGCCAGGAGAGTGAGGCACGAAACACCTAATCGGTCGTTGTGCACCATGAAGCCCTTCGCAGACTTAGGCGGTCAGCCCCAAGCAGCCCTCCTGCCTGAGCGAGCTACACCCGAAAGCTAAAGCGGCAGCCTCAAAACGGAATATCGTCTTCCTCTGGTGGGGCTGCAGGGCCTTCACCCGGGGGGACCAACGGGGATGCTTCCGCCGCAGGCCGACCGCTCCCTCCTCCCAAGAAGCGCACTGTTTGCGCCACCACCTCGGTAACTTGCCGCTTCACGCCCTCTTTGTCGTCGTACGAGCGTGTTTGTAAGCGCCCCTCCACATACACCTGGCGGCCCTTGGCCAAGTACTGGCCACAAGTCTCCGCTTGCTTGCCCCACACCACCACGTTGTGCCATTCGGTGCGTTCTTGCAGTTGCCCCTGCTGATCTCGCCACTTTTCCGTGGTCGCCACCGAAAACCGCGCGACAGCCTGGCCGTTGGGGGTAAAGCGAACTTCCGGGTCGCGTCCGAGATTTCCAATCAGGATGACTTTGTTCACCACAGCAATTCCAACTTTTACCAGAGAGTTCGTCAAGCTGTCAATTCACGTCACGTGCGACGCCCGCGATGAGGAGCGATTCTTCCCCCGTGATTGCCTCCGCTCGCCGCCACGTTTCAGTCCAGGGCACGTTTGAAGATCGTTGCTTCAGACGAAAACAAAACAACAAAGGCGGGCCGCGCGGAGGGAAACGCAGCCCGCCTTCGCCTCTCGGCCGTTGCCCTCAACCCACCCGCAGCATTTACGGGCTCGTTACCGTTGCCGGTGCCGCGGCCCACGCCGGCTGTCCCGAACCGTGCCGCGGCCCGCCTCCAGCCGCCAAGCCAGTGCCAACGTTGGTGAGCTGAAAATCTGGGTAGGCGCTCATGCCGTGCTCCACAAAATCCAGGCCTTCGATCTCCTCGTGTTCTGGAACCCGCAGTCCCATCACGGCTTTGATCGCGGCCCAAGCCACCAGGGACAAGCCGAGGGTGTACGCTCCCACAGCGACAACGCCCACGAACTGCGCCCAAAGTTGGCCAAAGCCTCCGCCAAAAAACAAGCCATTCGCTGGACCACTCACGGGTGCCACGCTCGAGTCAGCAAACAGCCCCACAGCCAAGGTTCCAAACACGCCACAAACCAAGTGCACCGACAGCGCCCCAACTGGATCATCGATTCCCCACCGATTGAACGCGAGCACAGAGATCACCACCAGTACGCCGGCAATTAGGCCGATGATCAACGAGCTGCCCACGCTAACCCATGCGCACGGCGCGGTAATGGCCACGAGACCAGCAAGGCAGCCGTTCAAAATCATCGAAAGATCAGGCTTCCCCAGCAGCAGAATCGCCGTGATCAGCGCGCTCATCGAGGCCGCTGCAGCCGCGGTGTTCGTGGTGACGGCAATGTGCGAAATGGCCTTAGCATCGAGCGCCATCGTGCTCCCCGGGTTGAAACCAAACCAGCCTAACCAGAGGATGAACACGCCGATCGTTGCCGAAGTCATGTTATGACCGGGAATGGGATGCACCCGGCCATCCCGACCGTATTTTCCTAAGCGTGGGCCCAATAGCAACACTCCCGCAAGAGCAGCCCAGCCACCAACCGAGTGCACTACCGTAGAGCCGGCGAAGTCCCACATACCGTACGTGGCAAGCCACCCGCCACCCCAAATCCAGTGCCCCGTAATCGGGTACAAAAGCGCCACCATGATGAACGAGAACACGACGAACGAGAGGAATTTGATGCGCTCGGCTACGGCTCCAGACACAATCGTTGCGGCTGTTCCCGCGAATACGAGTTGAAAGAAAAACTTGGCTAGCAGCGGAACGCTGGCCCAGGAAATGGCCTGATACGCGCCTTGGTATGCGTCCCCCGTAGCAGGGCTGTTGTCCGGCCCGCTCAAGAAGAACAGCCCCTCGGTTCCGAAGAAGGGCGTGCCATTGCCGAACATCAGGCCCCAGCCAAGGATCAAAAAAGCCAGCGACGAGACGCCAAACACGATAAAGTTCTTTGCCAGGATGTTCACTGTGTTCTTGGCGCGACAAAGGCCGCTCTCGACCATTGCGAAGCCGAGGTTCATAAAGAACACGAGCATCGCAGTGACGAGCGTCCACATCGTGTCCATCATGACCTTCGGTTCCGCGAACGGATTGGCCTCCTCAGCCCATGCCTGGGAAGCCACCAGCATTAGCGCCAGCCCTACCCAAGCACTCCGTCGACCGTTCCGCTCCCGGAATTCTCTACACATGACCGCCTCCTTCGAGCGAATAACCCTCAGATTGCATCCACTCCGCGCTCGCCCGTGCGGATGCGCACGACTTCGTCCACTGGCAGCACAAAAATCTTCCCGTCACCGATGCGCCCCGTCTTGGCGGTTTGTTCGATCAGGCGGACGCAAGCCGCGGCTTTGTCGTCGGTGACCAAGACCTCGATTTTGATCTTGGGAAGAAAGTCTACAACGTACTCAGCGCCACGATACAGCTCCGTGTGCCCCTTCTGGCGACCGAAGCCTTTCACTTCGCTCACTGTCATGCCCTGCACGCCCTCGCGAGCCAGCGCTTCCTTGACCTCGTCTAGTTTGAATGGCTTGATGATCGCCTCGATTTTCTTCATGGCCGTATCCTCGCGGGCGTGATGGTGGTCAAAAGGAGTAAATCAGTTGGGTAAGAATCTGGTCCTGCCCCCGGTTTAAGTTGCCATCGTGATCGAAAATTTTCGCGCTGGCGTTGTCGTGCCGATACTCCGTGCGCCAGAGCAGTCCTTCGGTCAGGCGGTATGCCACCGTGGGGGTAACGGCCCAGGCGGTAACACCGTTCGGAACACTGGCAATGGCAAACCGTGATCCGTCGGTGTCGTCGAATACTTCGCCGCGCACGACGAACTGCAAGTCGTCCGTCAACTGCGCAACGACATAGCCTGCGCTTCCGTACCACTCGGCCGTCTCCGACGGGTCAGAAAACTTAGCGTCCTCCTCACTGCCGTAGGTCAATTCGCCAATGAGGGTAATCTGTTCGTGCGGTTTCAATGTAGCGACCACGGTGGTGAGACCCCGGCGCGAGTGGCCGTTGTTCGTTTGCTCCGGCCCGTAAATTCCGGCGATGTAAACGTTGAACAGCTCGCTCGGCGTAATGCTCAAGCCACCATGCACAGTTTTGCCATCGTTGTTGTCCACCACGTTGTCCCAGCCGTTGACGATGCCCAGGTCGAGCACGAGCACGTCGTTGACTTTGGTTGTCGCCATGATGCCGGTGTGCGTGAACGGGATGCCAAAGCCAAAATTGAACGAGCGGGTAATGTTGTAGTTATGGTTGTCCCAGTTCTCGATGATCTCGGCACCGTGCTTGGTGACAAATTTTCCTGCCGTGAGTTTGATATCGAGATCGATGGGAAGCTGGTAGGTCAGGTACGCTTCCCGAAGTTCAATCGAATTTTGCCGCTCCGTTGTGTTGCTGTTGCTCCAGTTCGTCACCCCACCCACAACTTCCGCAACCTTTCCGAAGTCGAGGTTCAGGACGAATCCAACTGGCTCCTTCTCTTTTTGCCGCGTGAGATAAATGTTCGCCTGGTCCAGGTGGAAGGAGTTGGCATCAGGGTGGAATACAGCGAGACCGTTTACCCGGCTATCCGGGCTGTTGAAATTGTAGTTGTAACTCCCTGCCACGAAACCATGGATGTCGACGCCCAACGACTCGCTGACCTTCTCCCGCACCCCACGCACTTCCTGCTCTAGTTGGCCCACGCGCTGACTCAATCCACGCTCTTGCCCCCCTTGCTCTCGTGCCTGTAAACGTTGCTCGAGTGCTCGGACCCGCTTTTCAAGATCGGCCTCCTTGCCGTCGGCGTATGCCGCCACGGTCGGCAGGCACAAAAAGCCTAGCCCTCCCGCTGCCAGGACCAGGTAGTTGGTTACGACGCGAAATTCTTTCATACCGTTGAACCTCCCCTCTTTTGGAATGTTTCCGTCTCACGGACAGCTGCCACGACGAGCAACGGCAATGCCACTGCCAACGCGGCACAGTTCGTAGAGATCCCGACGCACGCCACAGCATGCGATGGCTCCCAGGCCAGCAAGCTCTGCTGGCTAAGAAGGCACCTGCCTAGCAAATCAGCACAAACAGGCGGGCTGCTGCGGGGCAGGTAGGTTGACCTTCGTCAACCGGGCTGCCGTTTCGGCACGAGCACCTTGCGGCGCAAGGTAAGCACCAGCTCTCCACGCTGGTTGCGGGCACGTGTTTCCACGTAGATGACGCCTCGGTCGGGTTTGGAACGAGATTCGGTCTTATCCAGGATCTCGCTCTCGGCGTAAATGGTATCCCCATGAAACGTGGGCGCTAGATGCTTGATCGACTCGTACTCCAGATTGGCGATGGCGGTTTGGCTGATGTCGCGAACGCTCATCCCGACGGTAATGGCAAACACGAGGGTACCATTCACCAAGCATCGGCCGTGCTGCGACTGGCTCGCGAAGTGCTCGTCGAAATGAAGAGGGTTCGTGTTCATCGTCAGCAAGGTGAACCAGGTATCGTCAAAGTCGCGAATCGTCCGGCCCGGCCAGTGGTGAATGACCTCGCCTACGGTAAAGTCTTCGAAGAAACGTCCTTGCGGCACGAATTGCTGCATGACTTTCCTCCGACCCTGCTGGTCCTCAAGACATGGGCGCTCTGTTGATGGCGTCGATCAACTCACGTAAGCGCCCGTAGTGCAAGCGGTCAAACTGAAACACGAGTCGCGGCAATGAAGCAAGATCCGGTTCGTCTTGCTCCACAGGCAAAGGGCCTCGCTGCTCCATGCGCCCCCGCACGACGATATCGGAAAATACCCGGTTCAAGTGGGCGACATACGATTCGGGCAGAGGCCGCTTCAGGCGCACGACCAATAGCTCGCGTACGTAACGGATCGAGTGATACACGACGTAAAATCGCAGAATCTCCTCCACCGCCTCGTCGATATCGTCCGTCACTCGGAAGAGAGAGAAGTCCGTTCGGTCGATCATCCCGCGCCGCAACATGTGTTCCTCGACGTAACGCCGCCACGTGGTCCAATAGGTACCGTGTGGCCGGTCGAGGAACACCAACGGGACTGGCCGTGTTTTGCCCGTTTGTAGCAAAGTCAGCGTTTCGAAAGCCTCGTCGTGGGTTCCGAAGCCGCCCGGAAACAGCACGACCGCGTCGGCCTCCTTTAAAAAAAATAGCTTGCGGGTGAAGAAGTAACGGAACGACATGAGCTTCGGGTCGCCGCTGATGATGGTGTTTGCCTGCTGTTCGTGCGGCAAGCGGATGTTCACACCAAAGCTTCGTTCCCGGCCCGCTCCCCGTTGGCAGGCTTCCATGATGCCACCACCCGCCCCAGTGATCACCATGAAGCCGTGCTCCACAATGCGGCGAGCAAACTCTTCTGCAAGACGAAAAACCGGATCCCCTTCTTTCACCCGCGCCGAACCAAACGTACTCACCTTCTTGACGTGCCGGAACGGGGCAAAGAGTTTAAAGCCTTCTCGCATCTCGCGCAGCGCCCCTGCAGCGATCTTCAAGTCAGCGATGCTGGCTTGGTCTGCCGCCAGTTGCTGCACCGTCGTTTGCAACTGTTGGATGAGTTGGTCTGCAGTAATACGTGCCATCGTGCGAGTGTCCAATAACGGCAACTGTCCCGCCGCACAACAAAATTCCCTAGAGCTTCGTGCAAAATCATTTCGTGTCTGACAACGCGAGGCCTTTCCCAACAGCCGGCCCTCTCGAAGCTTCGGTTCTGGCTGAGCCGGTTACAAACCCGATCGAACCCGGTGGAGGCGCTTGCCGGGTAAGCCGGCGACGATTCCGATCCTCGTCGGCCCACAAACGTGCAGAGACAACTCCGGCACGCAGTGAGGGAAGCCGCAATTGTGCCGGTCGAGAGTGGTCGCCACCCAACCGACTTCTTCGGACTATTCGTAGTTGGTGACCGAGAGCCGGTCCGCTGCAGTTACGCCACCTCCTTCAGGCCAGACACACCGGAGAGGATCGTGAAGGTCTTCGTCACTGCACCTCATCGGGTCGGACCTCCCGGCCCGTGCGGGAGGAGATCAGGGCAGCCAGGGTGAACTGGAGTACCGCCTTTCCGGTGGGGCCATCCAGCACCGGTTGCCCGCCGCCGGTGAGCACTGCGATCAGATGACGCGTGCAATCGATGAAACTGTCGTCCCATTCGAAGCGGTCCACGGGGATGGCCGTGGTCTTTCCGTCCCGAAACAGCATCAGGGGTGGCAGGTCCACCGTTCGGGCCGTGCAGCGGTTCACGAAGATCACCCCCTTATCGCCGATGACCTCCACCCGATCGTCGTCGGCGTAGTACCTGGAGTCCATCACTAGATTCGGCGTGTGGGCGAAGTCCATCACACCGTAACGGCGGGAGGCCTTGAACTGAACCATCATCACCGCCGGCGCATCTACGTACACCGGCTCCACCACGGGCGAGCGGTCGATCCAGGCTGCAACCCGCTCCACCGGTCCCATCAAGTAGTAGGCCAACGAGAAGAGGTGGTAGCCGTGGTCAAAGACGAAGGGCCCGCCGCCGCACTGCTCCTCGTTGAAGCGCCAGGCCCAGGCACTGAGGGGCACCTCCCAGGCAGTGTCGCTCTTGCCAGTGCTAACGTGAATGCGAATCATCTGCGGCTCGCCAATCTCACCGGCTTCTATCATCTCCTTCGCCCGGACGTGCGGCGGGTAGAAGACGAAGTTCTCATACACCCGCAGCACGACGCCCGCCTCCTGAGCCGCTGTAATCATCTGGTCGGCCTCGGCGGCGGTAAGCGCCATCGGCTTCTGGACCGACACGTGCTTCCCAGCCCGGCATGCGGCGACGGTCATTGGGGCGTGCAGGTCATGGGGGACCAGCAGTTCCACCAAGTCTATCTCCGGGTCTTCCAGGACCTGCCGGTAATCCGTGTAGACTCGCTCCACCCCCCACTCGCGGGCTTTGGCCTGCGCGCGGCCGCCGTCGGTGTCGCACACCGCAACGATGCGGGCATCATCCCGGTCTCGGTAACCCAGCACGTGGAGGTCGGAAATACGGCCGCAACCCACAATCGCAACGCGGATCGGTTTCATCTGCGCCCTCCTCGAGATCTTTGGTGACATGAGCTTTGCGGCGCCTCCGCCGCCGCAATCGCAAAGCGTATATTTTGTCGTCTCGCCGGTGAAAAGACCAAACTCGACATGACGCGATCCTGATCGCTGCTCCTCGGCCTGTTCCTGCTCGTGCCGTTCTTGTTGCGGAGTCAGTCAGAACCGTTCCACCAGCCCACAGCACGCCAGCCGGAAAGTGGGCAGGCTCGTTCCACCATTACTCCTGCCAGGGCGCGCGGTCCGAACCCGCAGAGCCGGTCCACCGCGGGGCGACCTCATGGGCGCTGAAACTTGTCCGGCGTGGCAGCGCAAGGCGCGAGCGACCGCCGTGCGGTCTGCGCATGTATGGTTGCCTCTTTTCAGAAACTCGGCACCCCCTCCCGCTCCGAACCCGAGACGGCCGCGTGCAGGTGCTGGATGCCGATCTCCGCGTGCCTCGTTGTCCACCACGTGGACGACGGGGATGCCGAACTGCCCTGCCCGCATCACTTCCTAGGGAGCCAGCGGAAATCGCCGTCGCCCGCCTGTCCGACAAGCTTCCGCCGCAGCGCGCCCAACTCGCCCCCAGCGCGGCGGGGAATACTCTGGCCCATTACCGGGTGTTGTAACGGACCTGAGACGCCGCTCTGGTGGGGAACAGGCGCAGCCCAGCAATGAGGCGCAAGACGGTGGCGGGAGTCGCGCCAAAACCGCTTGCGCGTGAAGAAGTAACGGAACGGCATGAGCTTCGGGTCGTCACTCATGATGGTGGTCGCCTGCTGTTCGTGCGGGAAACGGATGTTCACACCAAAGCTTCGTTCCCGGCCCGCTCCCCGTTGGCAGGCTTCCATGATGCCACCACCCGCCCCAGTGATCACCATGAAACCGTGCTCCACAATGCGGCGAGCAAACTCTTCTGCAAGACGAAAAACCGGATCCCCTTCTTTCACCCGCGCCGAACCAAACGGACTCACCTTCTTGACGTGCCGGAACGGGGCCAAGAGTTTAAAGCCTTCTCGCATCTCGCGCAGCGCCCCTGCAGCGATCTTCAAGTCAGCGATGCTGGCTTGGTCTGCCGCCAGTTGCTGCACCGTCGTTTGCAACTGTTGGATAAGTTGGCCTGCAGTAATTCGTGCCATTGTGCGACTGCCTCACCACACGACAGGGTTTCCCTGGGGGCTTTGTGCACTACTACTCGCTGGAAGGACGGCGCGGAACCATAGGGCTTTCCAAAACCCGCGCCTGTCGAAGGAGTAGTGCTGGCCGAGCCGGTCGTAACCAGGATTGAATCCTGCACCTTCACAACCCAGTGCCGGCACGAGCCTGGGACGACTCCGATGTTTTACCGGCCCACAAACGCGCCAAGAAAGGTCGCTACGGTCCTAGGCAGATCATGTAAACCTGTTGACATTGCCGGTCCCGTGTTGTAGGCGCGGCCAAGGCAGGGAGGCAAACTGATGAAACGGGCCACGGGGAGCGGCTTTTTCGGTTTACTCTTTTCTGCGGGGTTCCAACGCCAGCAAAGGTGTTTCGCCCTCCGCAGTTTAGCACGGATCTGTGTGCTTATTCTTGCCATGCCTCTCACAGCCCGCGCGGAGTGTACCGGAAACTGCGATGGCACCGGTGAGGTCACGATCAACCAACTGATTCGTGGGGTCCGCATGGCCATGGGGGAAGACGCCGTGCTTCCCTGTTTCGATCCAAACAGGGATAACGTTGTAACCGTGAATGAAATCATTCAGGCGGTCAACAACGCCTTGCTCGGCTGCCCTCAAGCCGTCACGTTCCGGGGCCGTTGCCAAACACCCGGTGGAGCATGTCCAGAGCCTACACAGGTGAGAGCCTATCTCTGCGAGCGGCGGGCCACTTGTCTCGACAGTTTGGCCCACGTCCGCGACCCGTTAGGAACTGTGGAGGTGGATCAGTTTGGGGCGTTTTTGTTCCGTGCAGACTTACACCTTCAGCTCGCTCCCACAGTGTTATTCGCAGCGGAGATTCCAGGAGGAGCTGTTTACCGCGCGGTTGTCTTCTTACGCCCGCCGGGTCGTGTGCCCGCACTGCTTCCCCGCGCCGAGGAGGAGACCGTTGTTGACGTGCTGATAGACGTGATCAGCGAGGCAACGGTACGGTTGTTGGCAGAGCGGGGGCTCGAAAATTTCTCCTCAGATGGGGTGCAGCGCATTCTAGATGTGGTGCGGTCTGAACTCGATACCAGCTCGCTTCCGGCCGACCCGCAGACTGCTGCCGACGTGGCCGAGCAATCCGCAAAAGCAGACCCGGAGGTGAACAGGGTCTTAATGCAGCTCGTCACGCCTACCCGAACGCCGACTTCCACTGCAACGCCCACTCGAACGCCGCTTGTCACCTCACCTCCGACGCCCTCACCAAGGCGCACACCAACCGCAACTTACAGTGCAAGCCCGACTCCTACTCGTACGCGAACTCTAACCCCAACAGCGACAGCTAGCAGTACTCCGACCACTACGCTGACGCCAACCAACACGCCGACGGCCACCTTCACATGGACGCCGACCTACACTTCGACCGAAACACCCACCCATACGGCCACGGCAACAATGACACCAACCAACACGCCGACGGCCACCTTCACATGGACACCGACCTACACTTTGACCGAAACACCCACCCATACGGCCACGGCAACAATGACACCAACCAACACACCGACGGAAACGCCTACTCCCACGGCCACCGAAACCATGACGCCAACCCTTACGCCGACGGAGACACCATTCCCAGAATGCCCGGAACCGAGGTCGGCCCCTGATGGACCAAGCGTCTACGTCGACGACCGAACGCTGGTCGTCACCGGGGACCCGCGCGCTGCACGCGTCGTTCCGATATATGTAAAACTGGCTACGGGGGGCCGGAACGTTGCACGCGTGGAGAACGATCTGGTGCTGAGTGACCGTGTGTCCATTGTTGCCCGGCCAGACGGGCGACCCGACTGTACGGTAAACAGTAGCCTTGGAAAGGATGCTGCTTTCGTCTTTGGGCCCGTAGGGTGCAACCCCGATGCAGGTAGCTGTACGTCGGTACGCGCCGTCATTTTCTCCCTCGATAACGTCGAACCTATCCCAGATGGCTCCACTCTCTACACTTGCAGGGCCAGAGCGTGGAACGGCGGAGGCGGAGTACGGGTGAGCCGGGTGCTCCTACGTGACCCTGAAGGCGTAACGGTTCGAGACGCTACAGCTCGGGAGGGCCGCGTTTGCGTGCAAGCCCGGCCATCCCCCACGCCATTTTGCCCCTTGCCGCGGCCTTCTCCGGATGTTCCGGCCGTATACGTAGAAGATCTAAGCGTGGATTCGTTGCCTCAAGGGGCAACGGAAATTTCGGTGAAGTTGGCCGCGGGTGGTTTCCCGGTCGCCTGGGTGGAACACGATTTAGAATTCAGCGGCCAGGTTTTTGTGCGTGCGCGCAGCGATGGACGACCCGACTGCCGAGTAAATCCCGCCCTCGGTGAAGATGCGGGTTTCTTCGCCTTCCGCCCGCGCGGTTGCAGCCCACACGCGGGTACCTGTAGCGGCTTAAGTGCCGTTATCTTTTCCTACTTCCCTCCCATTCCCGACGGTGTAACGCTGTACACTTGCCTCGCCCAAGTGCGTGATAACGGGGGCTCGCTCGGCGTGGCAAACGTGAGCCTTCTTGACGTCGACGCCGAGCCAATCAGCCAGGCCATCGGCCGGGAGGGGCGCATCTGTTCGGCTTTACCAGCCCCAATCCCGGGTTGCCGGGGCCCACAGCAACCACCGCATGGCCCGGCAGTGTTCCTTTCCGACCTCGTTCTGGATGAACCCGGTGAAGGCACAATTACGGCACGTTTGGCAACCGGAGGTCTCGACATTCAAAGCGCCGAACTGCAAATCGAGTTGAGCGACTTGGTCTCGATCCGGAGGAGCGAAGACGGCCTCCCTGACTGCGCCGTCAACCCCGAGATCAACAAGAACCAGACGTCTTTTATCTTCCTCCCTCCTGGCTGCGATCCGGACGCCGGAAGTTGCACCTCGGTACTCGTGTCGGTGGTGCCAACGAACGACAAGATCATCGATCCGATTGCCGACGGAGCAGTGCTCTTCACCTGCCGTGTTGCAGCCACCTACAGTGCCTACCTGCACTTGAAGGATGTCAGGTTCCTAAGCCCTGAAGGGGCGCTCGTGCTAGGGGGACGTGGTATCAGCGCGGCCATTTGTGTCGGGGGCATTCTTCCGGACTTGTGTCCACTACCACGTTCGGCACCGACCGGGCCGGCAATATACGTTGAAGACCTGAACGTGGACGCTGCTGGGGATGCAGTCATCACGGTGAAGCTAGCGGCTGGCGGGCACGCGGTTGCCGGCACGCAAAATGACATTGAGTTCCACCCCAATGTGCGGGTGAAGGCGCGGCCGAACGGGCGGCCGGATTGCACGGTGAACCCGGACATCAACAAGCCAGGGACTTCGTTTGCCTTCTTCCCTTCGGGTTGCACAGGGAGTGCGTGCACAGGGGTGCGAGCGATCGTGTTTGCCACGGACAACGTGGCTTCGATTCCGGATGGCTCGGTGTTGTACACCTGCAACGTGACAGTGAGTGGCAGTGGCACACTGAACGTGGGCAGTGTACGCGGAAGCACTCCTAGTGGGCAGGCGATTTCCGGCTTCACTGGGCGCGAGGGCAACGTGTGTGTGGGCGGTGCTCCTCCACCGGGTGGTGGGCTCTGTGGGAATCCACGGCCCGCACCGCCGGGGCCAGCAGTCTACATCGAGGATTTGAATGTACACGTTTCTGGGGATGCAGTGATCACGGTGAAGCTAGCGGCTGGCGGGCAAGAGGTTGCCGGCACGCAAAATGACATTGTGTTCCACCCCAATGTGCGGGTGAAGGCGCAGCCGAACGGGCGACCGGATTGCACGGTGAACCCGGCGGTCAACAAGAACTCGACTTCGTTTGCCTTCCAGCCTGCAAGTTGTAGTGGCGATGCGTGCACGGGGGTGCGAGCGATCGTGTTTTCAGCGGACAACGTGGATCCGATTCTGGATGGCTCGGTGTTGTACACCTGCAACGTGACAGTGGGTGGCAGTGGCACACTGAACGTAGCCAACGCAGGTGGGAGCACTCCTAGTGGGCAGGCGATTTCTGGCTTCACTGGGCGCGAGGGCAACGTGTGTGTGGGTTCACAACGTCCCAGTCCGACACCGACTCCAACAAGTCCCGCACTACCTCCAGGTGGAACGTGTCCAACACCACGTCCGGTACCACCGGGGCCGGCCGTGTATGTCGAGGATTTGAACGTGAATGCTGGGGATGCAGTAATCAGGGTGAAGCTGGCCACGGGCGGGCAGAACATTGCCGGGATACAGAACGACCTTGTGTTTGATGCCAATGTCCGGGTGCAAGCACGGCCCGACGGGCGGCCCGACTGCACGGTGAACCCGGACATTAACAAGAATTCCACTTCCTTTGGCTTCCAACCTTGGGGCTGTACCGCAAGTGCGTGCACCGGGGTACGAGCAGTCGTGTACTCGACGGACAACGTGAATTCGATTCCCGAAGGGTCAGTGCTGTACACATGCAAGGTGACGGTCCGCAGCAGTGGTACATTGCACTTCAGGAACGTGCATGGGAGCACTCCGGATGGGCAGCCAATCTCGGGCTTTACCGGGCGCGAGGGCCATGTGTGCGTGGGCGGTGCTCCTCCGCCGCCGGGTGGTGGGCCCTGTGGGGATCCACGGCCCGCACCGCCGGGGCCAGCAGTCTACGTCGAGGATCTGAATGTACACGTTTCTGGGGATGCAGTAATCGCGGTGAGACTGGTCACCGGCGGTCAGGAGATTGCAGGCACGGTCAACGACATTGTGTTCGATGGCAACGTGCGGGTGAAGGCACGGTCGAACGGGCGGCCCGACTGCACGGTGAACCCGGACATCAACAAGCCGGGGACTTCGTTTGCCTTCCAGCCTGCGGGTTGCAGTGGGAGTGCGTGCACAGGGGTGCGAGCGATCGTGTTTGCCACGGACAACGTGGATCCGATTCCGGATGGCTCGGTGTTGTACACCTGTAACGTGACGGTGAGTGGCCGTGGCACACTGAACGTAAGCAATGCACGTGGAAGCACTCCTGGTGGGCAGGCGATTTCCGGCTTTACTGGGCGCGAAGGCAACGTGTGTGTCACCGGCGTTCCGCCTTTTACACCCACGCCCACTCCTACTCGAACCCAAGTGCCCAGCCCCTCGTCTTCACCTATTTCGAGCCGCGAGCCCGGGTGCGGTAACGGCGTTGTTGACCAAGGTGAGGAATGCGACGACGGTGGAATTTGCGTCGGCACAGGCCGGGCTGGTCAACATTGTACTTCGGATGTCCAGTGTTTTACGCACTTTGACGAGTTTCGTGGCGTCTGTGTCGGCGGAGAGAGAGCGGAAACGTTTTGCCAAAACGACGCCGACTGCCCTTCGGGGCAATGCGTTGCCTGCCGCACATTTGGTGGCGATGGTTGCGCGGCAAATTGCACAACGGAAAGGGTGGTAACCTACTCGCTCGTCGGCGGCGTGGTGCAGCCCGATCAGACTCTGCAACCTGGAACCAGCGGGGCAGTTGTGTGGGGTGACCCGCTCGTGATCGGCCTACCCATGCGAGGCACGCAGCAACTCAAGATTGGCAAGGAGCGTAACGGTTTGATTACCGCCGTCATCCCGGCAGCAAGCGTCCAGTTCCCGCAAATTCCCATTTCCACCTTGGCTTGCGCCTGCGTCCGTGGGGCGGAATACAAGACGTGCGGCGGCGCAGTGTTCAAGCCCGATGGTTCGTTTACCGAATCGTGCACGCGGGGCTTCGCATCCGAACCGGTCGTGTGCCCACCAGAACGTCCGTGCGCTGCGGTGTTCGGGCCCGGAAACTCCGCTGCCGGTATCGTCGGCTGCCAAGGCTTACCCGGGATCAATTTCAGCATCGCGCAAGACAGTTGCCCTGGAGCGGGGGACCCAGGTGGACCCCCGCGGCTAACGCTCTCCGGCCATGGTGGTCCAGGCAGTGCCCTGCTCGCCAACGCCATCGCTATCGGTACCGCTATCGGCGCGTGTCAGCCGACTTTCTGCACCGACGCCGATCCACCCTTTTCGCGGGGAACACCGAACCCGCTCATCCTCACTACCGGCCAGGCTTGCGCCACTGTGCTCTGCAAGAATGACGACCCAACCCACCCGGCACAACCAAGTTGTGTGGTTGGGCAACCTGTCAGTTGCGACGCGCTAGCGCGTGGTGACCTCACGGGATTCACCTTGGGCGGAGCATTCCCGGCGCTAGGCCAGCAGACGCTTGGAGACATCGAGATCACAATACGACTCGTTGCTCAGTGAAAGACCGACCCTCCCGGAAATAAAGAGCTTCTTGGTACGGCATCCGTACGTTCCACGACTGCACGCCAACTTGATTGCTCTGGCCGGGCTCATTGCGTCCCGCAGTGGAGCTAGCAGGCGACTGCCATACCAAACTCAGTGAAGTCGGCGGGGCTTCGGCGAAGTACTTTATACACCCTGGCCGGATCGATCGGCAGGCGACGTTTCGTGCGGATGTCGGGAGTCTGGCAGCTCCACAAGGGGTTGCGCGAGCACAGGAGAGAGAGCTGCTGCGGGACCACTGCCGACGTGCCTTTCCGGCGAACTACTCGCAGGGGACCTAAGCTACCCTTTTTCAAGCCCTCGCAACTTCTTCGACCTTCGGCTGCCCCTCGTGCAAAGGCGCGACCCAAAGAACCACTTTCCCTTTCACTCGTGCGGGGGGTGGCATTGTTACAGGCGAGAGCACGGCTGAAAGCCGACACTCCTAGGGAGGTCTCGCGTCCAAATTCGACTTTGGTACTCGGGGCCGCTCGCGAATGCCCCTCAGCCTCCTCCGATCACCTCGTAGTTCAACGATACGAGAGCATCGTCGAAACGACCAAATCGCTCTTAAAGACCAACGTGGTTCAGGCAGGAGCCAGCTCCGCTTCCGTCTGGTCGTCCAGAGTTCGATCGAAGAGCCTACGACCGTCGATGCTGGCGGACGAACCTCCAGCCCCATGCGATCGGAAGCCGAACGCATATCAGAGGCGCACAGGAATCTGGACGACACAACGCCAAAGACAGCATCGTAAAAAAGGGTCAAAGCCCATTGGTCCTGTCCCGCCGCGCCAAGCATAAGAGCGACCGACCGGGGCGGCGGAAAACTCGACAGCTCTCGTTCTTGCCGTTTCGTGGATATTTGCGGCTTAGTGAGTACGCGAAAGGGGCGCGGCGGTCGCGCGTGGCGAAGCCACACCACGAAGCACGACCAGTCGTTCGAGCCCTCCACGTACGGCCTAACGCCGAGGGCCCTTTCCCCTGTGCGGTGCGGAGAAGCGTTCGACTCGAAATTCGATCGGCCAGCAATTTGGCGTGCTGACCGCTCCGAATCTGCCCGTGCTTGACCACCAGTGCCCGCTGGCGTAGGAGCACGGCGTGTTCGAGCTCGACGAGACTCAACGCGCGGTCGAGCAGGCGGTGCGATCCTGGTGTGAGCAGAACTTGGCACCGGCAGTTCCGGCAATGGAGCGGGGCGAGCATCTCCCCTACCCCCTGCTGCGCCGTATGGGAAAGGAACTCGGACTCGACGAAGCGCTGGTGCGCCTGGCGAGGCGCCGGCTGGCCAAGCTGCAAGCTGTGGGGAGCGGCGAGCGCGAGATGGAAGCCGAGCCTGCTGGTGGTTTGGCCGACGACCCCATGGTCACGAGCGTCCTCTTGAAAGAGATTTCGCGGATCTCTCCCGGCTTTGGAATGGTTTTGCTTGCCACAGTCGGATGCGGCATGGCCATTCTTTCCAGCAGCTCGGCGCCGCTAATCGAACGTTACGCTGTTCCGGTCCTCAGCTTCGAGAAGATCGGTGCGTGGGCTTTGACCGAGCCGGGAGCTGGCAGCGATGCCTTCGGCAGTATGCAAACCACAGCTCGCGTGGAGCAGAGCACGCTCGTGTTAAACGGGCACAAGACCTATATCAGCAATGCTCCTTTTGCCGACGTGTTCGTCATTTATGCTCGCGTGAAGATGGGGGACGCCAATCCGGTCATTCGTCCCATCGTGGTCGAGCGGGGCACACCGGGGCTCGACACTGGTCCACCGATGCGAAAAATGGGGATGCACGATTCACCCACGGGTGAGGTCTTCCTGCAGGACTGCCGTGTGCCACGCGAGAACCTCATTGGCCGCATCGAACCCACGGAGAAAGCTCGAGGCAGCGCGGCCCTCGAAACTCTCAACCTCGAGCGGGCGGCGATGCCAGCGATGTGTCTGGGCATCATCGAACGATGTGTCGAGGAGTCGGTGCGCTATGCGAAAACGCGAGTGCAGTTTGGTCGACCAATTGCCGAGTTCCAAGCTGTGGCCTTCAAGCTTGCGCGCATGACGGTAGCCTTGGAAAATGCGCGTAACCTCGTCTTCAAATTGGCCTGGGCGCAGCGCGCCGGAAAGCTCCACCCTCAACTCGCCTCGATCGCAAAGCTCTATTGTGCGGAAAAGGCTGTGCGCGTCGCCCTCGATGCCATTCAGATCCACGGCGGGGCCGGCTACATGGCCGAGCTGCCACTGGAAAAGCTCATGCGCGACGCAAAGATGTTCGAGATTGGCGGGGGCACCAACGAGATCCAACTGCAAACCATCGCTCGTTCGATCCTCGGGCCCCCCAATAGGTAAAAAACGTGGGCAAGCGTATTCGCCCAATGCCCGAGTGACTTTCCGGCGATCTCTCCGTCACTGCCAACAAGCCCCCCTTGCGTTCGCCGCGTGGCGCCTCCACTCGCCATTGGGATGACCCAACCGAACCATCTGGAGCAGCACAGAGCGACCGCTTGCCGCTTACCCCGCAAAGGCAAAGCCAGCGCTTTGACCAGGCCAGAGAGAATTTGCGCAACTCAGATTGCCGCCGTTGCCCACGGGTGTCATAGTGGGCTGCAGGGAGGAGCAACCATGCAACTTACACTCGACCCTGCCTCGGCCTTGGCCCGCTTGGCGGCTGGCATCATCGCTGCCGACGGACGAGTCAGCGCCGCGGAGTTAGTTTCGGCCGACGTGCTCGACCAACTGGGACTGGGACCAATCCGGCAACGACTGCTGGCGGAGTTAGAGCGGGCCCGCACCGAAGGGCTTGACCTAGAGCCGGCGGTCGCAGCGATGAGCCACCTCTCCCCGCGGGCGCGTGCCGTTATCTTCGAGGTTTTGGCAGAGCTAGCGGCTGCAGATGGAGAACTCAGCGATCAGGAGGCTCTTCTCCTGGACAGGCTCGCAACGCGATGGGATTTGGAAGTTCCAACCTCCAGGCGAACGCCCTCGGCTGCAACACCGGAGGCGCAACCCAGGCCACGGGGCCAAGGGGTGCGTGTCCCCATAGCGACAGAGGATCGTTCTGGTGCGGCAGGAGAGCCGGAAGCCGAGCAAGCTCTGGCGGCCCCAGCCGGCAACGGCTTGAGCCCGGAGGTAGAGAGCGCACTCGCAGTGCTAGGCCTGCCGCCAGATGCATCGCCGGCTGCGGTCGACGAAGCGTTCCGCGCCTTGGTCCATCGTTACGACCCAGCACATGTCATCGATCTCGGGCCGGAATTCGCGTTGTTGGCAATCCGCCGACTCAATCGCATTGCCGATGCCTACGTTGCTTGGAAGCGCCGGCAAAAGTGGGCACGGCACAGCTAAGTCCGCGAGAGATAGACCTTGCTCTGTTCGGTTCGCGAAACGCGGGAAGAGGGTCGCGGTGTTGGTTCACTGCAACCAGCTCAACCACGGGCTAAAACATGAACCGCCGCATACTGATGTTGAGGAGCAAGCCGACCCCGACCATACAAACCAGTAGCGATGAGCCGCCATAACTGAGGAACGGCAGAGTCACCCCCACCACTGGCAGCGCCCCTGCGGCCATCAAGATATTGATCAGCACTTGGACAAAAATCATAGCGGTGACGCCAAATCCCAAGAGTAGGCCAAAGGCGTCACGGGCCCGGGTGATGGCAATCCAACAGCGGTACAGCAGGAACAAATACAGCCCCAACAACACACAGGCACCAACGAAACCCCACTCCTCGGCGAACACGGCAAAGATAAAGTCCGTGTGCTGTTCCGGAAGAAAATTCAGCCGATACTGCGTTCCGTGAAACAAGCCCTTTCCACTCCACATGCCAGAGCCAATGGCGATCTTCGATTGGATCACGTGGTAACCATTGCCAAGAGGATCCTGCTCCGGGTTCAAGAACATCAGGAGTCGCCGCTGCTGATAGGGTTTTAAGTGATGCCACACGTAAGGCAGTATGGGCAACGCACACAACACGGCTCCGACCAGCCACCAGAGCGACAGGCCTGCGGCTATCACCATGGCCAACGCCACGGCGAGCACAACCAGGGACGTCCCTAGGTCGGGCTGCCGGAGAATCAGTAGGGCCGGAACGCCGGCCAAGACCAAGCCCACGAGTGCCGCTTTCCAGTGCAAAAGGTGTTCACTGACTCGGTGCTGGAAAAAGCTTGCCACCATCACGATGACCGAGAGCTTGGCAAGTTCCGAAGGCTGGAACGAGACACCGGCAAAACTCAACCATCGCCGCGCTCCGCCCACCTTGATCCCCAAGAGCGGCACGAGCAAAAGGAGAACCAGCGTCACTCCGTAAAACAGCCACGCCCAACGCTTGAGCGCGTTGTAGTCGAACAGCAGGATGGCCAACATCGCTACAGCGCCCACTGCTGCCCAAAGGAGCTGCCGGAGGAACAACCCACTGACCAACTGCTCTTGGGTGTGTGTGGCACTTAGAACCGTGAGCAAGCCCGCAGCGAGCAGTAAGGTCAACGCAAACAGCAGGGGCCAATCAAAGTGGGCGATCAGTCTGCGATCGATTTTCAGCATACGTGCGCTTTCCCCGTCCTTCCTTGAGGGCGAAGTACTCTTCCAAGACTTCTCGGACCAGCGGTGCTGCCACCTGCCCGCCGCCTCCATCGGCATGTTCCACAATGGCCGCCACCGCAATTTCCGGATCGTCTGCGGGAGCGTAGGCAACAAACCAAGCATGATCCCGATGATGTCGCGGAAGTCTGCCGGCCTTTGAACGGTCTTTGCCAAGCTTGACCACTTGGGAGGTGCCGGTTTTGCCGGCCACAGCAATGCCACGAAGCCGCGCTTTTTTGCCCGTACCGCGTTCCGTAGCCACCACGTCGCGCAAGGCGTCGCGAATTTGTTTCAACGTTGTCGCCCGGAGTTCGAGCCGGGCGAGTTCCTCCGGTTCTTCGCGTGCCACCACGTCCCCTTCCGGACTTTCCACCTGCAACACGAAGTGAGGGCGGAATCGGTGTCCGGTGGCCATCATGGCTATGGCGTTGGCCATTTGCAGAGGCGTGGCCGTCACATAACCTTGACCGATCGCGACGGACAGCGTTTCCCCCGCGTACCAGGGCTGGCGGAAGCGGCGCAGCTTCCACGCTGTGTCGGGAATGGTGCCGCTACGCTCGTGCTCCAGCGCCACACCCGTGGGCAGGCCAAGCCCGAACTTCCTGGCGTACGCCGCAATCACATCCACCCCTAGCCGTTGCGCCACTTGATAAAAAAACGTGTCGCACGACTGCACCAACGCTTCGTGCACGTCCACGCTGCCATGCCCCCCTTTGCGCCAGCACCGGAAGTAACGGTTTCCGAAAGACATCCCCCCGGGGCAAAACACACGAGTAAACGGGTTGATTACGCCCTCTTCGAGCGCGGCTGCAGCAACGATGAATTTGAACGTGGACCCAGGAGGATAAAGCCCCTGGACAGCGCGATTCATCAACGGGCGCGAGCGGTCGCCGGTGAGCGCTTGCCATTCTTGCAAGCGAATGCCTCGCGCAAAGGCGTTCGGGTCGAAACTCGGATGGCTGACCATGGCCAAGATTTCCCCATTCCTGGGATCCACGGCCACTACGCTACCGTCCCGCTCGCCCAAGGCGCGGTGGGCCGCTTGCTGTAAGTCCAAGTCAATCGTGAGTCTTACCGTGTGGCCCGGAACCTCCGCCACTTCGCTCAGTACCCGCAGGCGACGCCCAAGCGAGTCCACCTCCACCTGCTGGCCCCCGTCGATGCCGCGAAGATAAGTTTCCCATCCACGCTCCAAGCCGCTTTTGCCCACCATGTCGCCCATTCGGTAAGAAGGGTCCCGCTCGAGTTCCTCCGGGCCCACTTCGCCAACGTATCCGGTCAAATGGGCCAACAAGGGGCCGTGAGGATAACTCCTTCGGGGCGTAATTTGCAGACTCACACCAGGCAAATCCCACTGGTGGGTTTCGATGGCCGCGACCTCCTCGAAGGTCAGGTCCCGCTTCACCAACACTTCCTGGAAGGGACGTGCACCTCTTCGCTTCACCAGTTGATGCAGCTCGGCGGAGTTCAAACCCAGCAAGGACGCCAAATTCTCGATGGTGGAGCTTGGGTCTTTCGCGTCCTCCGGAACGAACACGGCGTCGAAGGAAGGGCGGCTGTCGATTACGACCCGCCCATACCGATCGACGACAGTCCCCCGCGTAGCCTGTACGCGATGGAGGCGGACGCGGTTATTTTCCGCTAACAAGCGCATTTCCTCGCCCCGCAGCACCTGCAGGTACCACAGCCGAGCCACAATGGGCAGGAACACGAGTGCAAACAACACCAAGCTCCATCGCACGCGGCGACGCAGCAGGCTCGGCGCCTCGCGCTGCCTCAGGGTTGCCCAAGCCACCTCAGTCTCCCCCTACCGTCATGAACTCCTCGGCTCGCTGCAAAATGGCGAAAACAATGGGGCTACACAATGCTGTGGCCAGAACAGACCAAGATGCCACTCCGAGCAAGCTGCCGAGCTGATCCGGCCCCCAAGTGAACGCGAGGACCAAACCCACCACGCAGTGCTTCAATGTATCAGCCATGCCCACCACAAAGATTTGGCTCACGGCGTTGTCGACCCAAAGGTGCCGCGAGGTGCGGTAAACCGCGACGTACACCAGCGTCGTAGCAAACGCGTTGAGTCCATAGAGAGTGCCGGAAATGACATCCTGCAAATACCCCACCAAAAAAGCTGCAACCACAGCCCCTACCGTGTGGCGCCGCATACCGAGATAAACCACGTAAACCATGAGCAAGTCGACGGTGAACGCCCCCCTGGTTACAAGGGGCACCAGCGTGGTCTGAGCCAGGAGTGCACCTAGCACGTAGACCACGAAGAGAATGGCCTGTCGCACCCTCACGACCTCGGAGGTGCTGGCTTTTCATCGACCTGCCCCTCCTCCAATTGCGTTTCTTCTCTCAATCGGGTGCCAGGACTTAGAACCAACACCTCTTCCAGCCGATCCAGAGCTGCGGCCGGCCGCACCTCGGCAACTTGCAACAACCCGCGCGTGCCGCGGGTAACGTGGGTCACCTCGCCAATCAACAATCCTTTGGGAAAAATCCCGTCCAGCCCGGACGTGATCACCCGATCTCCGACGGCAACATCCTCGTCGCGCGGGACGTATTTCATCGTACAGCGTCCGTCTACGGACCCTTCGACGATTCCGCGGGCACGGGTGCGCTGAATTAGCGCGTCGACGCCGCTGTTATGGTCCGTAATGAGCAGCACCCGCGCTGAGTTGCGACTGGCGACCAAGATGCGCCCGACCACCCCTTGAGAGGAAACAACCGGCATTCCCTTTTTCACGCCGTCGGCCTCCCCTTTGCTGATGATCACCGTGCCGAAGCCAGGGAAAGCGTCGCGACCAATGATCATTGCCGCCTGCGGCTCCCCCAGGAAATGGGTGCGAAACTTCAACAACTCGGACAAACGACGATCGGTTTCGATAATTTCCGCGATCCGCAAAGTTTGATGCTCGAGTTCGGCCACCCTTTGGCGAAGTCGCGCGTTCTCTTCTCGCACTCGGACCAAGTCGATGTACGCCTCCCACGCTCCACGCACGGTGCTCCAGCCTGAAGCCAATGCACCCTGCAGTGGTCGCAAGATTTCGAGAACCAGGTAGCCAAGGGGATCGTTACGGTAGGTGCGGACGCTCGACGTCAGAAGCAGAAGCGACACCCCCATCAGCACCGCTGCTACGAGTCCGACGCGGTTGCGTTGTAGGAATTCCCACATGACCCTCGCCCACGCTGCTCTCTTTTCCGCGCCCGCAACGGCGTGGACTGTTCCACTGCGCCTCCAGAGATCCTTCGCCCTGGGGCTTTACTCTTCACTGGATCGTCACGTCCTTCAGCAACGACAGCTCGTCCAACACTTTGCCCGCGCCCATCACCACAGCCGTTAACGGATCTTCAGCTAACATAACCGGTAGGCCCGTTTCTTCGCGCAAGAGGACATCCAAGTTTCGCAGCAGCGCACCTCCGCCCGCCAGGGTGATGCCACGGTCGACGATGTCCGACGCGAGCTCCGGTGGAGTGCGCTCTAAAGCAATGCGCACGGCATCGACAATCTGATTGATGGGTTCGAGAAGAGAGTCGCGGATCTCTTCGTCAGAAACCTCCACCGTCTTCGGCACGCCCGCCACCAAGTCGCGCCCTTTGATCTCCATGGTTTGGATTTCGTTTCCGGGGTACGCCGAACCGATGGTAATCTTGATCAGCTCCGCGGTCCGCTCCCCGACCAGCAAATTGTACTTGCGCTTGATGTACTGAACGATCGCCTCGTCCATCTTATCGCCACCGACACGAATCGACTTCGAGAATACGACCCCTTTGAGCGAAATCACCGCCACTTCGGTCGTACCGCCGCCGATGTCCACGATCATGTTGCCCGTAGGCTCCGTAATCGGTAGCCCCGCACCGATGGCCGCAGCCATGGGCTCCTCGATCAAGTAAACCTCGCGTGCCCCGGCCGACTCGGCGGACTCACGCACCGCTCGTTTCTCTACCTCGGTGACGCCAAACGGTACACAAATGATGATGCGCGGACGCACCAGCGCCTTGCGATTGTGAATTTTGTGGATGAAGTAGCGAAGCATCGCCTCGGTGATTTCAAAGTCGGCGATCACACCGTCCTTGAGAGGCCGAATCGCCACGATCGACCCCGGGGTGCGCCCCAACATTTTCTTGGCCTCCGCACCCACAGCGAGCACCCGACGGCCTCCGCGAGCATCCTTCTGTACGGCTACTACCGAGGGTTCGTTGCAAACGATCCCTTCGCCTTTGACGTAGATCAGCGTATTGGCCGTGCCTAGGTCGATGGCCAGATCATTCGAAAACATCCCCAAAAGGAAGTCGAGAATCATCGCCGCTTCGTCTATCGGAATTGGCCGCGCCGGGCAAGGCAACGCACCAGACAACCCATCGCCGCGGGTTGTACGCGTGCAATCTTTTGTGCCAAAATTCGAGTCGCTGTGCGCGCCCTTCGCATCCTCGTAACCGCCCTTCTCTGTGGAGCTAGCATCCTTGCCGCAGACAGCCTTTTTCGTACCAGCGTCGTCAAGCACATTCGGCCCCTTTTGCTGACCCCGACGCAAGGGAGGGTCTACCATCCTCCGGTCGAAGTCCAATGGGAAGGGCCCCGAGAGATGCGGATTCTTTTGCGGCCCGCGGGTGGCGCCCCCTTGGACTTAGGCGTTCGGACTTCTCCGACCTTTCTGCCCGCGCATGTCTTCCCGCGTGATGGCAGCTACGAACTGGAACTTCGCGCACCGCGTTTCGGTTCATGGATTTCCACTCGACGCCATTTTGAGGTGTTCGCGCGAGCTTCTGTGCCAGCGGAACCTTCAGCGAACGAGGCTGTTCTCCCGAAGAAAGAAAGGGGCGTGGGCCTAAAAGAAATTCTACGCGCAATCAAAGCTTCTCGGGCTGCACGCGAGCGGGCCAATCAGCGTATGCAATCCCTGGCGGAAGAGAACGCGGCCCTTCGGGAGGAAAGCGAGAAGCTTTTGGCTCAGCTCGAGGCCTTATCGAGCACCCAAGACCAAGATTCGGAACACATCGCCTCGTTGGAACAGCAGCTCGCCGAAGTCCGTCGGCAAAACCGAGCAATGTCGGACGAACTGGAGGCATTGCGGCTCCGGCTGGGCACGCTGCCCCCCTGTACCATCTGGGGCTACTACTCCTTTCCCCGGCCCAATACTTACCCGGCAACACGCCGGGTCGTCGTGGTCAGCGACAGCGCGGGGCGCATTTTTCGTAGCCAGCCCGAGTGCGAGCTGGGGCGGCGAGTGGACCCTACAGCCGGGTCATTGTGTTTTTGTGCCGCAGGCCCCTGGGGTTAGCTTGCCCATTGCGCAGGGGGCGGGCCAACGAATCCGATCGTCCATCGTGATGCCCCGCGGCGATTCTCCCGTGCGCTGCTAGCCCGGTTGCACCGGGACGCGCTACCAAGAAACGCGCTCGGGAACATGACGGGTATCCGCCGAGAGACCGCTGAACTGCCTCGCACCGTTGCTACGTGGCAACGGCGGGCGCTCCGAGCCAGGGTCTCTTTCGTCGAGCTGAGGTGCATCGCGCCAATCCACCCCCGACTCCGGCGGCAAGGGTGCCTACCGAGAGACCGGGGGCTGTTCCCGCAGTGCTGGTGCCGTCCCGCGGGCTACCCCCGGCCCCCAGTACAATCGAGTACGGCATAGGCTCACGCACGACCCTAGGTGAGGGATGCTTGTGTCCGACGTGCGCGCTAGACTCAACCGGCCGGCGGTTACGGCTGCTCAGTTCGTGGATAACGGCTTCCGCGGAGAGGTCGGCGGCACGGCGAGCACACTGCGAACCGCGGCGGCGGACGCGACCGAAAGCTTCGGTGCGCTGCTCTCGACGCCCTATCTGGAGCCCTCCAGATCGCGCCGCGGCTGCTCCTTGTCGCGGGGAGCAAGACCAATCCGCGCTGAATCCCTCAGCACAAGTCGGCGCCCGGCGTCTGCAGTCTCGGCATTTCGGGCACCATCCTGGGAATCGATCGGCCGCAGGACTCGTGCCACCCTGTCGGAGGTGACATCCTCGGGCACACCGTTTTGCTTCATTACGACCTCTTTGACCTTTTCCGCGTCCACGAAGGGCGCCAAGCCAAGTTTTTCCAATACCCGCCGAGCCTCGCGGTGCAAGGCCAGGGTGTGGTCGTAAATATCCTTGTGGACCTCCAAATACACACGCCCATCGCGAATGCCAGCTTTAACTGGCTGATAAACGAACTCGCCCGGGGTGCCCACAGGCACTAAGGGGAACAATTGCTCGATGTCCTCGGGATACAAGCGAACGCAGCCGTGGCTCACCTGCATTCCCACACCCCAAGGGATGTTCGTCCCGTGAATACCATACAGCGGCATACTGAGCCTGAGCCGGTATTTTCCGAGGGGATTATCGGGGTGGCCTCCGGGGATGAAGTCTGGGGCAGGTCGGCCCTCTCTGCGATGTTCTTCTTTGATCGACTGAGGCAAAACCCATGTTGGGTTTACCGTCTTTTCTCGTATGGTGAATTTCCCCACGGGGGTTTTCCAGTCGTCCCGCCCCAGCCCAACAGGGTAAGTCGTTACGACCGTCGAGTCGGCACCCGCTGACCGGAAGTAATAGAGGCGCATCTCCGGAATGTTGACGACGATCCCCTTGTATTCCACGTCGGGTAACACCCATTGCGTCGGCAGTAAAATTGGCTTGCCCGGCGGGGGGAGCCACGGATCGATGCCAGGATTGGCGTCTTCGAGCTCGTTAATGCCAAGGTCGTAATAGCGGGCGATATCGAGAAAGGTGTCGCCTTTTTGAGCCTGGTAATACCGCAGGGAACCGATCACCGTGTTCGCCTTGTGCAGGTCGCGGCCCGGGATCACGATATACGGCCGGCCCAGGGGCTTACGATAAAACACCTCCTCGGACCACTTCCGCCCCTCGGCCACCGCTCGGTTCAGCAGCACCCAACTCAGCAGAGCGACAGTTGCCATGGACAGAACGGCATACCTTTCGGAACTACGCAGTACGAGGTATCTCCACCAACGCATCAGGGGCATAAAAGCACGGCGTAGCTAAGCTTCAACCCGAAAGTAACACGCCCGCGAGACAACGCCTCGTGTCTCGCTTTCGCAACATGTCGGGTTTCCCGGGCGCGTACCCGGCCCAGCCTTCCCCTGGCACAAGGAATCGAAGCGAGTCATGATAGCGCCCATGCAGGAGCCCATAGCAAGCCCACAGCAAGCCAAACCCACAGTGGAGGACCTGCGTCTACCGGGGTTTCTTCGCGCGATGTTGGATCCCTCCTTCTTTCCCCATCGGCCCGCTTGGGTTCGGCTCGAGCAAACCCACATTTCTTACCTCGTGTTAGCGCCACCTCTGGTGTACAAGTGCAAAAAGCCCGTACGCTTTCGGTTCCTCGATTTTTCCACCCGGGAACTGCGCCGCCGATTTTGTGAGCAAGAAGTGCGACTCAACCGGCGGCTTGCCCCGAACGTATACCGGCGCGTGGTGGCGATTGTGCGCAAAGACGGCAGCTTTGCCCTCGAGCCAATCGAGACTGCGACCAACGCGGTCGACTACGCGGTGGAGATGGAATACCTTCCCGACGACTTGCGGCTCGACCGTTTACTGGTTCAAGGCCGCGTAAGCAACGAGTTGATCGAGGAAGCCGCCCACCTGATCGCGCAATTTCACCGCAGCGCTGCTGCCGGACCGTCCATCGCCCGCTTCGGCGCTCCGGAGGAGCTGGCGGCCACTTGGGAAGAGAACTTTGCCGATGCGGAAAGCATGCGCGGCGACTTGATTCTTGCTCACGATGACGACCAGATCCGCACCTTCGTCGCGCAGTTCTTGCGCGCCCAGGACAGCGTGTTGCGTCGCCGTCAGGCCGAGGAGCGAATTCGTGACGGCCATGGCGACCTCCACGCCGACCACATTTACGCCACTCATCCGCTTTCGATCATCGATTGCATCGAGTTCAGCGACCGGCTGCGTTGCTGCGATGTCGTCTCGGACGTGGCCTTTCTTGCGATGGATTTCGATTACTTCGGGCGCCGAGATCTGCACGACCGTTTCCTTCTGGCCTACAACGCCGTGATGCAGGACCACGACCTCCCCCGCTTGTTGCCGTTTTACAAATGCTACCGGGCCTACGTGCGCGGCAAGGTGGAGGGTCTGAAAAGCCGAGAACCCGACGTGCCCGAACCCGCACGAGCGCAAGCACGCGCAGTGGCACAGAAGCGGTTCACCCTCGCCTACCGGTATACTTGGGAGCCATTCCGCGCCATCGTGGCTGTGGCCGGACTCAGCGGCACTGGAAAGTCCACGCTGGCCGGGCTGTTGGCGGAACGAACGGGTTTTCCGTGGATTCGGTCCGACGTCGTGCGCAAAGAACTTGCGGGCTGGATGGCCCAGGAACAAGGTCAGGTCCCGTTTGGCGAGGGCATTTATTCACCGGAATTTACGGCCCGTACCTACCTCGAGTTGCGGCGACGGGCAGTCCACTTGTTCGATCAGGGGCTGGGCTCGATTCTCGACGCCACCCATCTGCGTCGCGAGCAGCGCGATCTTTTGCGGGCCCTGGCCGAGAAGTTTTCCGCCCCGCTCTTGTTCGTGTGGTGCACTTGTCCTGAGGAGGAAGTGCGCCGCCGTCTCGAAGCACGAAGTCACGACAAGCAAGAGGTGTCGGATGCCGACTGGAACGTTTACGTGCGGC
Source organism: bacterium HR30 (assembly GCA_002898795.1). Taxonomy (GTDB): domain Bacteria; phylum Desulfobacterota; class Binatia; order HRBIN30; family HRBIN30; genus HRBIN30. Next base: position 1,616 of record BEIG01000035.1, on the reverse strand, counting down.
AACGCGACGAGCAAGAGGCTCCCGGGCAAGATGAGTCCGACGTGATCTTTATCGACACCACGGTTCCACCCATCGAGGCGTCGATCCGCGTGGAAGACACTTTGCGCCAATACGCCGTGCCCGTACCGTTGGTTTCTCGCCTGGCGCCTCCACTGCCGCCTCCGTTTCCGTGATCTCGCGACTCCTTCGGCGTCGTCACCCGGGAGAGCAGCCCTCGAAGCTATCGCACTTGCGCTAAACCCAAAGGCCGAATCCGAGGCCAGGATGCTTGTCAGGCTTTTGGTGGAATCTTGGTCTTCGTCATAACCCTGCGCGCGAAACGCCCGGGCCACAGAAGCGCCAGCCACTACCGGCTGAAGCAGCAGCGACCACCGCTTACGCGGGCAACCACCCTTAGGTTGGCCCGATGCGATTCCGTTCCGTCTCCCCCTCCTTTTTGCAGGGCCCGGGGGCTTGCTGGCGGAAGACCGAGGCCAAGCGCCCACACAGGCCCCGGATGCCCCACCTGCAAGCGGTACTCTATGCCGCTGCACGGATTCATGGTAGCCTTCAGTTCCGAAAGCGCGACGCTGAAGGAGGTTGCTCCCATGCCCATCCTACCGCAGCTTCAGGAGCTGCTCGATCGCGAGGGTGTCCGTTACGAGATTTCTCACCATCCACCGGCTTACACGGCGCAGCAAGTCGCCCAGGCCGAGCATGTCCCAGGCCGCGAGTTTGCCAAGGTCGTGGTCATCCGCAGCAGCGCAGGCTTTGCGCTATTCGTGGCGCCAGCTCCCTACAAGGTCGATCTCGAACGGGTACGTGCCATCCTGGGAGACGCGCAGGCCCGACTGGCAACCGAGGATGAGTTCCGCCACTTGTTTCCCCGGTGCGAAGTCGGCGCCATGCCACCGTTCGGCAACCTGTTCGGCTTGCCGGTGTTCGTGGACCCCGAACTGTCGCGGGATGAATCGATCGTGTTTAACGCCGGAAGCCACACGCAAACGGTTCGCATGCGATATGCGGACTTCGAGCGCTTGGTGCAGCCGACCGTAGTCACCTTCGCCCACAAAGAGCAAACACCCAAACAAAGCTAAGCGTTCACCCGGAGCCGCATCGCCGCTGGGGCCGCGGTTGCCAAGCACAAAAGTGTGGTTAGGTTGCGCCTCCGATTGGAGTTTTTATGAACCTGGCGCGTTTTACAGAAAAATCGCAAGAAGCTTTACGGCAAGCACAGTCGCTGGCGGCGCGGCGCAATCATCAAGGGATCGACGTCGAGCACTTGCTTCTTGCCTTGCTCGAGCCGCACGACGGGTTGGCGACTGCGATCTTGCAGGCAGCAAACGCGAACATCCCACGCCTCAAGGAGCGCGCGCTGCAAGAGCTGCAAAAGTTGCCGCAAGTGACTGGTCCGGCTGCCGCACCCGACCAGATTTACATCACGCAGCGGCTCAGCCGGGTGCTGACGCGTGCAGAAGAAGAGGCGCAGGCGCTGAAAGACGAGTACGTCAGCATCGAACACCTGCTGTTAGCCATGCTGCAAGACCGCACCAGCGAACGCATGTTTCAAGAAGCCGGGGTGACCCGCGATTCGCTGATGCAGGCCTTGCAAAAAGTCCGAGGAGGGCAGCGAGTGA
>BEIG01000034.1 GCA_002898795.1 bacterium HR30 | reverse complement strand
CGTGGTTCTCGCCGGCCCCCACGCCCCCACCGAGTTGGGCCGCTGAAAGCTTTTCTCCGAGCTTGGCCGCCACCTCCTCGGCGCGCTCCTTCTGTCGCGAACCGATCCGTACTTCCTCTCCGATCGCGGCAAAGCGCAAGGCTAAGCCTTTTCCCTCCGGCCCAGTTCCGCCAAGCAACCCGATCCGTGCCATCGCCAGCCTCGTAACCGTTTCCTCGGAGCGCTTAACACACAAGCGGGAGGAGGCAAACCGATGATCGCTTGCTCTGGGTTGGTTTGGCTTCTAGACGAGGCCGCATGGAGCCTGGGAGACCGATCAAACCAGCGGAGGGCAAGCTCGGGGTGTTTTTAGTCGGGCTGGGCGCGGTGAGCAGTACGTTCATTGCCGGAGTGGAACTGGTTCGGCGCGGCCTAGCCAAGCCCATCGGCTCGCTCACGCAAATGGGCACCATACGTCTCGGAAAGCGAACCGAGCGCCGAGTGCCTCCCATTCGCGATTTCGTGCCACTGGCAAGCCTCGACGACTTGCGGTTCATTGCCTGGGACATCTTCCCCGACAACGCTTACGAGGCCGCGAAACGAGCTGGGGTTCTGGCAGAACATCACCTCGAGCCCGTGCGCCCCACGCTGGAACAAATCGAGCCTCTGCCCGGAGTGTTCCAACAAGAGTACGTCAAACGGCTGCGCGGCACGCATGTGAAATCTGGCCGCAACAAGCGAGAGCTAGCCGAGCAAGTCAAGCAGGACATTGCAGACGCGTTTCGCACCCACGGGCTCAGCCGCGGGGTGATGATTTGGTGCGGGAGTACAGAGAGTTACTTGCGCCCTGGGCCGGTGCATGCCTCACTCGCCGCGTTCGAAGCTGGGCTCGAGCAAAACGCCCCGGAAATTTCCCCCAGTATGATTTACGCGTACGCCGCTCTCAGTTCTGGGATTCCCTTTGCCAACGGTGCCCCGAACCTCACCGTGGACATTCCGGCCATGGTGGAGCTAGCGCAGAGCAAGAACGTGCCCATTTGCGGCAAGGATTTCAAAACCGGGCAAACGCTGATGAAAACCATTTTGGCTCCAGGCCTGAAGGCTCGGCTGCTGGGGCTGACGGGTTGGTTTTCCACGAACATTCTCGGCAACCGCGACGGCGAGGTGCTCGACGAGCCATCCTCTTTCAAAACGAAAGAAGAAAGCAAGCTTTCCGTCCTCGATGTCATCTTCCGCAAGGACCTCTACCCCGAGCTCTACGGCAACTACGTGCATCAAGTGCACATCCACTACTACCCGCCTCGGGGGGACAATAAGGAAGGATGGGACAACATCGATATCTTCGGCTGGCTCGGTTACCCGATGCAAATCAAAATCAACTTTCTTTGCCGGGATTCGATCCTGGCGGCGCCGTTGGTCCTCGATTTGGCCCTTTTTCTGGATCTCGCACAACGTGCCGGCATGCGGGGCATTCAGGAGTGGCTTTCCTTTTACTTCAAGAGCCCGCAGACTGCCGAAAGCCTGTATCCCGAACACGACCTGTTCATCCAACTCATGAAGCTCAAAAACACCTTGCGCTACCTGCGCGGGGAAGAACTGATCACGCACCTCGGGCTCGAATACTACGACTAGCCCAGCCGCCGCCAACACGTTCCCCTGAGCGGAAACGAAAGCCAAACCACCAGCCCTCTAGGGGGCCGCGTGTCCGGATCGGAGAAATCACGGAGCGAACTGTACGCCGGCGGGGTGGGCTCTGGCACATTCGGTTAGTCAGGAGCTACCTGTACGCGGGCCGAGGCAAGCAGGGACGCTGCGATTGCACGATGGAGCCAACCAGTCACCGCTCTACGCTGAGCCGCGCTTGGCTCGGGCTTTTTACCCAATTTCGCAAAAAAGTCCGGGTGCTTTCTTGACTTCGAGCGCCATTCCGTTGCACAAGTGCTTCGATCGTTTCGTCTCGCCGGTTGTGCGTGGCGTGGCAAACATTGACTTTTACCGAGGGGAGAGGAGAGTGAGAGTATGACGAAATCGCAACTGGTGCAGAAACTTGCCGATGCAGCCGGAATCACGAAAAAGCAGGCAGACACCGTGCTGCAAACCTTAGTGGACCTCACGGTAAACACGGTCAAAAAAGGGGACCCGGTAAAGATCCCCGGTTTAGGCATCTTCCGCAAAGTACAAACCAAAGCGCGCACGGGCCGCAACCCACAAACGGGTGAGCCCATCAAAATTCCGGCGAGGAAAAAAGTTCGGTTCACGGTGGCCAAGAGCTTCAAAGAATCCGTGCTGGGAGCCAAGCCCAAGAAATAACCAACGAGACGACCGCCCCTGAGCACGTGTCGGAAGAAAATCAACAGCCCAAAAACCCCGCTGCCAGCATTAGGACGTGGCGCCGCGGGGAGCTTTCCTTTGGCGCCCGTTTCTGGCAAAAGGGGCGCCTTAACTGAGCGCGGAGGGGAACCCTGTTATGGAGCGAGGTCAAGGTATTTTCGAGCCCGATGCGTTGGTACCCGTGCAGTTTTACGCCAACTTCCGGCAAGGCAGCGCGGCGTACCCGGAGCGGCGGCTCATGCTGGCGGTGCTGCAAGATGCACTGGAGTGCTACCGGAAGTACGCCTTTGCCCGCGATAATCGCGGCCGACAGATGTTCTTGGAGGCGCGCGACTGGATCTTCAGTCCCGACCAACGTTGGTGGTATTCGTTCGAAAATATCTGCGAAATCCTCGGCTTTGACGCGGCTTATCTTCGACGCCAAGTCGAGGAGTGGCACGCCCGTGCCCTTGCCGATCCACAGGCATGGGCACAAAGCCAAAAACTACCCCGCCGCCGCGTGCGCGCACGATAAGTGCGTAGCTCGTAGAGCAGAACGCGCGGGGCTGCGCTGAAGCCCAAAGACGGGCGGTGGTTGGTTTCCCCGGTCGTGCCTTGTGTCGTTGACGCCCTCGGCTTATGCCGCTGCTTGCGGAATGAAAGTCATTGGCCTCACCGGCGGTATTGGCACGGGCAAGTCGGCCGCGGCACAGATCCTTGCTGAGCTTGGCGCCGAGGTGATCGACGCGGACAAGGTAGCCCATGAGATGTACGCGCCGGGCACCCCTGGTTGGAACGCGGTCGTGTCGGCCTTTGGGTCGGACATTGTCGGTCCAGAAGGAATCATCGATCGCAAAAAGCTCGGGGCCATCGTTTTCGCCGACCCCAAAGAACGACGGCGCCTCGAAGGCATTCTCTATCCACTGGTGACTGCGGAAATTCGCCGCAGGATCGAGGCGCTTCGCTCCCGCGGTAATGTGCGCGTGGTCGTCGTCGAGGCGGCACTGTTGATAGAAGCCGGGTGGCATGAACTGGTGGACCAAGTCTGGCTTGTTACCGCTCAGCCGAAGCTCGTGCTCGAGCGACTCCAACAGCAGCGCGGCATGAGCCCACAGGAGATAGCCGCCCGCCAACAAGCGCAAACGAACGAAGAAACCAAGCGGGCCTTTGCCCACGTTGTCGTGGAAAACTCGGGCACGCTAGAGGAGCTACGCGAGCGACTCCGAGAAGCGCTCGCTCGCGACTGCTGATGCCGCGATCTGCGGCGCAGAGCGACAAACTACGCAGCGCGCCGGTACGACCTCGGCCCCTTGCCCCGCAGCGGCCGGCGTGGCCGATTCTTGAGCGCCTGACGCACCGCAGAAGGCGACAAATTGAAGTACCGGCATACGGAGTCAAAGCTGAAAATGCTGTAGTCCGGATCGTAGGAGAAAATATACGCGTCCGCGTCGGCGCGAATCGCTGGGCAAGGATGGTCGAGGTCGGCTACAGCCTGCTCCAACACCGCAAGCATCAACAACTCCTCTGCGGCCAGCGCTCTTCGCTTTGGCTCAACTGGCTGTAACGGACCTCGTCCCATCTTCCACCTCCTCCTCCACACTGCCGTTCACAGCAATGGCGGTGCCATCGCTCCGCCAACAACACCACGCACTTCTCATTGCACAATTCCATGTCGTTTGTACAGAGTCAGCGACGTTTTCTAACAAAATTGTACGGAAGCGGTGCGGACAGAGCAGCCGACCACACCTGACCTCGATCGACCACGGGTCGAACGATCTCCCAAAGTTGTCGCCACTCCGGGCTTCGCTCGACCCAGCCCGTTCGAGCGTTCTCTGAAACAGCGCGGACGAGTTGGCGCGGTGCCTTTCCGCCACGGTCGCCCGCAGTGCATCGGATCATCGTTGGCAAGGGCACGTCGCTCTGCGCCTGCTACCCACTGCGTTACTTCACCGCCTCCATCAACGCTGGCTGCACTGCCTCGGCCACGGCACGGGCGAGTTCCTGCAGCGCCGAGGGCAATTCGCACCCGGCTGCCGCCGGATGTCCGCCGCCGCCCAACCGCTTGGCCACCTGCGACAAATCCACGTCGCAACCTGGAGAACGTCGGAAACTCACGGTTTGGGTGCGCAAGTCGAAAAAGACAAACACGGAGTGTTCGGCGTCGCGATTCCAGTGGTCCGCGATCTCGCTTGGGTAGCCATCGCACACCGCTGCAACCAAGGTGATGCCGCGCTCCGGCAACCACGTTTCCACGCGGCTGCGCTCGGCCAGGGCAATGCTCCGGGCAACATCTTGTTGGGCCGACTCGTACGCGGCGCGCAAGCGGGCCGTCCACTGTCCCGTGCGAGCAAATTCCAGCAAATCCTCATAAGCGGCAACACCGTTCAGCGCGTTCACCGCCAACGCCAAGGCATGCGAGTCGGCTATGTTATGAAGCCAACGGTCGTTGTCGTCGGCCATGGCAACGAGCTGGGCCAGGCCGGGCGGTTCCTCCTTCAGCGGGCGGGTATGCCGGAGGTATTCGTAGACCAATCGCGAAGCCGCAAACGATTCGTCCAGCACCACTTCCGTAAACGGCACGTGCACGCTTCCGCTGCGGTACCGCTCGAGTGCAGTCCGGTGGTGGTCGAGCCAAAACAATCGCACACCACGCTTTTGTAGGTCGGTCAAGTGTCGATCTACCTCAGACTCGACCCACGAAATATCGGTAATCCAGATTTCGTGTTCGGCATGTTCGGGCTCGCAACGGAATTCCCGGAGGGCCCGGTTGACCCCGGTGTTACTGCAAAAGACCGGTTGCACGTGACAGTCGGGATGGAAGGAGGCAACGACAACCGCGGCGGTGACGCCATCGAGGCACTGGGGGCCATGGGTCACGATGTGAACATAGCGGGGTTGCCTTTCTCCATGCACAGTTTGCCATTATGGCGTAGCCATCGCCGCAGTAAAAGGAGGCAACAGTTTATGAAGCTCGCGCAACGAACCGCTCTCGTCACTGGTGCAGGCTCCGGCATCGGCCGCGCCATCGCCTTGTGTTTCGCCCGCGAAGGGGCTGCCGTAGCCGTCAACGACATCCGGCGCGATCGTGCCGAAGCCGTCGCTCAAGAAATCCGTGCGCTTGGAAGGGAAACGTTGACACTGCCCGCCGACGTATCGGATTCCGTCGAGGTCCGCGCGATCTTCGAGCAACTCACTGCCCAGTGGCAAAGGCTGGATATTCTCGTGAACAACGCTGGGATCGTGGAGCTCGAGCCGTCGCGGCAGCAACGCCTCATTCAGGCTCACATGGAGCGGCTGGCTGGCTCCGGCGCACCGGCACCACTGGCCATCTCTCAAAGCATCACGGACATGGAATGGCGTCGCACCTTGGCCGTACACCTCGACGGTACTTTCTATTGTACCCGCGAGGCACTGAAACTCATGGAGGCGCAGCGTTACGGGAAAATCATTAACATGGCCTCGGTCGCCGGCCTAACTGGACTAGCCGGTGCAGCCGCATACTCGGCGGCCAAGGCGGGCATTATCGGTTTGACGAAGGCGATTGCTCGGGAAGCCATTCACTGTGGTGTTTACGTCAATGCCATTGCTCCTGGCTTCATCGATACGCCGATGCTGGCAGAGATGGATGCTGAAATGAAACGCCTGATTGCCTTGCAAGCCCCGATCGGCCGCTTCGGTACCCCGGAGGAAGTGGCCGCGGTCGCATTGCACCTGGCCAGTGACGACTCGAGTTACACGGTCGGGCAGGTGCTTTCCCCTAACGGGGGATTCTACATGTGAAGGCTATAGATCACCGGCCGCGAAAATTGGGCTTGCGCTTTTGCAAAAACGCGTCCACTCCCTCTCGGTAGTCTTCGCTGGCAAAACAGCGGCGGATTTTCTCTTCGACCCCTGCAAGCCCCGACGGTAGTTCTGCCGTCAGAGCACGGATCGCGGCCTTGTGGGCGGCTAGCGTCAGAGGCGCAGCTTCCGCCAAGCGGGTGGCATAGGCGCGGGTTTCGCTGTCTAGCTCCTCCGTCGGAACCACACGGCTCACCAGCCCCATAGCAAAAGCCTCAGTGGCGTCGACGATTCGACCGGACAAAAGCAAGTCCGCCGCCGCGCTTGGTCCGACAGTACGCACCAGCGGTGCGATTCCCGTTGCCAACGGATAGGAAAGGCCGAGCCGAACCGCCGGAATGCAAAAGCGGCTTTCGGTGGTGGCTAACCGTATGTCGCAGGCGAGAGCCAAAGCGACACCCCCTCCAAAGCAAAGGCCATTGATCCGAGCAATCACGGGCCGCTCCAGCTCGGTGATCGCCAAGAGTGCCGCGTGGCTAATCCGATCGTACTCAAGCGCTTGTTCCGGATTCGCTCGCGCTGCCGGGAACTCACGAATGTCCGCCCCAGAGACGAATGCCTCGTCGCCGCTGCCGGTGATGACCAACACCCGGAACGCTTGCTGGCCTGCCCAAAGCACCGCGTCGCGCAGCTCCCGCCAGGTTTGTAAACTCAACGCGTTGCGGCAGTCCGGACGGTTGATCTTGATCCACAACACCTTCCCGTCTTCGGCACAATGTAGGTGTTCAAAATTCTGGGCCATGGAATAACCACCTAACAAAATCAGATGTACCCTCACACGGCACCAGAAACGCACATCATCCCTACAAACCCCGTGCACCTTCATCTGCAACCGCTGATCGCCACGCAAACCACGGATTCTCGCCACGTGAGCCGCCCGAGCCACGATGGGGTCAACGACGACTCCGCATTGCGCCCATGGGGCGGTGATTCCACTAATACGAAGCATGAGAAGAATAGCGATCGGCTTCGGTTGAACGACCGTTCGGGTTTGGTAGGACCTTATAACCGAGTGAACACAACATGACTGGGCTTTATGCACTGTTCCGCTCGACGGTCGGCCTCAAGTGGCTCATGGGTGTGAGCGGGCTTGTGCTGTCCGGCTTTGTCGTCGTGCACATGCTCGGCAACCTTCAGGTTTATCTAGGGCCCGACGCAATCAACGCGTACGCTGAGTCGCTGCGCAAGATGCCCGTGCTGTTGTGGACGGCCCGCATCGTGCTGTTGGTGGCCTTCGGTCTCCACGTTTTTTCCGCGGTGCGAATCACGCAGTTGAATCGAGCGGCACGCCAACATCAGTACGAATTGTGGTCTCCCCAAGTGACCACCTATGCTGCTCGCACGATGTTCATGGGCGGCATTATCTTGTTCGCCTTCGTGCTCTACCACTTGGCGCATTTTACCTTTGGCCTCACCCATCCGGAGCACTTTCAGCTTCACGATGCCAAAGGCCGGCATGACGTGTACGCGATGGTGGTTCTTGGTTTTCGCCAGCCCCTGGTGTCGCTTTCTTACCTCGTCGCCATGGTGCCGTTGCTGCTGCATTTGCAGCACGGGGTGTCGAGTTTTTTCCAGACCTTCGGCCTCAATCACCCGCGATACAATGGCATCATCCGTGCGCTGGGTCCGATCGTAGGTCTGATCGTGTTTTTTGGAAACTGTTCGATCCCGCTTGCCGTTTTGGCCGGCCTGATCCCGTATCCCGTGGTAGGGAAGTGAGATGATTCTCGACGGACGCGTTCCTCCCGGACCTTTGGAACAAAAATGGGATCGTCATCGTAACGAGCTTGCGCTGGTGAATCCTGCCAACAAGCGCAAGTTTCACGTGATCGTTGTCGGCACGGGTCTCGCCGGTGCTTCGGCCGCAGCCACTCTGGCAGAGCTGGGTTACCAGGTGTCGGCGTTTTGCTTCCACGATAGCCCGCGTCGTGCTCACAGCATCGCCGCCCAAGGGGGCATCAACGCGGCCAAGAACTACCAAAACGACGGCGACAGCGTGTGGCGCCTCTTTTACGACACGATCAAAGGGGGCGACTTCCGCTCCCGCGAGGCCAACGTGTACCGGCTGGCACAAGTATCCGTGAACATCTTCGACCACTGTGTAGCCCAAGGCGTACCGTTTGCTCGGGAGTACGGTGGTCTGTTGGCCAACCGGTCGTTTGGCGGGGCGCAAGTATCGCGAACATTTTACGCCCGAGGCCAGACCGGGCAGCAGCTCTTGCTCGGTGCTTACTCGGCATTGTGTCGGCAAATCAGCCTAGGGCAAGTCAAGATGTACCCCCGCACCGAGATGCTGGACCTTGTGGTGGTCGATGGCCACGCCAAAGGCATCATCACGCGCAACCTTCTCACGGGCGAAATTCAACGCCACGCTGCAGACGCGGTCGTGCTGGCCACGGGCGGATACGGCAACGTCTTTTACTTGTCCACCAACGCGGTCAATTCCAACGTCACCGCAACCTATCGCGCTTACAAACGGGGAGCCTTTTTCGCCAACCCGTGCTTTACCCAAATTCATCCCACCTGCATCCCGGTCAGTGGTGACCACCAAAGTAAGCTCACCTTGATGTCCGAGTCCTTGCGCAACGATGGCCGTGTGTGGGTGCCGAAGAAGAAAGGCGACACCCGACCACCCGAGCAAATTCCCGAGGATGAACGGGATTACTTCTTGGAGCGGATGTATCCGAGCTATGGCAACCTGGCCCCGCGGGACATCGCTTCGCGGGCTGCGAAGCGAGTTTGCGACGAAGGTCGCGGCGTGGGCCCGGGCGGCCTTGGCGTGTACCTCGACTTTAGCGAAGCGATCCGACGCTTGGGCATCGAGGTCGTGCGCGAGCGTTACGGAAATTTGTTCGACATGTATCGCGAGATCACGAACGAGGATCCGTACAAAGTACCCATGCGCATTTACCCCGCGGTGCACTACACCATGGGTGGGCTCTGGGTGGATTACAACCTCATGAGCAATTTGCCTGGGCTGTTCGTGATTGGCGAGGCTAACTTCTCGGACCATGGAGCCAACCGCTTGGGTGCCAGTGCACTGATGCAAGGGCTCGCCGACGGTTATTTCATTCTCCCGTACACGATTGGCGACTATTTCGCTCGTTCGAAACGCACGCGACCGGACCCCGACCGACCCGAGTTCCGCGAGGCAGAAGAACAGACGCGCAAGGGCATCGAACGACTGTTGGCCATCAATGGCCGACACCCTGTGGATGTATTTCATCGCGAGCTGGGCAAGCTCTTGTGGGACCACTGTGGCATGTCGCGCAGCGAGGCGAGCCTGCGCCACGCCTTGGAAGAAATCCCCAAGATCCGCGAACGGTTTTGGAAAGAAGCCCGCGTGACCGGTGGCCCCGAGGGTATCAATCAGGCACTCGAACGTGCAGGCCGGGTTGCCGACTTCCTCGAGTTCGCAGAGCTTCTTTGCCTAGATGCTCTCGAGCGGCGAGAATCTTGCGGGGGTCATTTTCGCGAAGAATTCCAAACCGAGGACGGCGAGGCCAAGCGAGACGACGAAAATTTCTGTCACGTGGCCGCTTGGGAGTATCGCGGCCCAAAGGAACGCCCCACCCGACACATCGAACCGTTGCAGTTCGAGTTCGTCAAGCTGGCGACGAGGAGTTACAAGTAATGCGGCTGACGTTGCGCATCTGGCGACAAAAGGACGCAAATTCACCTGGCCAGTTCGTCACCTACGTAAAAGACCACGTCGTGCCAGACATGTCCTTCCTCGAGCTGCTCGATGCGCTGAATCGAGAACTGGTGGAGCGCGGCGAGGAGCCGGTAGCCTTCGAAAGCGACTGCCGGGAAGGCATTTGCGGTTCGTGCTCTTTGGTCATCAATGGCATTCCCCACGGCCCTGGCAGAGGTAAGGCGAGTTGCCAGCTTTACATGCGTCACTTTCGCGATGGCGACACCATTACCGTAGAGCCGTTCCGGGCAAAGCCGTTCCCCGTGCTCCGCGACTTAATTGTCGACCGCAGCGCCTTCGACCGCATCATGCAAGCTGGCGGTTTTATTTCCGTCAACGCCGGCAGTGCACCCGAAGCCAATTCCATCCCCGTGCCCAAGCAAAACCAGGAGCTCGCCATGGACGCCGCCGCGTGCATCGGCTGCGGTGCGTGCGTGGCGGCCTGCAAGAACGCATCGGCGATGCTCTTCGTGGCAGCCAAGGTGTCACACCTGGGGTTACTGCCGCAAGGACAACCGGAACGTTATCGGCGGGTGCGCAACATGGTCGCGCAAATGGACAAGGAAGGTTTCGGTGGTTGCAGCAACACCTTCGAATGCGAGGCGGTGTGCCCCAAACAAATTAGCGTGCGCTTTATCGCTCGCCTGAATCGCGATTACTTGCGAGCGGTGTTGCTCGAGCCCTGAAACCGTCGGACAAAGAGTCCGTTCCCGTCCGTCCACTTCCTGACCGAGCGGCCCCCTTGGGTCACTCGAGCGCGCGGATCAACTCCACGAGGCGCCGCGTGCCCTCGCGCACATTGGTGCGACTCAGCCGCTCATCGACGCCGTGCATGCCCTGCAACTCCGGTTCGGTCAGAACGAACGGCGCAAATCCGTAGCTGGGAATGCCGCGCTCCCGAAAATAGTGGCTGTCGGTGAAGCCCGTTAACACACTGGGCACGACGCGCGCCTTCTCGCGCTCGGCCAATTTCGCGATTGCGGCATACAGGGGCGTGTCCGTCGGAGAGGCGGACGGGGGAAACTGCAGCAGCGTTTCCACCTGGATCGAGGCGTCGCCGATGGCATGGATCAGTTGCTGCAGAAAGGCCATCGGGTCGGTGCCGGGTAGCAAGCGGCAGTCGAGCTCGGCAACCGCCACGCCTGGAATCACGTTCGTTTTGGACCCGGCCTGCAACACCGTCACCGCTATGGTGTCGTGCACGAGCGCGGCCTGGCGCGGCTCCAACAGAAACTTCTCGCGAAAGCTCGGCTCCGAGAGGGCTCTGCGTAGGTCAGCAAAACGTGCGGCTTGGTCCCCCACCTGCATGGTTGCCAGGGCGGCAAAATAACGCTGCACCTCATCCGTTACCCTCGGCACGCGCGGCAGCGCTTGCACACGGGCGAGAGCTTGGACGAGTTTTGTTACCGCAGTTTCTGCTGGAGGAACCGAGCCATGCCCCGCTTTTCCTCGCGAAGTGAGACGGAGCCACAGTGGAGTTTTCTCCGCCACCGCCACTTCGAACGCGAGCTGGCCCGATGGCATGGGGCGAATGTGGCCACCTTCATTGAGAACGAAATCCACACGCCCCAAGGCCGGCAGCACGTGCTCGACGAACCAACCCGCGCCCAATCGACCGCCGGCTTCCTCGTCTGGCGTGGCCACGAAGATGACATCGCGAGAGGGCAGAATGCCGTGGCGGTGGAGTAAAAGCACGGCAAGCGCTTGCACAACCCCGAGGCCCTTCGCGTCAACAGCCCCGCGCCCATATATGTACCCGTTCTGCTCCTCGCCAGCATACGGAGGGTATTTCCATTCCGAGGGGTTTGCCGGCACCACGTCGAGGTGATGCAGGAGCACCAACGCACCGCCCGGCCCACGGCCACGCAAGCGCACCCAGATTCCGCCGCGGTTGGTGCCGGTCTCGAACACGGTAGGAGCCAATCCGGCAGCTTTGAATTTGGCCTCCCAAAAACGCGCTGCGGCCAGTTCGTTTCCCGGAGGGTTGGTGGTATCGATTCGCAGGTACTCGCGCAGCAGCTCTACGCCCTCGCGCTCCAACGCGGTCCAGTCCGGCTCCGCCGCTTCCGCAGCCGCACGACACAAGGCTGCCGCGAATACGACCAAACCCAACCAACAGTGCGTCTTGTGCCAGCTCTTCACGAGTTGCCCTCCTTGAGCTCCACGATGTACCCGTCAGGATCCCGCACGTAGAGCGACCAGCCCCAGCCGCTGGCACCCATCCTCCATGCAGGCTTGTCGTCCACCAGAACCACACCGTTCGCTTGCAGCAGCGGTATCAGCTCTTCGAGATTCCCCGCCACGCGAACACAAAAATGCAAAAAGCCGCTGTGGGGGCCCAGATCAGCACCCGCAAAGGCCGGGTCAGGAACCAGGTCGAGCAGTTGTTCCCCAATGCGCACGGAAACGAACGGACGCGCTCCCGCGCGGAACTCCTCGAGAAATAACACCTCGAGCTCCAGTAGGTCGCGGTAAAACGCTAACGACCGCTCTAGATCGTGCACGCGTAACACGAAATGGTCGAGCGCTTGTACTCGAATCATCACCAAATCTCCTTGGCGCCGGGAAGTTTTCCGTACGCCCCAAGTAAGCCGCGGCCCACCAACGTTGCAAACGCGAGGAACGCTACCTAGCAACAGCAAATGTCCGCCGAGGCTGTACTTGCCGTTTTACTATCCTCGTTTCTGCATGCCCTATGGAACTTGTTCAACAAGGGCAGCGAGGATCGTTGGGCCTTCTTTCTTGCCCAAGGCATCGTCGCCGCCCTGGCCTATTTACCTTTGGCCGCTTGGTTCGTCGTTAGTTACGGCGTGCCTGCGCTCGGCTGGCTTTGGGTTGTGCTCTCCGTGGCGGCCCACGCTGCGTACGCCGTGTACTTGCTACGTGCTTACGATGTTGGGGATCTTTCCGTGGCGTATCCTCTCAGCCGCACCGCACCAGTACTGCTTGCGGCTTGGGATACGTTGGCTGTCGGCGAACCCGTGACGTTTGGTGGCGTGGTAGGAGCGGTGCTGGCTGGAAGCGGCGCGATTGTGTTGCAGTGGCCGAGCATTCGTACGCATGGCTTGGGGCAAGTGTTGGCAGCGCCAGTGACCCGTTACGCCTTGCTTACGGCACTGTTCGTAGCGCTGTTTACCGTCTTGGATAAACAGGGGGTGCGTTTTTTTCATCCGCTGGTCTTTCTGTACTTCGTCAGCATGGGAGAAACCAGTGTCATCGCGTTCATCCTCGGCCGCGGTGTCACCACCAGGCTTGGCGCGGAGTGGCGGCGCAACGCCGTGCGCATCTCTGCAACAGGCTTGCTTGGAGGATTCTCCTATTTGCTCATCCTCTGGGCTCTGGCCGCTGCCCCCGCGAGTTACGTTCTTGGCCTGAGGCAGTGCAGCATCGTGTTCGGCGTGGTGCTCGCACATTTCGTACTGCGCGAGGCAGAAACCCGCTATCGGCTGTTGGGTGCTCTGGTCATTGCCTTGGGAAGCGCGCTCATCGCCGCGTACGGGTGAATCCGGCGCGGGGCGAAGATGCGCCGGGCGCGGGACCGAATGGGTCTTCCAACCTCCGGGCCGCCGTTCGCCTGCAACTGCGGCTCAAAATCTGACGCGATTTCGAAGGTGACCCCACCCGGCGGATCGTCCGATCCCCCGGATGACAACCAGGAAGGCAAATGCTGTCCCCCAGAACCACCCGGTCGTCTCCTTCGGTGCAACACTACATCCCTGTGATGGTGTCGGTTGAGGGCCCGGAGCCGATCGGGGATAAATCGCCAGCAGCCCTTCAACGTCGTCCTGTTGCAACCGATCGATGTTGCTCACGCGCGAGTTCATGATGGCAACCACTGCCTGTGGCGGGTCCGCCTCGTCGGGGTGGGCTAGACCGAGAACATGGCCCAGCTCGTGCAAAATCACGCGGCGGATGTCGTAAACCGGTTCTGGCACGCCGGTCGAGGTATCAAAGCGAATTCTCCCATCGTATGCGTTCCAGCGTACCTTGGCATTGATAAAAACGGGGGCGTTGACCATCGCGCCCGTATCCGGCTGATAGCAGTTATTCGTGAGTTGGATAATGTCGCCAAAGTCGCGGCCGCAGAAATCGTTGGCGAAAATGATCGGATTATCCCCTGCAGGTCCGGTATTGTCACAAGCATGACCACGACCCTGGCGACCACAAGGGTCGGCAAATGGCCCACCCACCTGTACCGTGATTTGCACTGCAGCACCTTGCGCGTTCCAGTCGCTGGCTGCCGAGAGCACGTTCTCGTCCCACGTGCGCGTGCCGTTGAGTAATGGGGGGCGGGTCGGCGCGCCCAGAAACGATTTCACGGTCACCTTGCCACCCGGCCAGTAGATGCAACGACTCGCCGGATTCGCCGATTTGGCCCGAATGCAAGCCCAAGCAAGAACAGCGCTGGGAGGCAGGACCAGGCTGCTCAGACTGACCACGGCAATTAGCGCCGCCAAGCGTTTCAACGGCCCACACCCCCGCCAAGCGTTTGCATCTCGTTGCGGATCCAGGTTCGGAACTCCTCCAGCGACACGGCGCGTTCCATCCCGCGGCTCGTTCGCGGCGCAAAGCGCAGGGCACGTTGCTCCCGTGCAACCACCGGCAGCCCGTCACAACGCACGATCCTTGAGCTACCATCCTCCAGACGTTCCACGCGAAAGTAGCCCTGGTGCACTCCCACTACAGGGAACACTGCCTGCCCATTGCCGCGCACGAACAGGATGACACGATCCCCTAGGGTAAACGAGGGTAAATCCAGCACCTGCGAACGAAAGCCGTTTTTCGTGCCGCCGACTACGTCCAGTGCGAACTTTGGCCCCGATACCGTCCCTTTGTGAACCTCCAAATCGGTCAACGCAACCAAGGTTCGCTGAATCCCAGTGGCATCAGGAACTTCTTCTACTCCAGAAACCGTGCCCTCGAGAATGACTTCGGCACGCTCCACCAGGTCGCGAAAATCCCTCTCGACGACAACTAGGGCGCGGGCGGTAGCCGCACAAACAACCACAACCCACAGCGCTTTGCCCACGATCCGCAAAAGCACGCCACCACGTTAGCAACCGCAGGTGCCAATCACCACACCGAAACTACCAACCACGGGATTGCGCCGGCACAAGGCACCCAGTCTGGCCCACTCGATGCCTTGCAGAGACGAGCCACGATCGAACGAAAATCTAACCTCGGCAGCCTTCTCTCCAGTACTCCAATGATCCCGAGGGGAGGCCGTTGCGGACAGGCTAGTCAGCTCAATGCCACTGTGCGCACACGACATTGCCGGCGCATACGTACGGGGCCGCGCGGGCGCCGCGCCGAGAGCGTACTCACCACCCTGCAGCAGTTGGCGTCAAGCTTAGCTCGAACTACTGGGCGGGCGGACAAGCTCGGATGCAAGCACGGAAACTATCGCGGCACAGCTTGATGCCCGGACGTGCCGCTTCTCGGCAGCGGTCGCGGCATTGAAACGCCACAACTTGAGCAGCGTCAATGCAAGCGTCCAGGCAAGCTTCCCGATCCGGGCTCCCTTCCGGGCACTGTTCGTTTCGGCAACGCGCCTTTTCTGCGTCCAAAACCGAATTGCAGGCGCCGATGCAGCTACGTAGCGTAGCCAAGGGCCCGGGATTTTCCGGCGTCCCCTCTAAGCACCCCTCGCGTCCCGCACGGCAAGCATCCGCACAACCGTGGTTGATGTTCCGGCATAAGTCCTTGGCTGCCTGGAAGTTCTCGCGGCACAGGTCGCGACACAAGTTCCGTTCGTGAGTTGCATCCGCAACACATCCCGGATTGGGCAATGCTTGCAACGGCGATGGCATCGTGAGCAAAAACCAGCCCACAGCCACCAACACACCAAAGCTTTCTATCGCTCGCATGGCGCACCTCTCCTCTCCGACGACGTGCCCCAAAACTATCCCCACCTCCTACCGGAGACAAGACAGCGAATGAAGAAAGCGAATCCGCAACCCAGATCGGTTGCCAGCAAGCTGCGGAGCCCTTGGAGATCAGTAGCCTAACTGACGCAACGCTTCTGCCTCGTGCGGCGCAAGCGTTGGTCGAGCCCCAGAGACAACCCCAGTCAAAGGGCAGCGCCGCTCGTGCTGAAACAGGTATTCACGCAGACGTGGTAGCACTGCGGGTGCCTCGGTTACGCGATTCGCCCTTTCCTCCGGATCGCTGGGCAGGTGGAAGAGCTCCTCGCGCACCACGACCCCGGGCGGCGGCAAGGCGGGTGTTTTCCCCTGTTGTCGGATTTGTTCTTCGATTCTGCTCGCACGAGCGCGCTCACCTACATCGAGCCAGCGGCGCGCAACCATGTATTTCCAACCGTCAGACCAAACAGCCCGAGCAACGTTGCGCTCTGCGATGCCCAGTTCCGCGAAGCGAACGCGCGATCCCAAGTCAGCAACCTCGGCCTGTTGGCCGCGGACGTGAAACAAAGCGCGCCCCGACCCTTGTTGCAAAAGTTGCTCTGAGTCGATTCCAAGCAACCGCAGCAGGGTCGGGGCGACATCCACGAGGGAGGCGGCTTGTGACGAGCGGGTTCGGGGGATGCGCCCAGGCGACCACCAAACCAGCGGAACCCGTACGCTTTCTTCGTAGAGGGTCCACGCATGCTCCACAAAGCCATGTTCGAGGAACTCCTCGCCGTGATCAGCGGTGATCACGACCAACAACGGCCGATTCGAGGGCCGTGCCCGCAGACCAGTGACCAGCTGCTGCAACGCGGCGTCGGTATGGGCAATCTCGGCATCGTATCGCCGTACGAGTTCATGAAATCGAGGGTCTTGCGAGCCGAACCCCGCAGCCACGAGTTCCGGCAAGCGCGGACGGATGTCGCGGTAGAGATCGAGGACAATACTGGACGCAGGAGCAAAGCGTTCGAGCGTCTCCGGTGGGGGGGTCGTACGGTCCGTGTGGGTCGAGGTAATGGAGGTACAGGAACAGCGGTCGGGTGCGAGGTTCCCCGAAAACTTCCAGGGCCCGACGCGTCAGCTCAGGCCCTGCCCGACTGACGCCCCACTGAGCGGTCAGGTGTTCGATCCGCTCAAAGCCGCGCGCAAAGCCAGGGTCGCTCAGCATCGTGGTCAACGTCAACATGGCAGTGGCGTATCCGGATGCGCCCAGCCGTTCGGCCAGTGTGAAGGGAGCTTTGCGTGGCGAAGCATTCCAACCAATGGCCCCAATGCACGAGGGCCAGTGACCGGAGAACAGCGCCGC
The DNA here is from genome assembly GCA_002898795.1 of bacterium HR30. Classification (GTDB taxonomy): domain Bacteria; phylum Desulfobacterota; class Binatia; order HRBIN30; family HRBIN30; genus HRBIN30. The sequence continues at coordinate 14,684 of BEIG01000034.1, read as the reverse complement.
GATGGATTCCCGAGTGTACGACGAAGGGGCAAGCACATCAGTAAAGACCGCCGATTCGGCGGCCAAACGGTCCAAGAAAGGCGAAGTTGGCTGTGTGTACCCGTGAAACCCTAGGTGATCCGCACGCAGCGTGTCGACCACGATCAGAACGACGTCGGCCCCTGCCAGAGGGGCTTCGCCGAATCGGTCGCGGCACCCCAGCATCGCAACAAGGAGTGCAACGATTCCCGCCGCCAGCACGATGGGGCGGCCAACAGCGTACAGGATTCTCCTACAACGGTAGGCCACCTGTAGCGGCTTTCGTTGTGCCGTCGCGCTTGTATGCTTCGATGGTTCTTTGTGCGATCCGCCACTGATGAACTTCATCGGCCCCGTCGGCAAAGCGAGCCCAGCGAGCATGTTGGGCCATACGGGCCAGCGGGGTGTCGAGCGAGTAGCCAAGCGCTCCGTGCACTTGAATGGCGCGATCGATGATCCGATTCAAAGCATTGGCCACAAAGTGCTTGGCCATGGAGACCTCGCTGCGGAAGTCTTCTCCGCGGTCGATTTTGTACGCTGCGTGCAGCACCATGAGTTTGCATTGGTAGAGCTCCATGGCGGAGTCGGCGATCATCCACTGGATGCCTTGCTTCTCTGCCAAGTAGGAGCCGTGCGCGTAGCGTTTCAGCGCGCGATCGACCATCATGTCCAACGCCATTTCCGCTTGCCCAATCCACCGCATGCAATTGGCCAAGCGCGCGGGCCCCAGGCGGCTTTGGCCGAGCAAGTGTCCCTGCCCCCGCTGCCCCAGCAGGTTCTCTCGGGGGACGCGCAAATTCTCGATACGAATCTCACAATGGTTGTGGCTGCCCGCCATCGTTTCGATGTCGCGAACGATCGTCCATCCCTCGGCAGGCAAGTCCACAATAAACGCCGAGTTCGCCGCTTGCGGGATGGGAGGGTTCTCCTCCGTGCGCGCAATCAAGATGGCGAAACTCGCCCCACGAGCACCCGAGATGAACCATTTGTGACCGTTGATCACCCATTCGTCACCGTCGAGCACGGCCCGGGTTTGAATCAGAGTCGGGTCGGAACCGGCCACCTCTGGTTCGGTCATAGCGAAACACGAGCGGACAACACCTTCGCACAGCGGGCGCAGGTACTTCTCCTTTTGCTTCTCCGTGCCCCAATGCAAAAGGGTGTGCATGTTGCCCTCGTCCGGTGCTTGCGCATTGAGTGCATACGGCCCGAAAGCCGACTTCGCCGCCTCCGCCTGAACCGCGGCCATGGCAACATGGCCCAAGCCCATGCCTCCGTATTCTTTTGGCATGTGCGGGAGCCACAAGCCCCACTCGCGCGCGGCTTGCCGCATTTCGAGAATCTTGCGGATCAAGAATCCGCGATCGTTCGGGCGCTGCTCGATTTCCTGCTCTCGCGGGCGCACGACCTCGCAAATAAAGTCTCGCACGCGCAAGCGTACCTGCTCGATTTCCGGGGGAAACGAAAAATCAATGGCCATCGCTTGCTCCTTTTCGCTCCTTCGGTTGTTCGCCTATCGCTTTGGCGGCTGCGAGCCAAGTCACCCAGCGGCAGCTCTGGATTCCCGCTGGTTTACCTGACCCGTGCACCTGGCCGAACCCTTCGCTCGGTGGTGAGGATCGCAAGCTCGCCCTGGTCATCACTGGCAGCCAACAACATGCCCTGACTTTCCACCCCGCGCAGGGTGGCCGGCTGCAAGTTGGCAACGACGACAATTTGGCGACCCACCAATTGCTCCGGCGAGTAGTGCGCGCGAATCCCGGCTACGATTTGCCGCTCTTCGCTGCCTAGATCGACCCGAAGTACCAACAGCCGGTCTGCATTGGGGTGATTTTCTGCAGCCACAACAGTGCCAACGCGCAAGTCCACTCGACTGAACTCTTCGATGGTCAACATGACCGTCGTCTAGCTTGATTTCTGGGGAAAGGAAACGACGAGCTTTTCCGGGTTCGGTTGTTCTTGCGTTGGGCCTGCGAACACACCAAGCTCGGCACGCTAGTTTGTGGAGGAGGCATGGCTATGAGCGTTCCTTTACTCCCACTGCGGAGGTGGATTCTTGGCTCTTTGGCAGGATTCGTTGCCGCCTTGGGTGCGCAAAGCTTGGTGGCCCAAGTTGTGGAAACGCCCCAGGCACCCACACCGGCGGTGACGCCAAGCAGTGCCGGGCCCGTCGACGACTTTGGCCGCGGCACCCCGCGATCGAGCGTGCGCGGTTTTCTCGAGGCTTGCAACGCACAAGACTATCTCCGGGCAAGCGCTTATTTGGACTTGCGCCGCATCCGGGTTGGCGAGCGAGAGCAAGCCGGGCCCTCTCTTGCGCGGCAGTTGTGCCTCGTCATCGATCGCACGGTTTGGCTGGACCCGGAGCAGATTAACGACTCTAGTGAAGGGGATCGAGAAGATGGCCTACCTCCGCGACGGGAAAGCCTTGCCGTAATTCCAACAGCGGAGAAGCCGACTCGAATGTTTCTCGAGCGCGGCCCCCGGGAAGACGGCGTCTTGGTTTGGAGAGTCGCTCCGGATACCGTCGCTCGGATTCCAGCGCTGTACCAAGAGTTCGGCTACGGCCCACTGGAAGACTACCTTCCGCGGCCGTTTTTCGAAGTGCGCTTCCTTGGCGTTCGGCTTTGGCAGTGGATCGGCTTCCTCGTGCTAGGGGTGGCCGCATGGCTCCTGGCCTGGGGGCTCACGCGTGCGAGCGTGCGCATTGGCCGCGTGATTGTTTCCCAGTCGTGGGTGCCGCTCAGCGAGGATGCCGTGGTCGTCATGAGGGCCCCGCTGCACACGCTGCTTACACTCGTCGTCTTTCGCAGCGGGCTACCGTTGCTCGCGCTGTCGGTGCGGTCGGATCACTTCATGCGCTCGCTTACCAGTGCGGGAATGATCCTGGCCACGGCGTGGTTGTTGATGCGAGCCGTTGACCTTACGGCCCGAGCCATCGAAGAGCGAGCTGCCAATCGGCAGGCAGCGGCCTCCCTCCTTCCTCTCGGCCGCCGCGCGGCAAAGGTATTCCTCGCCACACTGACGCTGCTCGTGGCGTTGCAGAATCTGGGCTTCGACGTGACCAGCGTACTCGCTGGACTCGGGATTGGCGGACTGGCTGTTGCCCTGGCCGGGCAGAAAACACTCGAGCACCTGTTCGGAGGCATCACCTTGGTAGCGGACCAACCCGTGCGCGTCGGTGAATTCTGTCGGTTCGGCGACAAGCTCGGAGTGGTGGAAGACATCGGCCTTCGCTCCACACGCATTCGCACTCTCGACCGCACTGTGCTTTCCGTGCCCAATGGCGAGTTTGCCTCGATGCAAATCGAAAACTTCAGCCGGCGCGACCGGATTCGGCTTACTGCAACGCTCGGCTTGCGGTACGAAACTACCCCGGATCAACTGCGGTACTTGCTGATCGAGCTCAAAAAATTACTCGTCGCGCATCCGAAAGTATCGCCCGATCCTGCCCGTGTGCGCTTTATCGGCTTTGGAGCGTACTCCCTCGACGTCGAGATTCTCGCGTACATCGAAACGACCGAGCACGACGAGTTCCTCGCCATTCGCGAAGATCTTTTCCTGCGCATCATGGACATCGTGGCCGAAAGCGGCACCGGCTTTGCCTTCCCGTCGCAAACCCTGTACTGCGGAACCGATTCGGGGTTGGATGCCGAGCGGCGAGCGCGTGCCGAAGCACAAGTGCGAGCATGGCGCGAAGAGCGGCGACTTTGGCTACCGCATCCCCCCGAGGAGGAAGTTGCCGCCCTGCGCGGAACACTAGCTTACCCTCCGCCGGGTTCGGCGCTGTCCTAACGGTTTGGGTCGCCATAGCCATGGATCTCGATGAAGTACTTGGCTGCTACGCCCGATTCGTCGTAAGTGTTCGCAGCGCTAGGCGATCCGCAGGCGCTGCAACGAAGAGGAGGATCGGTCGTGGGGATGTTTTACGAGGTCAGAAATGGGCGATTCTTTTTCTGGAGCGAAGACGACCGTGTGCGTCTCGAAGGCTTGCGGCCGAACATCCGTTATCAGCTTGGGGGGAACCCGTACGTCTTCCGTCCGTACTTGGAAAGAACCAGCGATGGTGCTCGTGGCGCTGCAGAACAACACGGCCTCTTCCTCGATCTTGCGCTGCGGGAAGACAAGCCATTTCTCGTGATCGAACTCCGGCTGACCAACCGCGGGCCGGAGCCAGTCTACCTCGAGTCTGTCGCGCCTTTGTGGCTTCCCGATTTTGGCGAAGTGTTCGTCGGGCCGTCGGCACAGGACTGGAGCGTGTTTCGCAATGGGTACCAGTCGTGGACCGGCACCCGAAGCTTCCGCGCGCAAGAAGTGGATCCGGATCCGTTTTCCACGCTGCTGCGCATTGGCCTCATCGACATCGCCCGGCCTTCATCCGGCGTCGCCGGTCATTTCCGCTCTGATCTGTTCACGGCCATTGCCAACCGCAGCAGCCAAGAAGTCCTGATCGCGGGTTTTCTCGATGGCCGCTTCGCTTTTGCCGATATCGAAGTGGCCATTGTCGGCGAGCGCTGTGGCCGGTGGGCAGCAACCGTGCATTACGATGGCAAACCGCTGCCACCGGGAAAGTCCATGCTGGTTCCGCCGCTCGTTCTCGGCGTGGCCGCGAATGCGTACGAAGGTCTGGCATCGTACGCACGCCGCAGCGGCCAGTACATGCAAGCCCGCGTGCCGGAAAGGAACCCGATCGGTTGGTGTTCGTGGTACGACTACTTCACCTCCATTGACGAAGGAGCCATCCGGGAGAACATCGATGCGGCCCAACGCCTGCGGCCTCTGCTTTCTCTCGACTATTTACAAATTGACGATGGGTATCAGGCAGCCATTGGGGATTGGCTTACCCCGAACGCGAAGTTTCGCCATGGCCTGGCACGGCTAGCGAGCGAAATTCGGTCCGCTGGGTTTACTGCCGGTATCTGGCTGGCGCCATTTATCGCCACGCGCGACTCTCGGTTGTTTGCCGAGCATCCCGACTGGTTCGTGCAAGACGAGGATCACCGCCCGCGCTTTGCGCTGTGGAACCCGATGTGGGGGTCGAGGCCGTGTTACGCTCTCGATACCACGAACGCTGAAGTCTTAAAGTGGCTCCAAGAGGTTGTGAGCACACTGGTCCACCAGTGGGGCTTTGGCGTACTCAAGCTCGATTTCCTCTACGCAGCCGCGCTTCCAGGCAAAAGATCTGACCCGAGCGCAACCCGTGCTGAGGCCTTGCGCCGCGGGCTTGAAGCCATGCGGGCCGCAGCCGGCGAGGACACCTTTTTCATTGGCTGCGGATGCCCCCTTGGCCCAGCGGTAGGGATCGTCGATGCCATGCGGGTTGGTCCCGACGTGGCCCCGTTTTGGACCAATTTCTTCAGCCGCGTCCCCTTACGCGACCTGCACGGCGTAGCCACGAAACACGCCATCCGTAACACCTTGACCCGAGCGTTTCTCCACCGAAGCTGGTGGCTCAATGACCCGGACTGCCTCATGATTCGGACGAGTCGCACCCGGCTCACGGAAGAAGAGTTCCGCACCCTCGCCACAGCGATCCTGTTAACCGATGGGCTTTTGGTGTTGAGCGATCGCCTGTCGGGGTTGACGGAACCGGAGATGGACCGACTCCGCCAAGTGCTCGAGCTGCGCAACGAAAACCGGTTTCGCGCGATGGTTCCATCTCTCATGGATGAAGACCCTCCGAGCTTGCTCTTGGCATACTCGGAAGACCAGTCTGCACTCGCTTGTTTCAACTTTGCGGACGAACCATCTACTCGTCGGCTCGATCTGCAACGCTGGTTCCCCCAGGCGAAAAAGCTCTTCCATGTCTTCGAGTACTGGACCAACCAGGTGTTGGAGCTCGAAAACGGCACCGCAACGTTGCCCGCAATCCCAGCACATGGGAGTAGGATTCTGACCTTACCCCCAGACTGATTCGTCCCTCACCCTTGCTATGCGCTACGGAACAGCGCATGATGTTTGCCCAGGCGTGGCTGGGTGGTGCAGCTCTATGGGCCGTGGGACGATTGTGGATGTGCTTTGGGTGGAGGATAACCCTTCGGACCGCGACCTAGCCTTGTCCCTCGCGGGCGAGGCGCTGCAGGGTCTAGCCATCTTCTCGATCGGGGACGGCCTCGAAGCTCTCGAGTGGCTCCACCGACAACCGCGTCCTGTTTTGCCCCGCGTCGTTGTACTGGATCTGAACTTACCTAGCCTCGATGGGATCGAAGTATTACGGCGCATCCGCGACCATCCACTGACCCAGGCACTTCCCGTCGTCGTGTTCACTTCTTCCACCCACCCTGCGCATGTAGCTGCGTGCTATCGTGCCGGTGCAAACAGTTACGTCGTCAAGCCAACAACTTTCGATGCCTACTTGCGAGCCTTCGTGGAGTTGGCCACCTATTGGACAAAGCACAACGTCAGGTGTTCCATCGATTAAGGTGCACCAATGGCTCCCGACACCAAAGAGCGCGCCCCGGCAGCAGAGGTAGCCCACATGCTCCAAAACGCTTTCATCGCGGCGCTCGAACCGACGCATTTGTGGATTGAAGACGAGAGTGCCCAGCATGCCGGCCACCCCGAAGCTCGTCGCGGCGGGCGCCACGTTCATGTGCGCATCGTTTCGGCTCAATTCACCGGCAAATCCCTCGTTGAACGGCATCGCATGGTCTATCAGGCAGTCGCCGCGCACATCGGTCGGGAGATACACGCTATGCGTGTGCAAGCATCCAGCCCGTTGGAATGGGCACCCAACGCAAGCGACTTTTGCACATGCTTGCTGTGCTCCCGAGGATAGACGGCAAGCAACTGAGAGACTCGCACGAATTGCGTTTGGCCGGGGGGTCGTCTATCGTCGGCTGCCGAGGTCGATACCCTTATGCTGAAGTTTATCCGGCGTAACGCCTCTGCCACCTGGGTAAAGGTATTGTTTGGAATCCTCGCCGCGGTGTTCATTTACTGGGGCGTTGATGCGGGGTTGAGCAATGGGAGTCGCTACAACGCCGTCGCTAAAGTCAACGGTAAGCCAATTACCGACAAGGACTTGGAGCGTGCGGAAGAAAACTTGCGGAACTTTTACCGCAACCTTTATGGCGACCAGTTCCGACCCGAGTTTTTACAGGGCATGGACATTCGCTCGCAAGCGCTCGATCGGCTCATTCGCACCGAACTCATGTTCCAGGAAGCGCAAAGGCTTGGCCTGGAGGCCACGGATAGCGAGGTGCGAGAGTTCATCGCCCAAATGGATTCCTTTCAGCAAGATGGCCGTTTTGACCGTGACTTTTACCTGCGTGTACTCCGCGCCAACCGCCTTACCCCGGCCGAGTTCGAAGAGGGCGTGCGGCGCGATATTCTCGTGACCAAGTTGCAAGACATTGTCCTTGCTGGCGTGCAAGTTAGCGACGACGATCTGCGTCGGCGCTTTCAATACGAAGAGGAGAAAGTTCGGCTTGCTTTCGTGGAGTTCGACGCGAATGAACTGACGAGCCAGGTCAAGCTATCGGAAACCGACGTCGAACAGTACTACCAGCAGCACAAGGAGTCGTTTCGGGAACCAGAGCGCGCCCGTGTCGAGTACGTCGCTTACAGGAAGGAGGACTTTCTCCCCCGCGTGGAAGTGACCGAGGAGGACATCCGCAAGTATTACGAAACTCATGAAAGCGATTATCGCCAGCCAGAGCGGGTCCATGCCCGGCACATTCTCTTTCGTCTCCAACCCAATGCCACGAGCGAGCAAAAGGAAGCGGTGCGCAAGCGAGCCAGCGAGGTATTGGAGCGAGCGCGAAAAGGAGAAGATTTCGCCGAACTGGCCAAAACCTATTCCGAGGATCCGGGCAGCGGCCCGCAGGGAGGCGACTTAGGCTTCTTCCCACGCGGACAAATGGTACCAGCATTCGAAGCCGTGGCATTCGCGCTTCCTCCGGGCAGCATCAGCGACCTGGTGGAGACGAACTTTGGATTCCACATCATCAAAGTCGAAAGTAAGGAAGAGGCGCGTACGCAGGCACTGGATGAAGTGAGAGAAACGATTCGGGAGAAGCTGAAAAACGAGAAAGCGGGCGAACTCGCCCAGCAGCAAGCCGGTGCAGACCGGATGCGTGCCGCCAACGGCGAACCTCTGCAGCAAATCGCGCAGGCGCAGGGGCTTGCGGTCAAAGTGCCCCCGCCCTTTGCGGAGCATGACTCCATCGAAGGGCTTGGCAGCAACCACCCATTGTCCCGCGCCGCATTTCAAACCAACGCTGGGGAAGTCGGCCCCGTGGTTAGCGGGCCCGACGAATTCATCGTCTTCAAAGTGCTGGAACGAATTCCCTCTGCGATACCGGATCTGGCGGCCATCGAGGAGAAGGTAGCCAGCGAAGCCAAGCTGGCCCGAGCGCGGGAGTTAGCGCGACAGAAGGCCGAAGCGTTGCTTGAGGAGGCAAAAAAATCCACCTTGCAAGCGGCCGCCGCGAGTCAGCAACGGGAAGTTCGGGAAACGCCAGCGTTCACGCGCGAAGGTGCCTTCATTCCTCGCATCGGCGATAGTGCCGAGCTTAAGCAGGCCGCGTTTACACTGAGTGCGGAAACGCCACTCGCGCCCAAAGTTTACCCCTTGGGCGATAGCTTCGTGGTTGCTGCACTGCTCGAACGCACGCAGCCAAGCGAGGAGGAATTCCTGTCTCGAAAGGACCAACTCCAGCAACAAGTGATCGCTCAACGGCGCGCACACGTGCTCGAAGAGTTTACCAATTATCTGCAGTCCAAGGCAAAGATTGACCTCAGGCCCGTTGAGGTAGCGGCGGCTCCGATGCGCCAGAGACGATAACTGACCTGCAGGGCATGGGCCCTCTGGATTTCCAAAGCAAGGATCTGCTCGGAAGAGGGGCAAGCTTGCAGTACCCTGGTGGTTTGCCCGCACACCTGTTCCTGCACGGGTTTACGGCAACACCGGAAGAGCTCGGTTTTCTCGCGCACACGGTAGCTCAAAGGGGCTACCGGGTGTTGGCACCTGTTCTACCGGGGCATGGCAGTACCCCGTCGGCACTGGCAAAGACTCGTTGGCTCGACTGGTATCAGGCCACGGAAGAAAGCGCAGCCGCCCTCGGTGCCGACCAGGCACCCATCGTGGTGGTCGGGCAATCTTTGGGCGGACTGTTGGCGTTGCACCTTGCTGCGTGCCGACCTCAATGGGTAGAGGGCTTGATCCTCCTGGCCCCGGCAATCTTCTTGCGCGCGTGGTGGGTCGAAACATTTGCTGCCCTGTTGCCGGTGCTGGCACGCGTTCGCCCTTGTTGGCCCAAAGGGACAAGCGACATCGCCGATCCCGAGGCTCGCGCCCAGCGTGTAGGTTACTCCTGCGTACCGCTTCGAGCCCTCAGGGAACTGCTAACCCTGCAGCGAATCGTGCGTTCGCAGGTGCATCGCGTCCAGCAGCGCACACTGATCGTGCAGTCGAAGTTAGACCACACTTGCCTGTGGAAAGGAGTCGAGTTCCTGCGGCACGGGATCCGTGGTCCAGTAAAAGTCTTGACGTTGGAGCAGAGTTTTCACGTCGTCAGCGTGGACTACGAACGCGATGTCGTTGCCGCCGCAATTCACGATTTTGTTTCGCCGCGCACGTCCTTAAGCTGAGGTCCCGCCTAAAAGCGGCCATCGGTCAAGGTAGAGTGGGAGGCACCGCCAGCTTTTGTGTTTGGACACGTAGATCAAGCCAACATTTCTTATCCCACTCCAGTTACCCGGGTGAAACCCCTCGCTAGCTACGGTCCTACTTCCGACGGGAACGGTACCGACAATCCTCGTGCAGACCAAAGCCTTCTTTGCCGCGAGGACGAAAGCGAGGGTTCCCCTCGGTACCAATCGCCGCGTATCAAGCACGCAGGCCCACAGCCTGCGCGTCAAGATTGTACTTCTTGAATGCGGGCAGCTTTCCCAAACCGTTCTCGCAGGTAGTACAGTTTCGCCCGCCGCACCTTGCCTCGGCTCACCACTTCGATTTTCTCGATGCGCGGCGAATGCAAGGGAAACGTGCGTTCCACGCCTACTCCGTACGAGACCTTGCGTACGGTAAAGGTTGCGCGGTTGGCTCCACGCGAACGCCGCAGCACCACGCCCTCGAACACTTGAATCCGCTCCTTGTCCCCCTCCACCACGATACAGTGTACCCGCACAGTGTCCCCAGGGCGAAAGTCAGGAATATCGGAACGCAGTTGTTTTTGCTCGATCGCATCGATGATGTTCATGGTGGATCTCCTCACGCTTTCGGCGAACCGAGATTGGCCTGCCTAGCGCTGGCCGCAAAGCCGGTCAAGGATGATGGCGGCAGCGGAGCGAACGGACAGGTGATTGTAGGTTCCGGTGCCCAGGATCGGCTCGAGGAACAAGTCGCACCGAGCAATCAACTCTGGCGCCAGCCCCCAGCCCGTCCCCAGGACCAGTAGGTAGGGCCGCTGGTCCGTTTCGAGTCGCCGCCGTAACTCTGCAAACGGAAGACGACCAGGGCTTGATTTGGCAGAAGTCGCGACCACCACCGGGCGGCAACCAGCATCGCGTTCGATGGCAACGAGGACGCCGTCGAAATCGGTCTCCAGCGCTACGATTTGCAGGGCCTCCTTGCGAGTTTGGTTGTAGCTTGCGCCGTAGCCAGTTTGCCAATGCTCGATAATCTTTTCCGCCAGGAGCCGTAGCGCACGGACCGGGTGGGCCACGTAAAACCGCCGAACTCCGTATGTGAGTGCGCTGCGGGCGATGTCATGGATGTCCATGTTGGTCAGCGCAGTGGTGACGACCTGACCAGTTTTATCCAGCATGGGATGGTGCAAGAGGGCGAGGTAAAGTTCAGCCATCGAGGGATGCTCCGATCGAGCGCAAAAACGCACGATCTTCCTCGCTCAGTCGCGCCCGCGACAGCAGCTCGGGCCGGCGCTCCCAGGTGCGCCGCAAAGATTCTTGGCGGCGCCACCGTGCAATCGCTGCGTGATCCCCCGACAAAAGGACGTCGGGCACCCGTAAGCCACGGAACTCGGCAGGTCGCGTGTATTGGGGGTATTCGAGCAAGCCATCCGAAAACGATTCCGTGCACGCGGATGCGGGAGACCCTAACGTTCCAGGAACCAGTCGCGAGACTGCGTCAACAACGACCAAAGCCGCTGCCTCCCCTCCAGAGAGGATGTAATCCCCAATGGACAGCTCTTCGTCCACGAAGTAGCTCACGCGTGCATCGACTCCTTCATAGCGCCCGCACACGAGCGCCAAGCTGGGTTTTTCCGAGAGTTCCTGCACGTGCCTTTGGTCCAGCAGGCGCCCCTGGGGAGAGAGCAGAATACGATAAGGCCGGTGAGGGCCTTCCCCGAGCGACTCCAACGCGGCCACAATCGGTTCCGGCTTCATCACCATTCCTTCTCCGCCACCATAGGGGGTATCGTCGGTAACGCGGTGTTTGTCGGTGGCGAAATCCCGGATGTTGACGATCTCGAACGAAACGGCGCCCCGTTCCTGGCCCTTTTTGAGCATGGAACTCGACAGCGGCGAGGTAAAAAATTCCGGAAACAGGGTCAGGATGATCAACCGCATCAAGGTTCGAGTAGCCCTGGGATGGGCTCGATGCACACGCGACGCGAATCGCGATCGACCGACTTCACGAACTGCTGGACCATGGGAATCAAGAATTCTCGCTCCCCGTCGCGAACCACGAGAATGTCGGCACCTGGGTTGGCCATGACTTCGGCGACAACCCCCAACCGCTCGCCGCCAACGGTAACCACTTCCATGCCCTCCAACTCGTGGTAGTAGAACTCGTTTGGGCCGGTTGGCGGAAGGTTTTGCCCACGCACCCAAACCTCGAACCCGCGGAGTCTCTCCGCAGCGGAGCGGTTGTCTATACCGACAAAGTGCACCAGTAGGAACTGCTGATGTGGGCGCACCGAAGCCACTTCGGCTTGTTGCGCCTCACCGTGGCGGCGCAGGCTCACGCTCATTCCAGGGGCAAGAGTATTCGAGCGAGGATTATGCGGTAGTAGGCGCACCTCACCACCTAACGCATGCACCCCTACGATCTTACCCAAGCACACCACCCGTTCCTCGGGTGGTGTGCCATCGCGAGGAACCGCTCGGTCTTTACTTTTCTTCGATGATCTCGAGGATGACTTTGCGGTTGGCACGCGATGCCGCGGCATTCAAGATCGTGCGAATGGACTTCGCCATCCGCCCTTGCTTGCCAATGATCCGCCCCAAGTCCTCGCGCGCGACCTTCAATTCCACCACGGAAGCCGTTTCCCCCTGCGTTTCGCGCACCTCGACGGCGTCTGGCTTGGTGACCAGGTGTTTTGCCAAGACTTGAACCAGTTCTTTCATGCCTCTGCCTCCCCGTGTTGTGGTGCAGTCGCCATACCTGCGGTGGTCGCCACTTGCGACCGCCGAACCCGTTTCACCAATTGTGCGACGGTTTGGCTCACTTGCGCTCCTCGTTGCAACCAGAAGTCGAGCTTCGCCTCGTCGACACGCACGACAGCCGGGTTACGCGTTGGGTCGTAGTACCCAATTTGGTCCAGCCGCCGGCCGTCACGCGGCGCACGAGAATCCGCCACGACAATCCGGTAAAAAGGGCGTTTCTTCGAACCATGCCGGGCTAAGCGAATGGTGGTTGGCATCTTGAGTTTCCCTCCCTTGCGTTCACAAGCAGTTTCACCGTCAAAAACCGAGACGCGACGGGAAGCCACCACGCCCCATCGCCTTCGTCATTTGCTTCATCATCTTTCTGGTTTGTTCGAACTGCTTCAAGAATCGGTTCACCTCGGCCACGCTGGTGCCGCTACACTGCGCAATGCGCCGGCGACGGCTGGCATTGAGGATCAAGTGATTTTGCCGCTCGGCTTTAGTCATCGAGTTAATGATCGCTTCGATTCGCTTGAGCTCGTCCTCCGCCTCGCTCAGGTCGACGCCGCGCACAAACTTTTTCATCCCGGGGATCATTCCGAGCAACTCACCCATGGCCCCCATTTTCCGCACAGCACGAAGCTGCTCGCGGAAATCCTCGATGGTGAATTCGTTTCGCCGCAACTTCCGTTGCAGCTCCTCCGCTTTCTTCGCATCGTAGGCGCGCTCGGCTCGCTCCACCAAGCTCAACACGTCGCCCATACCGAGGATACGACGTGCCATCCGATCGGGATGGAACACCTCGAGGCGGTCGAGTTTTTCCCCGGTACCGGCAAACAGGATCGGTGCCCCGGTGACCGTGCGCACCGACAGCGCAGCGCCGCCTCGAGCATCGCCGTCTAACTTGCTGAGGATGACGCCAGTCACGTGCAATCGATCGTGGAAACCGCGCGCAATCTGCAAAGCATCATGGCCGGTCATGGCATCCACGACCAACAACACGTGCTTCGGCTGAACAACGTCCTGAATCCGCTCGAGCTCCTCCATGAGCTCGACGTCAATATGCAGCCGTCCAGCCGTATCGATCAGAACCGTATCGTAACCCGCCTCGCGCGCGGCTACCGTTGCGGCCCGTGCAAGCTCGACAGGGTCGGCGTCGGACCGACTCGGGTGAACTGGCAACCCAACTTGTCGCGCGAGCACGGCGAGCTGCTCCATCGCAGCCGGGCGGTACACATCTACCGAGACCAAGTACGGCTTGCGACCTCGCTCCTGCGCGAGGTGGCGGCCAAGTTTGGCAACCGAGGTCGTCTTCCCCGAGCCCTGTAAACCCACCACCATGACCACAACCGGAGGAGGCCCTGAAAGGTCCAGGGTCTCGGCCTGGCCCCCCATGGCCCGCGTCAATTCTTCGGCAACGATCTTCACGAAGTGCTGCGCCGGCGTCAGGCTTTGCAACACCTCCTGCCCCAAGGCTTGCTGGCGAACGCGGTCGGTGAACTCTTTCGCTACCTGGAAGTGCACGTCCGCGTCCAAGAGCGCCAGGCGCACCTCGCGCACAGCTTCTTCAACGTTGCGGTCGGTGATTTTGCCGAGCCCCCGAAGCCGTCGAATGGTCTGATCCAGCTTCTCGGAAAGCGAGTCGAACATGTGCGATGCCAGTGCTGTGAATTACTCCTGATTTTGGGAACAACGCACGCTACACGAGCGGCCTCAGCTTGTCAATGCAACACGAGCGCGGTCCGCCTCTACTACGGGTGCACCTGGACTCCGCAGCGGGCCTGTAGATCCTGGAACCGTTTCTCTAATTCCTTTTTGTCACGGTCAATAATGGCCATCTGGCTTTTTAAGGTGTCCCGTTCCTTTTCCCGCATGGCCACCCGGTCGCGCAACTCGCGCACCTCTTGCCGAAGCTCCGCGGCCTCGCCCCACAACTGAAAGCCGAGGAACACGCCGACGCCGACAGCGACGAGCAAGACAACTGCACGCTGTGCGTAAGTCCATAACTTTTCTTGGAGCTGTTGACGTTCGGAAAGCGACGAAGAAGTTTGCATGACGAAATGAACTCCGGAAGTCAGTGGGTGCTTAGCAGCGAAAGAACAAGTTACCGTTTAACACAGACAAGCGAGTGTGAGAAGTTTCTCTTCGCCGCTGTCACACGACAAGCTCCGCGAGTTCGACGGTGACACGCGGAGCTTTGCTGTCCGCGTGCGAACCATGCGACCGATCAGCGTCGGGCAGCCGGAATGCCACGCTTTGTGGGGACCCCTGCGCCGGGCTCTCCCCGCGCTGCGCTCCGCTGGCACTTGAGCGGGACCCTCTAGTGGCTG
>BEIG01000033.1 GCA_002898795.1 bacterium HR30 | reverse complement strand
CGAACACCAATTACCGCGACCCTGGGAAGCAGATGATGAGCACCGGTTACTGCGGGAGGCCTTGGAACAAGTGGAGCTCGCGGATCGACTGGGGATCGACTACGCATGGGAAGTCGAGCACCATTTTCTCGAGGAGTACTCTCACTCTTCTGCTCCTGAAGTGTTTCTCGCGGCGTGCAGCCAACGCACCCGTCGAATCCGCCTAGGGCATGGCATCGTACTCATGCCCCCGAAATACAATCACCCGGCGAGGGTGGCGGAGCGCATTGCCACGCTCGACCTCGTCAGCGATGGCCGCGTAGACTGGGGCACAGGCGAGTCGAGCTCGCGCATCGAGTTGGAAGGGTTCAACATCGACTACATGCAAAAACGGGAAATGTGGATGGAGGCGGTGCGCGAAGCCGCCAAAATGATGGTCGCCGAACCGTACCCCGGCTACCAAGGGCAGTACTTCTCGATGCCTCCCCGTAACGTGGTGCCGAAACCGTTGCAAAAGCCCCATCCTCCCTTGTGGCTTGCTTGTTCCAATCGAGAGACGATCCGCCTTGCTGCTCGCCTCGGCATGGGGGCGCTAACCTTTGCCTTTGTCGATCCTAGCGAGGCGAAATACTGGGTGGACGAGTACTACAACACATTCAAGCAAGAGTGCGAGCCGATTGGCCAGGCAGTGAATCCTAACGTTGCAATGGTCACCGGATTTATGTGCCACGAAAGCAGCGAAGTGGCATTGGCACGGGGCATGGAGGGGTTTCGTTTCTTCGGGTACGCGTTGATGCACTACTATATTACCGGCACCCATGTTCCTGGCCGCTTCAATATTTGGGAGGATTTCAAGAAGAACTCGACGCCTGACACTTGGGGTGGGCCAACCGGTGGCATTGGTAACCCTGACGAGGTTCGTGCCAACCTGGAGAAGTTCGAGGAGATGGGTGTCGACCAGGTGATTTTCATTCAGCAGGGTGGACGGAATCGACACGAGCACATCTGCGAAGCGCTCGAGCTGTTTGCTGCTCGTGTGCTGCCGGACTTTAAAGAGCGCGATGAAAAGAGGCGGCAGCGGAAGCAAGAGGAACTTGGGCCGTACATCGAGAGGGCCATGGAAAAAGTTCCGAAGATCGACCGGCTAGACCCGGTACCGCCGGTGGAGTCTTACCCGGTGCTGCTGCAAAAGATGGGTTTGGAAGTCACCGAGGCGACAATCGGCAAGAAGCTTGCCGGCTCTGTGTCGGGCGCAGTTTCTTAAGCGAGAAGGTTGCACGGAGCGACGCCTGCCTAAAATTCCCAGGCAGTGGCACGGCATTCGGGAGGGCTTGACTCCTCCAGGAGGTCCGTCGAGTTGCGTTGCGAAGCCGGCCAAAAGGGAAGCAACAGCCTCGCCAAAGTGCTGTGCTGGGTTACAGGGCGCTGTTTACCATTCGCGCTGCGCAAGTGGCTTCCCCACCTGCATTTTTTGCCGTGCGGCCACATCTCGTAGTGCCCGCCGAACTTCAGCAGCGAATTCGGCCGTCGGGGCGGTGCGCAAGGCATCCCTCAAATGCTGGTAGGCGAGTGCAGGTTCTTCCAAGTCGTACAAGAGAATGCGGCCAGCGCCCAAGTGGGCTGCAGCAGTGGCAGGGCCGGTGGGGTACTGCCGCAGGATGCGCAGGTAAACGGCCAGAGCCGATCTCGGGGAGCCGTGTGTGTGCAGCCACTCGGCTAAGTCGATGAGATCGTTAGGATCGACGTGCTTTAGGGGCCGACCGGAATCGAGACTGAGGTAAATTCGCGCGGCCTCCTCCATCCTTCCCGCTTGCAAAGCCGCTACCAACGCCGACTCATCCGCTTGCACCGCGCGCACCGTTCCAAGCTCTGACTTCGCCGGCCTGAGCCCTTGCCGATCGATCCACCACGCACCGATGAGTCCGGCGAAAAAGCCGCCGATGTGTGCTCCGAAGGCGACCCCCGTTCCGTCCGATCCAAAGGTCACGAGGAAAGGAAGTACGTTGTCTAGGATCAGGTAAATGCCGAGGACAATTCGCGCCGGCAAGAACACGACGCGCAGGAAAAAGGGAAAAAGCACAAGAAGCAGGCGCACTTGGTTGTACGGAAACCAGCGAAAGTAAAACCCAAGCACTCCTGAGATTGCCCCCGAAGCACCGACGAGTGGGATTTGTGAGGAGAAAAAAAACGCCGCATGAAACAAGGTCGCCGCTACTCCGGTGGTCAGGTACCATGTCAAGAAACGGAGACGACCAAGCCGATGCTCGACGTTGTCTCCATAAATCCAAAGGAACAGCATGTTACCGAAGATGTGAAGAAAGCCCGCGTGCAGGAACATGGAGAAGAACAAGTCGCCAAGCTCTGGCGCGGCCGGGCGAAACCCATGTTCGAACACAAAGAGATCATATTCGGAGATCATCCCACCCATCTCACGGAGGGAAACCCGGCGCCCAAACTGTCGTTCTAAGACCTCGATGTACTCACGCAACCGGGGATCGGTCGGATCTGCCGGAAGGCCGCTCAGGGGCACTGTGATCAACACGTACACCGCGATGTTGGCAGCAAGGATTAAGTACGTCATCCACGGGATGCCCCGCGGGTTCGGCGCGTCACTCAACGGTAAAATCATGCCCCGGGCCGCCCCTTTCCTGCCGGGTAAACCAACTTCAGACGCCAGTAAAGCGCGGGCTGCGTCGCTCTAGGAAAGACGCCACCCCTTCGCGGAAATCCTCGGTGGTGAAACAGGCCACCATTTCCCGATCCGCGTTGGCGACCGCGGTCGCTAGATCGCCGAACTGGTCACGCCACAACTGCTGCTTCATGATCCGGAGCGATCGCGGCGAACACTGTACCGCCAGCTCCTGCGCTAGGGCAAACACCTGCGCGGAAAATAGCTCATGGGGGAAAACCCGGCTGACGAGGCCCACAGAGAGCGCGTCATCAGCATCGATAAACCGGCCGGTGAAAAGTAAATCCACTGCACGGGCGTGGCCCACGATGCGCGGAAGCAACCAGGCTGATCCGTGCTCCGCAATGAGGCCCCTGCGGGCGAACAGGAAGGAAAAGCGGGCTTGCGACGAGGCGACGCGAAGGTCGTAAAACAGCGGGTAGGTCGCCCCCAAGCCAGCAGCAACGCCATTGATTGCTCCAATAACGGGTTTGGTGAGCCCCAGAGGGTACGTGTATTCTCCACGGAACAGCGGTGGCAGGTTCGGGTCGAATTCCACGGCCAACTCCGCAGGCGGTGTTTGCGGTGACACCGTTCCTCCCTGGACCTCTCGCAGGAAATCCATATCGGCCCCCGCGCAGTAGCCACGACCGGCACCCGTGACTACGATGACCCTCACGTTTGGATCGTTCTCCGCACGCCACATCGCGTGGCGCACTTCGAACCCCATCCGCAAAGTCCACGCGTTAAGCTTGTCGGGCCGATTGAGCGTAATGGTCGCTACCGGACCGTCTACAGCATAGAGAATTTGCTCGTACAACATCCCCGTCTCCCACGCTGGCCGCTAGCGCGCCACGACAATCGAAGCAACGGCTTTGTTTGTGTGTCCATGCGCGCAATCTTTCTTTAGGGCCGTCCTACGCCAGGAAGGCTGCTCTTCTACATCACCAACCGCGAAGGTCGATCGGCCACGCCTCGATGATGCGCTCCCCCTCGCTGATATACAACCGTTCATGATAAGCCACGGTGGGATCGACATGCGCTGGCCATACTTTGATTTTTTCGCCAACGCGCACACGCCGGCCAGGAACGAAGGTTATGTGCTCATCGGAACAAAACAACACCTGACCGTCGTCGATCGTGGGGTTGCCGTGGTCCATGCCCAGACCTTTGAGCCCACAGTCAGCCACGGCATAGCCGTTGCCGATCGAGATGACCGTTGCCCAAAGGAACAGCGCTTGCCGAAAGGGGAGCCCAAGTTTGGCGTATTGCGTATCCATTAAGGCGTACGATCCAGCCTGGATTTCGGTGGCCCACCGATTGAGATCGAAGGTGCCCGTCCCGCCAGCAGAAACGATGGCCCCGCCGACTTCGCGGTGTGCCGCGAGCAAGCAGTTCATGGCCTCTTCACATAATTGTTGCCGCAGGGCGCGATCTTCGATGCCGACAACGTGGCCCTCGTACCCCATCACGCCCGCCACATCGAGACCAGCCCGCCGAGCCTGGTCGGCTAACCGCCCGGCAGCTTCGGGAGCGCAACCGCAGCGCGGGAGGCCAACATTGACATCGATGAGAACACGGCGAATGCCGGCCCGAGCAGCGGCGGCGATGGTGTCGTCGGAATCTACAGCGACGAGCACGGGCCAGTGGCGAATTTGGGCTAGGCGTTCATGGTCGACCACCTCGTTCGCCAGTAACAAGTCTTCGCCGAGACCAGCCTCGGCCAGACCTCGGGCCTCACGCACCGTAGCGCAACAAAAAGCCCGATGACCGAACTGGCGTTGCAGCTTGGCCAAGGCCGTGCACTTATGCGCCTTCACATGCGGCCGCAGGCGTGCCCCAGGTAGTCGCTCCGCCATCGTTCGCAGGTTGTACTCTAGGGTCGGGCCGTCAGCCACTAAGGCAGGCGTCGCTACGTCGCCGAGATACATCGTGCTCACGAATCAAGCGGGCGAGAAAGTGCTTGGGCAAACGGAGCGTCAAGGTCAACGCCCGTCGTTTCCAGTACGCGCGCTAACATCGAGTAAAAACCCACCACCAGACAGAGTTCCACAATCTGCCGCGGGTTGAATGCGCCGACCAACTGGTTCCACTGCTCGTCGTCGAGGCGCGGGCTGGCCAAAAGAGCTTTTGCCGTGGTGAGCACAAGTTGCTCTGTAGGTGTAAAAACAGCCGCTTGGTCTTTCCCCTCCTCGATGGCCCGCACTTGTTCCTCGGAAACGCCAACGAGACGTGCCAGCGCCACATGTTGGCCCCACTCGTAAGCGCACTGAGTTTCCCGTGCCACCACCAGGATTACTAGCTCTCGCAATCGAGGGTCGAGTTCGAGCTCGTTCAAGATCGCCGTACCAAGCCGAAGCCAAGGCCGAAAACAGGTCGTGGCGTGGGCCATCATGCGGAATACGTTCAGTTGTACTGGCAACTGCCCAAGAGTTGTCCGCACCTCCTCGGGTAGCGCCTGCAGCTCAGGGTAGGGAAGTCGTGCCATGGAGCATTGTCCTCCGTTTTCTTTGGGTGAGGCCGGCCAAGTCAACCTCCTGTTCCGCCCTCGACGTGCTCTCTATCGCAGCTTGTATCCGTAAAGCCAGCGGGCAACGGTGCCCCCGATGTTGCGCACGGTGTGGCGCGTGTGGGCCGGGATCAGGACTTCCTCGCCAATCCGGGGCCGTAGACATTGGCCAGCAAACTCCACTTCAATTGCGCCCTGGATGGGCAGGACCAACTCTTCCACGTCATGCACGAAGTCGCGCCATTCTTGGCCGGGAGGGTCGGTCCACACATCGCAACTGAAGCCTCGCTCGGCCCAACTGCGGCGAACCTCGTCGACCGAGACCGTTTGAGCGGCCATAGGCAGTGCTTTACACGCGTTGAGCATGCGTGAGCGCGTCCACCCGGCGGAAATATTCTTGGAGCGCCGGACGGCGCGCCAACGCATCGGCTCCAATTCGCGAGTCCGTTATACATTCAGCCTGGCAAACAATGGCGATGTCGGCCAAGGAGAGAGAGTCTCCGACGACGAAGCCTGTCCTTTGCTGCAAGCACTCGATAACGGAGAACAAGCGATCGACGTCACGAACGAGCTGATCCTTTGGCTTACGGCCCACGCCTTGTGTGGCAGTAACATGCCGGAAGTTCTCCCGGAGCATTGGGGCAATGGCCGCACGCATTTCCTCGGGGAGTGTGCGGGCAACCTTCAAGAAGGTTCGGTCGAAGTCCTCTTCTCCGAAGCGAAGGCACATTTCGTAGAAGTAAAGTGACTCGTCGGCCCAATCCTCGAGCGCCAGCGCAAGGGCACGCTCGACCGGATCAGCAGGAATCAGCGGAGGTTCGGGCACGCGCTCTTCGACCGCAAGGGCGATGTCCGTAGAGTCCGCAATGATCTGCCCATCCCACTCAATGAAAGGGAGTTTCCCCGTGGGGTTCCGTTCTTGGATGCGTGGCACTTCAGCAAGCGGCCATTCGTACGTTTCGAAAGGGATGTTCTTGTACGCGAGCACGCGGCGTACTTTGTCACAAAACGGGGACACCGCGAACTGGTACAATATGACTTGGGGCATGTAATTTCCTCCTTTTCAAACTGTACCTCGCTGAGCCGCTTCGTGGGCACGATGAAACAGGAACTCCGCAGCCTGGCCAAAGGTTCGAAACCGTTCATCTTTTGTCTGTCCTAAGTGGTACCGGTGGTAAATTTGCTGCACGACCACCGCCATCTTGAAGAGTCCGAACACGTAGTAGTACGGAACGTTACTGACATCGACGTTATGCCGCTTCCCGTAGCGAGTGACTGCCTCAGCTCGCGTCATGAACCCGGGCGTATTCGACGGCATCCCCACCGGTCCACCCAAGCTGCCAGCGGGTGCCTCGCGTTCCTCGATCCACGCGGTGAGCAACGTACCGAGGTCACAAAGTGGGTCGCCGACGGTGCACATGTCCCAATCGAACACCGCCACGCAGCGGCCGGGGTCATCATTAGCCAACATCATGTTGTCGAGGCGCCAGTCGTTATGAAGAAGCGTAGGCTTCGGCGACGGTGGCATGTGATCCTTCAGCCAGCGGTAGAGTTCTGCCGCCAAGGGAATCTCGCTTGTTTTCGCCCGTTCGAAACGAGCCATCCACCCATCGACTTGGCGTGCAAGAAAGCCTTCTGGCTTCCCAATCTTGTCGAGGCCAACGCTTGCTGGATCGACCGCGTGCAAGTCGGCCAACGCGTCGATTAACACCTCGCTAATTTTTCGATTGATCGCTGCATCCTTGCCGCCCCCCCATTTCTCCGGAATGACGCGCCGCACAACCGTGCCGTAGCGGCGCTCCATGACGAAAAAAGGGGCCCCGATAATGCTCGGGTCATCGCAAAACAGATAGGCACGTGGCGCTAAAGGGTATGCTTGGTACAGCACGGAGAGACAGCGGTATTCCCGTGCCATGTCGTGCGCTCCCGGTGCCACGGGACCGAGCGGTGGCCGGCGCAGGACGTATTCCACACTTCCGTAACGCAAAAGGTACGTGAGGTTGGCGTGCCCGCCGGCAAACTGAACGATTTCCAAAGGACCGTCTGACCCGGGCAACTTCCCACGGAGGTAGGTTGCCAGGCGCTCGTGGTCGAAGTCTTCATCCGGCCGAATGGGAATGGTTTCGGGCGGGTCGAGAAATTTTGCCTCTGTCATGGTGTGCATTTCCTGCTGGTTGCTCGTTCGAGAATCAAGTGCGGGACCGTCCTTTCATGGCGTAAATCCGATCGATGTCAATGCGGAGAAGCACCGTGCGGCGGGGCCTTCCGCTGGCACCGGCTCGGCTGACACGCTCGCTGTCGGGAACGACCGTAGCTCGACACTGGACAATCGCCACCGCGCCGGTGGCGTCCCAAGTGGTAAGAGCGACCCGTGGGTTGGTTTCGAGATCACGTCGCCGTTGCGCGTCCACGTAAATGCTAGAGTACAAAACTCCGCGGACGAACTCGGCATGCACGGGTGCAATGTGAGGGCTTCCCGACACGCCTACAGTGGCCATGGCCTTTAAGCGACAGCCGTTCCAGAACTCGACAAATTCCCGCGCACTCATGTAGCGATCCGCCCGAGCGAATGTTTCCCGCACCGCACTTCCTGCACGTGCGAGGCTCGAATGAAGCAAGCGCTCGATCGCGTCGAGCTCGGAGTCTGACCACTGGCTCGGCTCGCGCCCTTGTGGATCCCCGTCGCGAAGGATGGCCTGTTTTCGCACGTCATCGTTGTCTGCCATTGGTGACCTCCTGACTTGGTGGCCCATAGTCTGCCGCTTCGATACCCGTGGCGCAGCCCCGTTCTCGTCGAAGACCACCCGTGGTGCATCTGTATCGTTTGCGCTCTTCCATGCTGCGGGTCCACGAATTTGCCTTTACCTTCGGCTAGCACTGTTGTTAGTATGACGGAGCAGGCTGAGAGGGGTTCCGGTGGCGACGGTGTTTTTGGAGCAGGCGATGTTCGCGTTCGAGAGGGCGCTTCGTTCGGAACGGAACGCATCGCCGCACACGGTGCGGGCCTATCTCGCTGACCTGCGGCAATTCGTCGAGTTTTTGGAGCAACGCCTCGGCGGTGAGGCTCGCGCGCTGACGCTCCAACAGGTAGGTCGAGAACATGTACGAGAGTTTCTTGCATGGCTCCTCGATGGTCATCGCAAGAGCTCTGTTGGCCGCAAGCTCTCTTCGATCAAGGCGTTTTTCCGCTTCGCACGGGCCGAGGGCTGGCTCAACCATGACCCAGTAGCCGCCGTGCAAGCGCCTCGTAAAGAGCAACAGCTCCCGAACCACCTCACCGTAGACGATGCGTTTCGATTACTCGGCGCTGCGGTGGGCGACGAACCCATTCGCGCCCGCGACGCAGCCTTGCTCGAGGTCTTGTACTCCTGCGGACTGCGCGTGAGCGAACTCGTGGGCTTAGACTGGAGCGATATCAACCCCAACCTCGAGTTGGTGCGCGTGCGAGGCAAGGGTGCAAAGGAACGGCTTGTGCCTATTGGTCGCAAGGCTCTCGAGGCCCTTTGGCGCTACCGCGAGAAGATTCCTCAGCTCTGCCGCCGCGGAGTACGGGAGCCAGCGGCGGTGTTTCTCAATCGCAGCGGGAGGCGGCTGACTACTCGTTCCGTGGCACGGCGGCTGGATTTCTACGTGCAGGCTGCTGGCTTAGCCCACAAAATTAGCCCGCACGCGGTTCGGCACAGCTTCGCGACGCATTTGCTCAATGCTGGTGCCGATTTGCGGGCGATCCAGGAGCTCTTGGGCCATGCCAGCCTTTCGACCACGCAGCGCTACACCCACTTGAACTTGGATCATCTGATGCGGGTTTACGACAAGGCTCACCCCCGGGCTGGCAGGGGCTAGAATTTTTGCGGAGGGATGGACCATGCAGCGATGTCACGGCACGACGATTCTGGCTTTGCGGCATCAAGGGGTGACGGTGATGGCCGGCGATGGCCAGGTGAGCTTGGGTTCGACTGTAGTGAAAAGGCAGGCGCGCAAAGTCCGCCGCCTCTATCGCGATAGCGTACTCGCCGGTTTTGCCGGCGCTACGGCCGATGCATTCACGTTGTTCGAGCGGTTCGAGCGGCAATTGGAGCAGCATCAAGGAAACTTGCGGCGTGCGGCCGTGGAACTGGCCAAGGACTGGAGAACGGACCGCCTGTTGCGGCGGCTGGAGGCTTTGTTACTCGTGGCCGATCGGGAAAGCCTTCTGATGCTGTCCGGCAGTGGTGACGTGATCGAGCCGGACGATCCCGCGTTAGGGATCGGTTCCGGGGGGAACTACGCGCTGGCTGCGGCTCGGGCATTGATGGCTCATAGTCAGCTCTCGGCCGTCGAGATCGCTCGGGAAGCGATGCGGATTGCGGCGAGCATTTGCGTCTACACGAACGACTCCATTGTGTTGGAGCAACTATAAGGGACGGCATTGCGCTCCGGGGTGGGCGTGGTACCAAAAAGACGGCTATGAGCTACATGACGCCGCGAGAAATTGTTTCCGAACTCGACCGGTACATTGTCGGTCAGCGCAAGGCCAAACGTGCCGTAGCCGTCGCTTTGCGGAATCGGTGGCGGCGTTTGCAGGTTCCGGAGGAGCTCCGCGACGAGATCACACCCAAAAATATCATCATGATTGGCCCAACGGGTGTGGGCAAAACGGAAATTTCTCGGCGCCTGGCCAAATTGGCGCAGGCCCCTTTCATCAAGGTCGAGGCTTCGAAATTCACCGAAGTTGGTTACGTGGGGCGAGACGTGGAGTCCATCATTCGCGACCTCACGGACTTGGCGGTCAAAATGGTCAAGGACGAAGAGGAAGAAAAAGTTCGCCTGCGCGCCGAGGAACTAGCCGAAGAACGCATCCTGGATTTGCTTTTGCCCGGATCACGCGACGACGAGGCCCAGCATGCCACGCGGGAAAAGTTTCGCCGCATGCTGCGCACCGGCCAGCTCGACGACCGCATCGTCGAAATCGAAGTGACCAAGTCGGCGTTTCCGATGGTCGAAGTTTTCGCTCCCCAGGGGATGGAAGGAATGGAATCGCAACTCAAGGAACTGTTCTCTTCGATGGCCCCCAAGCAAACCACGAAGGAGCGCATGCGGATCGACGATGCGTTGGACTATCTCACCAACGAAGAGGCGGGCAAGCTCATCGACATGGAATGGGTGACGAAAGAAGCCATTCGTCGTGTCGAAGAAACGGGCATCGTGTTCATCGACGAGATCGACAAAATTGCGGGTCGCGAAACCAGCGGAGCTCCAGACGTATCCCGTCAGGGTGTACAACGAGACCTCTTGCCTCTCATCGAGGGCAGTACCGTGAGCACGAAGTATGGCATGGTGCGCACGGACCACATCTTGTTCATCGCTTCCGGGGCTTTTCACATTGCCAAGCCGTCCGACTTGATTCCCGAATTCCAGGGGCGGTTTCCCATCCGTGTGGAGCTGGATCCGCTGACGAAGGAAGATTTCGTGCGGATCCTTACGGAACCGCAGAACGCCTTACTCAAGCAGTACGTTGCCCTGCTAGCCACGGAAAATGTGAAGCTGTCCTTCACCCCCGACGCAGTGGAGGAAATTGCTGCCATCGCAGCGGAGGTCAATCGCTCCACAGAGGATATCGGGGCCCGGCGTTTGCACACGGTGGTAGAACGGTTGCTGGAAAATCTCTCGTTCGATGCGCCGGAGCTGAGCGGGCGCGAAGTGGTGATCGATGCCGCTTACGTCCGCGAGATGCTGGGTGATATCGTGAAGAACGAAGACCTATCACGCTACATCTTGTGAGCCGCTGATGGCCCGCCGCAACGCCACCGTAGAAGAACTGGTTGCCCGGGCGGATGTTTTGCTCGAGGCGCTACCGTATATCCGCCGATACGCGGGATCGACGATGGTCATCAAGTACGGTGGCCACGCCATGACCGACGCCTCGCTGCGCGATGGCTTTGCCCAAGACATTGTCTTGCTCAAGTACGTCGGCATTAACCCGGTCATCGTCCATGGCGGGGGCCCGCAAATCAATCGCGTGCTCGAGATGCTCGGAGTTGAGCCGCAGTTTGTCCGTGGTATGCGCGTGACCGACCCGCAGACGATGGACGTCGTCGAGATGGTGCTGGGAAAGATCACGAACGAGATCGTTACATTGATCCAGCAGCACGGCGGACGGGCCGTCGGACTAAGCGGTAAGGATGGTGGTCTCATCCAAGCGCGGAAGCTCACGGTGACCACAGAGGAAAGCGGTCGCCGAACCAAAGTGGACATCGGCTTGGTGGGCGAGGTGCGTGCCATCAATCCTGCGGTGATCGAGACGTTGGATCGGGCCGACTTCATCCCTGTCATTGCGCCCATTGGCGTGGGAGAAGGTGGCGAAAGCTACAACATCAATGCGGATTTGGTTGCTGGCGAGCTGGCCGCCGCGCTGCAGGCGGAAAAGTTGATCCTTTTGACCGACGTGGAGGGGATTCGAGGTCCGAACGGGGAGCTCCTCTCCACGATCGACGTGGAGCAGGCCCAGAGTCTCATTCAAGGGAAAGTCATTGACGGCGGGATGATCCCGAAGGTCGAGTGCTGCCTCGATGCGCTGCGCCGGGGCACCAAGAAGACTCACATTATCGACGGGCGCCTGCGCCATGCGGTGCTGCTGGAAATCTTCACGGATGCGGGTGTGGGCACAGAGGTCGTGCTGCAGCGCGATGCTGGTTCTACAATTGCGCGCCGGCGCCCGGCTCGCTAACGCGTTCGGCTCGCGCTGAGGTCAAGGGAAACACCATGACCAGTTTGGAGATCATTGCCCGAAATGAACGTTTTTTGTTTCCCGTTTACCCGCGGGCGCCGTTAGCCCTTGTGCGGGGCGAAGGCTGCCGCGTGTGGGATGCCGACGGAAAAGAGTACCTCGATTTCTTCTCATCCACGGTCGTTACCAATTTGGGGCACGCCCACCCACAGGTGACGGCTGCGATTGTCGAGCAGGCAAAGAAGATCGTGCACGTTTCCAACCTCCACCACAGCGCCCCGCAAGGGGAACTCGCGGAACTGTTGTGTACCCACTCGTTTGCCAGTCGTGTGTTCCTGTGCAACAGCGGGGCGGAAGCGAATGAAGCTGCCATCAAGCTTGCTCGGCGGTACGGCAGCGAACAGCTTGGGGGACGGTTCGAGATCCTCACCATGCTGGGCTCTTTTCACGGCCGTACGCTGGCCACGCTGACGGCCACTGGTCAGGAAAAAGTACGACAAGGCTTTCAGCCGCTGCCAGAGGGGTTCCGCTACGTCCCGTTTAACGATCTTGCAGCTGTAGAGGCCGCATACTCGCCGCGAACCGTCGCGGTCATGTTGGAGTTGGTCCAAGCGGAAGGCGGAGTGGTTCCCGTCGATCCGGATTACCTGCGCCAACTTCGATCGTGGTGTAGCGAGAAGGGGCTGTTGCTGATCTTCGATGAAGTGCAAACAGCGATGGGGCGGCTGGGAAAGCTCTTTGGCTACGAACTGTTTGGCGTGGAGCCGGATATTGCCACGTTGGCGAAGGGGTTGGCCAATGGCGTCCCTATTGGGGCGATGCTGGCGCGAGCGGAGGTGGCGGAGTGCTTCCGCGTGGGTGCCCACGGCTCTACCTTTGGAGGAAACCCCTTGGCCTGTGCTGCCGCCGTTGCCACCGTACGAACGCTGCTGGATAGCGACGTCCTCGAGAATTGTCGCCAACAAGGCTCCTATTTAAAGGGCCGGCTGACGGAGTGCGCAACGCGGTATCGCCGAATTCGTGAGGTGCGGGGGCACGGGTTACTGATTGGAGTGGAATTGGACGGTCCTGCAGCCCCCGTGGTCGATGCTTGCCGAGAGCGAGGACTGATTGTCAATGCAACAGCGGAACGAGTGATTCGCTTGGCGCCGCCCCTGATCGTTTCGCGGGAAGAAGTCGATGCAGCGGTAGAAATCTTGGACGAGGTGCTCGCAGCATGAAGCGCGACTTCTTGACTTTGCGAGATTTGTCGCGCGTGGAGCTCGAAGAGATCTTCAGCTTGGCGCAGCAACTGAAGGCAGACTGGAAGGAGGGACGCCCTCACCCGCTGCTTCGCGGCCGCGTCCTGGCCATGATTTTCGAAAAGCCTAGCTTGCGAACGCATGTCACGTTCGAGGTGGGGATGTTTCAGTTGGGTGGCCATGCTGTGTATCTAACCCCGTCGGATATCCAGTTGGGTAAGCGGGAAACCGTGGCCGACGCCGCCCGAAATCTCGACCGCTGGGTGGACGCGATCATGGCACGCGTGTACGATCACCGCACGTTGGAAGAACTGGCTCGCTGCGCCGAGGTGCCCGTCGTCAACGGATTGTCCGACCGGTTCCACCCGTGCCAGGTGCTGTCGGATTGTTTCACCTTGATCGAACGCGGCTGTAATCTGCCGGAACTGCGGATTGCTTTCGTGGGGGACGGCAACAATATGGCCCATTCTTGGATCAATGCGGCGGCGCGATTCGGCTTCCAATTGGTGGTGGCCTCCCCGCGAGGCTACGAACCCGATGCAGAAGTAGTGGCTGAGGCCCGGAAGGAAGGGGCGCGCGTCAGCATCGGTCATGATCCGGCCGAGGCGGCAAACGATGCCGATGTAATTTACACCGACACGTGGACGAGCATGGGTCAAGAAGCCGAAGCCGAAGAACGGCGTCGCGCCTTCCGCGATTACCAGGTGAATGCGGAACTCCTCCGCCTGGCTAAGCCGACGGCTGTCGTCATGCACTGCCTACCCGCTCACCGAGGAGAGGAAATTACGGACGAGGTCATTGACGGTCCACAATCGATCGTTTTCGATCAAGCGGAGAACCGTTTGCACGTGCAAAAAGCGATTCTTGTGTGGTTGGTGCAACACAATTTGCACCGCCGTGCTCACTGCTAGCGATGTAGAAGCTTGCCGAGGTCAAGAAACATGGAGCAGCCGAAGAAAGTCGTTCTTGCCTATTCCGGGGGTTTGGATACCTCGGTGATTTTGCGCTGGTTGGTGGATAGGTACGGCTGCGAGGTCATCGCCTTTTGTGCTGACCTTGGCCAAGGTGAGGAGTTGGCCCCAGTCCGGGAAAAGGCCACCCGGACGGGGGCTAGCAAAGTCTACGTGGAGGACCTGCGCCAGGAGTTCGTGCGAGACTTTGTCTTTCCGATGCTCCGCGCGAACGCTGTTTACGAGGGCGGGTACTTGCTCGGCACGTCGATCGCTCGACCACTGATCGCCAAGCGACAGATCGAAATTGCCGTGGCCGAGGGAGCGGATGCAGTGGCTCATGGGGCCACGGGCAAGGGAAACGACCAGGTGCGGTTCGAGCTCACGTATTATGCCCTTCGTCCTGAAATCCGCGTGATCGCTCCCTGGCGGATTTGGGATTTGAATTCACGATCGAAACTCATCGAATTCGCGCAACGGCACGGGATCCCCGTTCCGGTTACGGTGGAAAAGCCGTACAGCATGGACCGCAACTTGTTCCACGTGAGTTACGAGGGCGGTATTCTCGAGGATCCGTGGCGCGAGCCTTACGACGATATGTTCTTGCTCACGGTATCTCCGGAGCGAGCGCCCGACCGGCCCGAGTACGTCGAAATCGACTACGAAGAGGGAAACCCGGTCGGGGTGAATGGAGAGCGGCTCGCTCCCGCCGAACTGCTGGCACGCTTGAACGAGATTGCAGGCCGCCATGGTGTGGGTCGGGTGGACATCGTGGAAAACCGGTACGTGGGGATGAAGTCCCGGGGCGTGTACGAGACGCCAGGCGGTACGCTTTTGCATCTTGCCCACCGGGCGGTGGAATCGATTACGCTCGACCGGGAGGTGATGCACTTACGGGATAGCTTGGTGCCGCGCTACGCGGAGATGGTCTACTACGGTTACTGGTTTTCCCCCGAGCGGCAAATGTTGCAGGCCATGATCGACGAGGCACAAAAATCGGTCACCGGCACGGCTCGCTTGAAGTTGTACAAAGGCAGCGCGTGGGTCGTAGGGCGCAAAGCGCCGCGGTCTCTGTATCGGCCGGACATCGCGACGTTCGAGGCGGACTCCGTCTACCGGCAGGCAGATGCCGAGGGGTTCATTCGGCTCAATGCTTTGCGGTTGAAGATCGCCGGCCAAGTGCGCCCGAAGTCCGACTGAGAAACGAGTTGCAGAAAGCGCTGTCGCGATGAAAGTTGGAATCGTAGGGCTGCCGCGCAGCGGGAAGAGCACCATCTTTAGCGCATTGAGTGGGCAGGACGTTCCGGTGGGCACCTTTGCCGAGCCCGGTACCGTACACCTGGGCACGATCAAGGTGCCAGATCCGCGCGTGGACGAACTGGCACGTCGGTTTCGCCCCCGCAAGGTGACTTATGCAGAAATTGTGTTCGTGGACTTCCCCCCATCGTCGGTTGCCCGCTCGCAGACTGCTTTGGAGCCATCGATGGTCGCGCAGATGCGGGAGATGGATGCCCTGGTCCAGGTAGTGCGCGGCTTTCCGGATCCCCTAAGTGGCGAACCACCGCAGCCGCTTCGTGACCTCGAAACGTTTAAGAGTGAGCTGTTGCTGAACGATCTTGTGCTTGTCGAGCGTCGCTTGGACCGGCTCAAGAAGGAAAAAGGCAAGGAGCGAGAGCGCTCCTTATTGGAGCGGCTGAAGCAAGCCCTGGAGGCCGAACTGCCACTACGGCGCCAGCAATGGACCGCGGAAGAGGCGACCCAGCTTGCTGGGTTTGGTTTTTTGTCGCGGAAGCCGTTCCTAGTCGTGTTGAACGTAGCCGAGGAACACGCTCGCGATCCCATGCCGGCTGAGGTGCAAGCCTGGTTGGAGCGGGAGGAAGTTCCCGGTATCCTTCTGGCTGGCCAGATCGAGATGGAAATTTCGAGATTGCCCGAGGCAGATCGGGCCGCTTTCCTTTCGGACCTTGGGCTAGCCAGTTCAGCGCGCGATCGCTTTATCCGAATGGCCTACACGGCGCTTGATCTCATTAGTTTCTTGACCACTGGCGAGGACGAAGTTCGCGCCTGGACAATTCGCCGTGGCACCACAGCGCTCAAGGCTGCCGGCAAGATTCATAGTGATATCGAGCGGGGCTTCATTCGCGCAGAGGTCGTCGCGTACGATGACTGGATCCAATTGGGGAGCGAGGCGAAAGTCCGAGAAGCAGGCAAACTTCGGCTCGAAGGGAAGGAGTACGTGGTTCGCGACGGCGACATCATCCACTTTCGCTTCAACGTTTGATCCTTTTGGGTAGGGGGCTAGCGTGGTCTTTGTTTTACGTTGAGGCGAGCTGGCAATCCCACTGCGGTGAGAAACATCACGCTTTTGCCCGCTGCGTGTGGGGAAAAGAAGCTGGTCACTTCGTCGTCGAAAAACGTCAGCCCCGTCGCTCCGATGTTCAACGCGAATGCAGCCAGGTAAATCCGGCCACCGGCGATTCCGCCCTCGAGTTGTGCGGCACGGTATCCTCGGTTGCCTAGTGCAGGAAGTACCCGGTGCAAATCGGCAAGATGATAGATGTTGGCCGCAGCGTCCGCTGCCAAGGCTTGCCCCAAGGCCAACCCTCCGGCACGGTGGCGGAAGTTACCGTGGAAGAGCGGAAGCAACCCCGTGCCGTCACGGTTGGAAACATACGCGCCGGCCTGGAGACCAGTCACGGCATGCACGATGACGTAAGTTTCCGTAAGCGGAGCGGAAATCTGAAAGTCGGCAGGAACCCTGGTGCGCGCGGCACGTAGGACCGCCCCAAATGTTTCCAAGGAAATCGAGTCGTGCCGAAACCTGCGAGTCGATCCACGCCGGGCAATGACCTTTTCGATACTGTCCGTTGGTTGGAGGGGTGGGGTCGGGAGCGT
This sequence comes from bacterium HR30, assembly GCA_002898795.1. Taxonomy (GTDB): domain Bacteria; phylum Desulfobacterota; class Binatia; order HRBIN30; family HRBIN30; genus HRBIN30. Next base: position 14,934 of record BEIG01000033.1, on the reverse strand, counting down.
AAGGGTTGCCTCGATTGCCCGCGACGAAAGCTGCGTTGCCCCGCGACGCCAGCCTCGTACCTCGTCGGGATCGTTCAGGCTGGAGGCTCGGTGCATCGCGATAATCTCTGGATACTCCACTTCTTGTCGGGAGTACGGTTCGATTTCCAGCTTCAGCGGGGGCACCGGCAGAACTTTTTCTGCCGCTGGGGCTCCAGCACCAAGGGCCACGAGGGCGAGACTGGCTTCCTTTTCGCCGTCGACACCGAGAAGCCTGTTAACGTCGCGGTCCACGAAACCTAAAAGCAAGCGGCAACGCAACTGCGCAGTGGCTGCTGCGGCCAGCAAGTTGGCCAGGATCGTGCCACAGTCCCAGAATGCATGACGATACGTGCGTGCACGGTACTTCCAGGCGTTCCGCCAAAACGTGCTCGTGCAAACAATCCACGCCGGTGCGTCGCGCAGCTCGTCTGGCGCGGCGGCGGCAGAGCACAGATTCGCTCGAAAGTCCCCACGCCGCAAAGGGCGAAGCGCGAAGTCCTGCGGATCGAAGTGGTAAATGCCGGAATCAAGTCCAGATACGCCGCCGCAAATAACGTAAAAGTCGATGTGATGCAGGTTTCCAGTACAAGCTGCTGCCCGGAAGGGCATCCGCATGTCGCCAAAACTTCGCCAACGAACGACGCCCCCGCTAAGAAAAAGCAGGCGGGATAGTGCCCTCAGATCTAGCCGTGCTTTAGGGTCGAAGTGACTCCCGTCGTCCAAAATCCCTGCAAGGGGTGGAACGGAAGAGGGTGTCCAATCGCGCGGAAGCGGCAGCGTCGGTAGTTTCCGGTAAATCTTAAAGGGCTTCGGGTAGTTCGCCCAATCCAGCGTGTGTCCGCCTCGTTGGATGCTTTCCCAAGAGTGGCTTGTGACGCGGTGATAATGCCAAGCAGCGTTGGTTTCCGTGTTTTGAGCTCCCATGGCGCGCGACCTTGGCCGTATATTCCGAGAAATGGCGGCGAGAATGTCGAGAAGGCTATCACGAGCGTAGGGTTTTCTAAAGCTTGGCCGCAGACCGCGGGTGTGCTTCGGACGCCAGCTTGCCTTGCTCTGCCGTGGCCGACGGCGATTTGCCGAAGTTGGAAGGCATTGGCCCTCATGCTTCGAACGTATGGCCCATTCCGGGGGCTCGGAGGAGAGGCGAGCCTTCGCACGGCTGGCGTGCGAAGGAGGTCAACGCGAGCAGTCGGTAGTGGCCACAGAGAGACGGGTTTCAGCGGCGGCGCGCGCATGTTAGACGAGTGAGTCACACGATGCTCGGACTATGATGCGGAGTGTTCAGGTTGTTGCGGTCGTGATCGCCTTTGTTGGCGTTGCGCTTGGCCGTGTCCGAGCGACCAGGGCCGAGCCCGAGCGGGGCCCTTCTGGCGTGCCAGCCTTGGTTGCTGAACAATCGCCTGCGGAAAAGTCGCGGCTTCTGGCGGCACGTGCCATTGCTTTGCTCAAGCAAGCGGAAGACGCCACCGATCCCAACGCTAAGCGACAGCTCTATCAGCAGGGTCTCGAGTTGGCTAACGCGGCACTGGAGCTGGACGAACAGAACGCCGATGCTCACTTCGCCCGATTTGCTACAAAAGGTCGACTGTTGCTGCTGGACGGAGCCTCGCCCAATCCGCTCAACCTGATGCGATTGAACCGCGATCTCGACCGAGCACTGGAACTGAACCCGAACCATGCAGATGCTTTGGCGGCCAAGGGCGGCTTGTATCGCCAGTTACCCAGGCTGCTTGGGGGAAGTGAGCGGAAGGCTGAGGAGTGCCTGACCAAAGCTATTGCGCTCGAGCCTGATCACGCAGTGGGGGCGCGCATCGAGTTGGCGCAGTTGTATTTCGACCGTGGAGAGAGAGAGCGGGCGGTCGCGCTTCTGAAGAAAGCGATCACAATCGCCGAGCGAGATGGCAAAGTGCGTCAGCGCAACGAGGCGCAGGCATTGCTGGAGCGGTACGTCGGGGCCATTCGGGAGCACCGGTAGTCCGCGCTAGCGCAGGAGGGTAAGGCCCGGGCGGACACGTTCTCACCGGCGTTGCCCGGGGTGCGAAAAGGAGATACGAGGGACCATACCGTGCGCTGGATGAAAGCGGTTGTGTTCGGCCTGGCGGCCCTTGTTGTTCTAACGCTGTCGAGTTGCTCGCCTTGCCGCGGTGGTCACGGGCCTCGCGCCCACGCAAATCGCGACTTGCACGGGCCTGCCGACGTAGAAGCCTACATTCGTCACTTGGAGTCTTCGGACCGCGACCCTTGGCAGCGGCCGGATGAAGTGATCGCGGTGCTTCAACTCCGCGCTGATGCTTGGGTCGCCGATGTGGGCTCGGGCCCCGGCTACTTCACCCGGCGCCTGGCCCGCGCGGTGCCACAGGGCGTCGTGTTCGCAGTTGACGTCGAGCCGCGCCAGCTCGACCGCCTCAATGAACACCTGCGTGGTGACGGACTGCGAAACGTTGTTCCTGTTCTCGCACCACTCGATGATCCCCGGCTGCCACCGCGCCTGTTCGATCTGGTGCTCGTGGTCAATACCTACCACCACTTCCCAGAGCGTGTTCGTTACCTGGAACGTTTACGTGACGCGCTCCGACCGGCCGGGCGTCTTGTGGTCATCGACTACCACAAGCGAGAGTTGCCTGTGGGCCCACCTCCGGAGCACAAAATCGAGCGCGAGGTGGTGATTGAAGAGGCCAGGCAGGCTGGGTTTACTCTGACCGATGCGCCCGACTTCTTGCCTTACCAGTACTTCCTGGTGTTTCGCCCGGTGACACAACGCTGAGCGTTGGGTTTGCCTTCGCGGCGCGCTTTGCAGGCGATGGGGCAGCCCCGGCTGGGTAATCCGGCCGATGGCGAGGGACCATGGCTGCCGGAATACGAGAACCGTTGTGCGGCCGGTTCGAGTGGTGGCAGAGAAAAAATCTCTGCGGGCTACGGGTTCGGGTGATTCCAATTATGGCGTAGGCGGTGCTTCTGCCCTCAAGCGTTGCAAAAGCTCCCGTACTTGCTCGGCGTGTTTGCGCGTGTCCACATCCTCGATGACGGCGCGCAGGGTCCCTTGGGGATCGATGACAAAGGTTCGGCGCCGTGCCATCCCCAGCCACCCTTCCACACCGTAGAGTTTCACCACGCGCTCGTCGGGATCGGCGATCAGTTCGAAGGGAAGGGAAAGCTTTTCTTTAAACTCGCGCTGGGTGGCGAGGTCGTCCGTGCTGACACCAACGACCGTGGCTTTTAACTCTCGCAGTGACTCGAAACCGTCGCGAAGAGAGCCGGCTTCGGCCGTGCAACCCGGAGTGAAAGATTTGGGATAAAAATACAACACGACCCAGGAGCCGCGCAAATCACTGAGAGAGAGAGGACCTGCGGTAGATGTTGCGGTGAACTCGGGCGCTTTACTTCCTACCGTTGGCGTCGATGCGGCGGCCACTTGGGTGGTCGAAAAAGCCACCAGGCACAGGCCTAATGTTGCAGCAGCGTAGTTTTTCATGCCACAAAGTTACCACCTACTGCACCCGGAACAACTCCCCGACGCCAAGAAATGCGCGGTCCCAACTTTGAAGAGTGAGCCTGCCGGGGAGCGGAGAGCCACGGCAATTCGTTCCGGTTCAACGGCCAGGAAAGTAGCCCGCAGCCGCGTTACCTGCTTGAGGCTAGGGTGGAACGGCGCCCCTGCTTGCCTCACTGGAGTTGTCCGAGAACCCATGCGGCCGTGTCCTCAGGAATGTCAGGCAACAAGCGCAAGAACTCCTGCACGTCTTCCCCAACCACGCGGCTGGTAAAATTCTCGCGGAGGAAACTATGGAAGTGCGCGGCAACCCGCTCGCTTAGAAGGCCGCACCGCCGGAGCGTGGGGATGACGAATCCCTGAACAGGCCCAAGGCGCCCGCCAGGCCGAATGTCTTCGCGAAGGAGCTGCTCGCGCTCGCGTTGGACACTGGTCAATAGCTCGGCCGGGTCGATACCCACTTCCGACCAAAGCGCCAGCAGCGCGCTAAAGAAGGTTTGCTGGGTCCGCGAGCCAATCAAGGTGCGCGCAGCCTCGAGAGCGAAGTCTTCTAACTCCCTCCGTTGGGCGTCGTTGAGGCAAGGTACACAACGGGAGATATATTGGACGCCATAAGCGTGATGCCGCGACTCGTCCCGCGCCACGTAGGTGAGAAGATCTTTGAGCAACGGTTCTTCCGTAAGGTTGCGCATCTCGCGGAAACTGTACAGTGCGAGGCCTTCCACGACGATTTGCATGCCGACGAGCTTTTTCATCCAGTCGTCAGTTGCGAGCGTGGAGTCGAGGATAATTTTCAACGCGGGGGCAATGGGGCGTACCTCGTCGAGTTTGTTGATGTACTTGGCGAAAACTTCGACGTGGCGCGCCTCATCCATGGTCTGCGTCGCCGCGTAAAACTTGGCGTCGGTGTGGGGCACGGCGTTCACCAGTTGCGCGGCCACCATCAGTGCACCTTGTTCGCCGTGCAGAAAATTGCTGAGCCGAAAGCTTGCCATGCGTCGTTTGAGCTCCCACTGCGTTTCTTCCGGAAGCGAGCGCCAATAAGAGCACTTTTCGATGTCCAGTGCCGTGCCCATCGGAGTGGTGGCAAATTTTTCCATGTCGATGGGGCGGTCCCAATCGATCTCCCGTTCCGCAATCCACTGCGCCTCTAGGGCCTTGTGGTACAAATTGCGGAGTTCCTCCACCTCCGGGTCGTAGTTCCACTGGTAGATGACCTTGAGGGCCGCGTCCAAAGGGGGCTCTTGCGTGGATGTCTGGATTTGAAAGTCACTCATGCGTTTTTCCTCCTCCTTCTCGGCAATGACGATGAAGTAACTGCACCAGAGGCCAGTCCTACGGACGATTCTCCCAAAAAGCGCAGCGCTTCGCGTAGTCGTACGACGGCTTCTTTGGGCTGGCCGACTTCAATGGCCTCGACACAGGAATCAATCAGCGGAATTAGTGGTGAAGGGTCGAGCTGGAGCCGCTCGCGCGTTTCTTTCAAAGGCTCCGACGCCAGCATGTTGCGAAGACGCCGAGCGACCATTTGCCAGACACGATTGCCAGTGATGTCAGCGACCAGCACCATGATGGCGCGGGCTGCAGCAAAACGCTCTTCGCGCGCGAGGGCTGCATCAGCCAAACGGTTGCGCCAGCTTTTTAGTTCCCGCAAATGTTCTTCCTGCACTCGCTCCACTGCCACACGGGCCATTTCGTACAAGACGACGGAAACCACCTCTTGCATCTCCCGCAACAGGTCCGTGTCGATGTGACCTCTGCGAAAAATCATCGGCCCGATCAAATCCAGTGAGGCTTCAACCAGTGGCTGCACGATGATTCCGTCGCCCTGCCGAGCCACGACGAGTCCCCAGCTTTCCAGAATTTTGATGGCTTCACGAACCGAAGTGCGGTTAACGCCAAACCGCGTGGCCAGATCGCGCTCGGTAGGGAGTTTGTCCCCGGCTCGGTAATGACCTTCCAAAATGGCGTCGCGGAGCTGCTCTGCAACTTCTTCGTGTAAACGGCGCCGTTGTGCAGGACGAAACCATCGAACCTCGACGACCCGAGCAGTCATGGATTGCCCCAGTTATCAGGTGGTCCGACCAATCGCAAGACGGATACGGCTTGCCAAGTCATTCCGGGCTTTGTGTGCCCATGACTGCACAACATGGAGCATGGCGAGCGAGCGCCAACAGCATTCGTGTTGCCAAACTGGCGTAGCCTTGTGCGGCGCTCCATGGCACCGCAACCGGCAGCCTGCTTGTAGGCGGGGTCACCGGCTAGGGCGGATTGTCTACAGGCTCGACCGTAACAACCGGCTGCTGCTTTCCGCGCGTTCATCATCGCGGCTCGGGCTGTGCCCACAGCGGCGTTACGGCCCCTCTGTGGGCGCTTCCGATTCGACGTCTCCAAGGCAATGCACGCTCTGAATCGGACAAGCACGCTGCAGCGCTATCGCTGTGCTTGCCAGGTGTGGGGTCCGTGCGGCGGCAGTGTTGGGCCGGTGGATGGTGGAGGATCCGTTCGAGCATCTAGCGGAGAAATACCCGCCGAGTTCGGGAACGCCCCGCTTCTCACCTGGCCGCGGCAAGCCCGATTTCTCGCCCAGGCGCTATTCGGTTTCAGGCTTTGCCGTGGCTTCGAGCCGAAGCGCCGTGGGTGTCGCCTCCAATTGTGGTTCCTCAGGTTTTAGCCGGGCGAGTTCTGCTTCCATCTCTTGGAAGCGGCGCTCGAGGGTAGCGAAGCTTTTCGTCATTTGATCGGCAAGCTGGGAGAACTCTTCGAGTTGTTTCTCCGCTCTAGCCCGTGCCTCGTTGGCACTCTCCAACCGGCGGCTAAGCTCCTTGACCTCGAACTGCAGTCGCGAGTCTTGCGGCGGCGGGGGTAGAACCAAGCTGACGAGCACGGCGCCCAACGCCATTCCCAACACCAGCCCAAGGAGCAATCCACTCGAAAAGCGCCAACGCAGCATTAGGTCCGCTCCTCTAGCAGTTTCGCCATGGTCTGGGCGTTGCGTACGCCATAATCCCGGTAACAGTTGTTGAAGATCACATGAACGGTCTCGGCATCGTGCAACCCACGGATACGCTCCGCTAGCTCTTGTAGTTCGGCATTTGTGTAGAGGTAACGAAAGCGTTCGCTAGCCCGCTCGTGGCGCCCGAACCAAGCTTCGCGGTTACGCCCGTGCAGCCGCACGTAGGCTGTGGCGGTGGTGGTCGCGAAGGGAGTTTTAGGTAGGCTTGGAGCTTCTGGCGCATCCAGAATCACGTGGACCAACTGGTGCTCCCGCAAGAACCCCAGTGTGCGCCCCGTTCGTTCGGCAAACCAACTGCGATGTCGAAACTCAACCGCGATCATGAACCCCGCCAGCTTCTCGCGACACAATCGAATGTACTGCTCGTGTTCTTCTGTGGCCGTGAACCAAGGTGGAAATTGGAACAATAAGCAACCGAGCTTGCCAGCCCGCCGAAGCGGCGTCAGTGCCCCAGCGAACATGGAAAAACAAAGGTCCAAGGCATCGCCAAGCGGAAGCTTGACCCGTTCTGCCTCGCTTTGGGGTAGCGGGGGCGACAATGCATCGCGCAGCGCGCGCGGAAGTTGCCGGTACTCCACCGGGTGCTGCGTAAGAGGCGCGAACGCCTTGATGTGAAACACGAAGTCTTGCGGGGTGCGCCGTGCCCACAGATAGGCATTGCGCTCATTGGGTAAGGCGTAGAAGGTGGAGTCGACTTCTACCGTGTCAAAATGCTGCGCGTAAAAGCGAAGTCGCGCTTCAGCGGTGGTTGCCGTGGGCGGGTAAAAACCGGATTCGAGGAGTGACGGATCGGTCCACGAGGCAGTGCCCACGCGGAAGCGGGGGTGTCGCCCGTCTACCATTGGTGGAACCTCCGTTGCGAGACGATCTTCGTGCCAAGGCCAAACAAGAGAGCTGCCGCGAACGGAGTTGCCGCTGCCAGGGCAAACATGGGGCGTTGACCCCACGCATCGGCCACCAATCCAAAAAGAAACGCACTACTCATGACCCCGAGGTTAAACGATCCATTGAATAACGCTTGAGCTTTTCCCAACACCGGCGCGGGTGAGAGATCTACGAGAAATGCGTGCAAGGTTGGGTACGCCATGCCCTGGGCTAGGCCGAAAATCGCGCCAGTCGTTACCAGCGCCAAAGGGCTGCGCACGACCGCCAAGGCGAAAATCGATGTTCCAAGAAGTACCAAGGCCGGAAGAACAACGACGGTGCGACCCCAACGGTCGGACAAACTGCCTCCGAAAATGCGCACAGCAATGGCGCAAGCCGTGTATGCGGTAAAGAACGCACCGACGCGCCCGAGATGCTCAGCCTGGATAAAGCTAGCCGCATAGGTCGTCACGCAACCAAATCCCATCCCGAAGAAAATCATGACGGCGCCGAGAAGATAGTGCGCGGCTGGCAGTCGACCCACTGCCCCGGACAACGTCGACGGAACAAGTGGGTCGTGGACTCGAATCATCCAAAATCCAGCAAACGAGGAGCAGGCTGCTGCCGCGAGAAATAAAGCCGGAAATCCAGCGCGGTGGATCAACTCCTCGCCCAGCGCTGGCGCTAATGCATGGGTCAGCAACGTGGATACGCCGAACCACCCAAGTGCTCGGGCACGCATGTCGGGTGGCGCAAGACTCGCCGCCAGGGTCGTTGCGGCTGTGAAAGACGCACCAAACGCAACCCCTTGCACCAGGCGTAGGAAGAACAACAACGCGCCGGTGTCGTGCACCAAGAGGTAACCGGCTGCTGCAAGCGTCATCGCAAAAGAACCTGTCGCGAACAGCCAGGGGCGACTGAGACGATCGATCCACCGCCCAACTAGGGGCAAAGTGACGAGCGTTGCCAAGCCCCCGCAACCCATGACCATACCCACGGTCGATTCCGATCCGCCGAGCTCTTTGACAAAGAGCGGAAGCAAGAAGAACGAGGCAAAGTTCAGAAAAAAGGCAAAGTTTGCCGCCATGACCCGTCCAAACGCGCCACGCAGCAACGAGAGACTGCGGGAAGCCCCCCGCGCCTCGTGCAGTTCCACAACCGGTGTGGGTACTCTCGCCCGTGGCGGATCCGGCGGGGTAGTGGGTGAAGCCTTCACTCGTCAGCCTCGCGCAACTCTTTGGTAGCCGGGTTGTACAGGACGTGACCAAGGTCTGCACGGTGAAACGCAGGGGCACCATCGACAAGAAGGGAAAAGCCTTCCTCGAACTGGGGGTAGGCTTTCTTCCCGTCGGGCCGGTCCCACACAATGGTGAGTTCGCGACCACGGTAGCGGAGGCGATCGAGAAGGAAGTGCTCCCACCGTCGCGCCAGCGGGTCGAGCTCGATCCAGTCGTCTGCCCTCGGAACCAAGCCGACAGCCCCTTCCACCACGAGAGATAGGTACATGGAGTGAAAATCGTGGGAAATGTCCGACGGCTTCGGCCGGGGCGAGAGACGGTAGGGCTCCCACTGAGAGTAGTATTCGTGAACGTTGGGCCGCCAATACGGGTCGTAGGGGTTCACGCCAGGGTAGACAAGTTGGTTGTACCGTTCCATTAAATCCATGAAATGCTCTGGCGTGACCGGGTGGTTGCCGTACCGGCGCAGTACTTGGAGAACCAAACGCCCTCCCATGCTGATCGGATGAGGAGCGATGTTGCGGGTCAGCCCATCCATTTCCCAAGTCCATTCCCGGTAGTGGGCTTGGCTCGTGATGACCGGCGGAAAACGGCCCCAGAATTCGTTCGGATCGACGAGGTAGCGGAGCGCCGCCGTATAGCGCGATTCGTTTGGCGCCAAAGCCGTAAGGAACGGGAAAAAGCCATGCAGCTCGCGAATGGGAATCCGTGCGTTGTTATCGGCTCGGCGCGGGTAAAAGAATTCACTCTGATCGTCCCAGAAAGCCTGTAACGCGGCCACACGGAGTTTTTCGGCTACCGCTTCGAACTCCCGCTCTAGCGGTGGTTCGCCGGCATATCGGGCTAACGCTGCGATTGCACGGGCGTTGGCGTAAACAAAACTCGCGAAGTCTACCCGCTCGAGTTCCGGCGGATTGAGTCGCGGGTGTAGCCGTAAGCCATTGAAGAACCAGTAGGAGAGAATGTCGAGGTCGTATCCGGTGATCCTCGGCCGGCCGCTTTGGGGAAGGCCATCGCCGTCTGGATCGAACGAAGTCACCCAGGCCCGCACGTCTCGCGCCATTTCCGGTAGAAGCTGGCGGAGCTCTGCAACGGTCAGCGGATGGACGCGGTGAAACTCTTCGACGGCGGCTGCCACCCAATGAGAGTAAGTCTCATGCCAATATGGGCTCCCAGGGGGATCTACGAGCGCGCCGCTCGGAGCCAAATTGCGGTACGCATTGCGGATCTGGCTACGCGCAAATTCAGGATCCCGCATGTAGGTGAGTTCCTTGATTTGCACCGGCACCGCGAACGTGATGGCATTGTCGAAGCCTAGTTTCCCTTCGTAAAAGCGATAGCCGGACAGGTCGGGCGTATCCGCCTCGGTCATGTTGAAGCGAACGAGCCACCAACGATAGTACCACATGCGCTTGAAGCCTTCGTCGCTACAGTCGAAGTATGGCACGTGGTCCACGAACCACTTTTGATCGGCCTGCCGGTGAGTGTCGAAAACGTTTGCGGGCAGCACCGCCTGCCGGTCGCGCTCTCGCGGCTCGAAACTAACCGCAATCACGGCTGGCGCACTTTGCCCTTGAGCTGGCACGGCCAGCTCGCGGCTCGCCCTGACCCGCGCCGTGCCGTTCACGGCAAATCCAGGGGCGTCGAGGTAGGCAAAGATAGGGTTTTGCTGGAACTCCCCCGCGCCGATTAACGGCAGTTGCGGTTCGCGGCTCGAATTCGGAATGGGCACGTAGGCAACGTCGGCTTCCAGCAAGAGGGTGTGTGCACGTTGATCGCGCGATTCCGCCACGTAGACGGCAACAGCACGGTCATCGGCCGTAATGAACTTGCGCTCGTGTACGACAACGGGGCCGATGAAATACTGAATCGATGTATGGCTCGGATAGCGGTTGACGTGGAATTGATCCTCGAATAAGGGCTGCGCCACGCCGTCGAGGGCGAAGTTCACGCGGAAAAGCTCCTTGAAGCAGAAAAACGAATGGAGAAAGCAGATCTTCCCGGCAAAGCCCGGAACGAACTCCAACTCCTGTGCCCACAGTTTCCGCCCGCTCGAAAACAACACTTTGTCATCGTCGAGCATAAGAGCTTGGGCAACTGCTCTCGGGACCCCAGTTGGGGGCACTTGAAACACTTGGTGGCCGAGCGCAGCGTCGATATACGCATCGCGCCACTGTGGATCCCGCTGCCGCTCCTCGCTTTCGTAGCGTAGCCACGGTTCGAACAGCGCCGCCTCCTGCTTCACCAATGCTGGAGATGGCGTGGAACCGGCGTGGGGTCCATGGCCGGTTTTCTCACAGCCTGCTGCCAGAGCCGTGGCGACGAAACAATAAAGGACACAGTAGCGCCAGCGCCCAAGCCAGCCTATCGTTGCTGCAATGGCCTCGAGGAAGCGCAAGAAACGCAAACTACCCTTTCACCGGCGGGTGATAGAGAACATGCATGACGTAAATTAGAGCGGGCCGTTCCTGCCCGACAACGTGGACATGAATTTCCGTTGTCACCTGGGTCCCCGATGGCTTAGCCTCCACAGCGACGATGCGGCTACGCGCGTGGATTTTGGACCCGGCTGGCACGGGCGCGGTAAAGCGAAGTTTATCCGCGCCGTAATTGGTCGCGTTGCCGTAACCGACAATTTGAAAATTACTTTGAGCACGCAGGCGCGGGATGAGGCTCAAGGTGAGGAAGCCGTGTGCAATGGGTTGTTTGAAGGGGCTTTCACGCTTGCAGCGCTCGACATCCACGTGGATCCACTGGTGGTCGCCCGTGAGATCGGCAAAGCGGTTGATCATTTCTTGAGTCACTTCAACCTCCGGACCCCAAGGGCCGAACTCGTCGCTGATTTTGGTTTTGAGCCGTTCGATGTCGTCGAAGCGAATTTGCTCCATTCCTGGCGTTCCTCCTCGAACATGATGAAGCTAACTCTGTGATTGCTTGCCAGAGAAGCCGCAGGTTTGTCCACAGGGGCGGCGTCCGTGTCACCGCGTCCGTCCGAAGGTTCGGTTGCTTTCCCGGCGGGCATTCGCCATAAGGCGGCGAACTCACCAATTTTCTTTCTCACAGGAACAATTCAAGGAGGCGGTATGAGCGCGAAAGAAGTTTACGAAATTGGCGAGATTCCGCCGCTCGGGGTCGTGCCGAAGTATATGTACGCCCAAGTGATCCGGGCCGAACGTTTTGGGGAGCCGACCAAAGCGTTTCAAATCGAGAAAATTCCGGTGCCAGAACTCAAGCCCAACGAGGTCCTGGTTTTCGTCATGGCGGCCGGCATTAATTTCAACAACGTGTGGGCAGCGCTTGGTATACCGGTCAACGTCATTGCAGCCCGCCAGAAGGCAGGACTGGATTCCAGCGACTTTCATATCGGCGGAAGCGACGCCAGCGGCATCGTTTGGGCTGTTGGCAGTAACGTAAAGAACGTCAAGGTTGGCGACCGCGTGGTCATCCACTGTGGGCAGTGGGATCCTGACTGCCCGGCGGTTAAACGTGGGGAGGACCCCATGTTCGACCCCTCGTTCCGCATCTGGGGCTACGAGACGAATTGGGGGAGCTTTGCTCAGTTCGCTAAGGTGCAGGATCACCAGTGCATGCCCAAGGCGAAACACCTGACTTGGGAAGAAGCCGCGGCGCCGACTTTGGTGGGGGCTACTGCGTACCGCATGCTCATGGGGTGGCCTCCACATACCGTGCGGCCTAACGATGTGGTGCTGATTTGGGGTGCGTCAGGCGGCTTGGGCTGTATGGCCATTCAGATCGTGAAGGCTCAAGGAGGCATCCCGATCGGCGTGGTCGGCGATGATCGCAAGAAAGATTTCTGCCTCAAGCTTGGCGCCAAGGGGGTGATTAATCGGAAAAACTTTAACCATTGGGGGCAGATGCCACACTGGACCGATACCGAGGCATACAACAAATGGCTGGCAGGATGCCGCGCTTTTGGGAAAGCAATTTGGGACGTTTTGGGCGAGCGGCGCAACCCGCGGATTGTGTTCGAACACCCCGGGGAAGATACGGTACCGACGTCCATCTTCGTCTGCGATACGGGCGGTATGGTGGTGATTTGTGCGGGAACCACTGGTTACAACGCAGTAGTTGATTTGCGCTACCTTTGGATGCGGCAAAAGCGGTTCCAAGGCTCGCACTTTGCTAACGACGAGCAGTCGTACGCGTTCAACCAGCTTGTTATCGAAGGCAAGATCGATCCATGTTTGGCAGAAACTTATTCCTTCGAGCAAATTCCTTACACTCACCAACTGCTGCACGAAAATCGCGCGCCCGAAGGGAAGATGGTGTGCTTGGTGGGAGCTCCGCGTCGGGGGATGAAAGATATCGATCTTTGAGACCTCCAACCGACCTGGCCCGCCAGGGGAAACGCTCATCGATTTGTTGAAGAAACGGAGAAACTTAGTACGAGCACGAGGCGATCCTTCGGCTAGTTTTGCCGCCGGCTGGCCGTCGCCAGCCGTGGCTCCAAAGTAGTGTTGCCGGATGAACCCTGGTCTGCCGAGCATGTTGAGGCTTGCGTACCGGGTCGCGCGTCCGGCTTTATTTGCACTGGACCCGGAACGGGCTCACGACTGGACGTTCGTTCTACTTCGAACGGTCGAACTCTCCCTGTGTCGGCTGCGCCCGCGGCTTTCGCCGATGCGCTTCCCACGTCTGGAGCAAAGGGTTGCAGGGTTGGTGTTTCCTAACCCCATTGGACTGGCTGCTGGCCTGGATAAGAATGCAGAAGTGCCCCATGTCTGGACCCTGCTCGGGTTTGGTTTTGCGGAACTTGGTACGGTCACCGCTGAAGCACAGCCAGGTAACCCAAAGCCACGCTTATGGCGCTTGCCAGAGTTACGGGCGCTGGTGAATCGAATGGGATTTAACAATCGAGGGGCCGCAAAAGTTGCGGAAGACCTGGCCAACAAGCTGGCTTATTGCAAGAGCCCGATTCCACTCGGGATCAACATCGGCAAGTCACGCGCAACACCGTTGGAACGAGCATCTGAGGATTACGCTGCGAGCTTTAGCCTGCTGGCACCTCTTGCCGATTACGTCTGCATCAACGTCAGTTCACCAAACACACCTGGCCTGCGGGAACTGCAAAGAGCTGACCACCTATCCCGTATTCTGGATCGTCTCCAGACGGAAAACCTCCGGTTGGTGAAGGCGGGCAAGATAGAGCATCCGTGCCCCGTGTTCGTCAAGGTAGCTCCAGAGTTGTCCCCGGACGACATTGTGGCGCTGGCGGACGTCGTGCGTTCGGCTGGAGTGGCTGCTGTGGTAGCAACGAACACGACGACGGCGCGCGACCCTCACCGGGCCATGCCCATGCCGGAAGGAGGGCTCAGCGGCGCACCCTTGCGCGAACGGGCTACACAAGTAGTCCGGCAGTTTTTCCGGCAGCTTGAAGGACGAGTGCCGATTGTGGGCGTAGGCGGGGTGTTTTCTGCCGAAGACGCTTACGAGAAGATTCAAGCCGGAGCGAGCTTGGTGCAAATTTACAGCGCGCTGGTTTACGAGGGGCCGGGTATCGTTCCGGCGCTTTGCCGCGGACTTGCCCGGCTGCTCGAGCGCGACGGCCTGGAACACCTGAGCGAGGCGGTCGGACGCCGTGCATGGTAGCGGTCTCTGGCGGTGCGTCCGCTGATGCCATGGGGCCGAAGGGCGAAAGAGCCCGGTGGCACGCGAGCCCGCGATACGCCCAGGTCATAGAAGCGCACGGTGGTTCCCGCATCTGCCACGCAACTTAGTAGCGAGACGACGCCTGGCCCCTTTAGAAGTGCACGGCACGTGATCACCCAATCCCCGCGAAAGAGGCATGCCCCATAAACGTCCGGGGCATGTAGGCCAACGGGAGGGAGAGGGTAACTAGGGCACACGCTGCGCGGACAGGATACGCCTCACGTTGCCAAGGCCCACGGCGGCGGACTCACGTTTCTGTGGCTCCTGCGCGTTCGCACCACCGCGCTGGTTGCAGCAACATGCAAGGCTCCAAGCCGTGAGAGAAAGCAACCATGGCGGAGTGGAAAAGGTGTGGCACGGGCCTGCGTCTCTACCCGCAAGACTGGTGCGGGTTACCATCGCCTGCAGCTTGGGCGACAGGCAATGTGTGGGGCGAAAGTGTGCAGATGAGTTTGTGGTTCAATGCGTGTGCTGCCGGCGCTTCCGCCGGCCTTTAACCACCAGCCGCTGCCAGGGTTACGAACTCTTTGCCTGAGCCCCGCCGTTCTGCGGCGGCTGGCTACGCCCGTTCAGGAACTGCCACACCCCTTGGCTCCGCGCCAGCGCCGCCACCTCCTTGCGAATCTTCTGCCCCG
>BEIG01000032.1 GCA_002898795.1 bacterium HR30 | reverse complement strand
TCGATGGCGCAAATTGCCGGCTACGCCTTGGGTGGTTGCTGGACCCACATTGGTTGCGCCCAATCGGTGGTCGCCTTCGCTTTTCTCCTGAAGGACGTCGATCCGACGGTCACGCCGTTCCAATGGATTCGCGCGATGACCAAGCTCCTGCTTACTTTATTTGTGGCGCTGAGCCTTGCCTTGTACGCACGAGCCATGCTCTTGCCCTAACAGTGAGGCAAGCCGAGCCTGAAGATTTCGAGAATTCATTGTTGCTCCCTCACGAGGCGGCGCGCTTGCCCCTCGCCTTTAACAGCTCCCGGAGAAAGGCCAGCAGGTCCTTGGGTGTGTCCACGCAGTAACGTGCGGCAGTCGGGGACACGTTGCACCCCACGCGGATCGTAACCCCCGAGGTTTCCAGCGCACGGAAAGCGTCTTCGTCAGTGACGTCATCTCCAGCGTACAAGGGCAATGCCGCTGCGGCCGTTCGTTGCCAGAGCTGCACCACCGCACTTCCTTTATCGACACCAGCGGGACGGAACTCGAAAACACATTTCCCGCGAAGCAACTGAATCGGGGCGCCCGCGCGCTGAAGCTCCTCGTATAGTGTCAAAACGATTCGCTCAGCTTGGGGGCGCACCGCAGCCGGGGCCAGGCGCGTGTGGCAAACGAGGGCAATCTGTTTGTCCTCGAGCCAAACTCCCTGGAGCTGGCGCACGTCGGCGGATAACCGTGTCCGCACGTGGTCCAGCCACGGCTCAACCGTGGCGAGGCCGGGCACAGTGGATCGCTCGCCGGTCGGGCCGAGTAGTTCCGCACCATGTACGCCGATGTAATAAGCACCGCGCACTTCGAGTAGCCTCCGCACCTCGTCTACACGCCGTCCGCTAACGATGGCCACATGTACCCGTGGGAGGTCCACCAACGCTTGGAGAACTTCCCGCGTACCTTGCACCGGGTTGGCGAGCTCTGGGCGCGAAGCGATTTCGGCAAGTGTTCCGTCGTAGTCGAAAAAACAAAACAGGCTAAACGCTTGCTCCAGCGTGGCTAGAAGCTTCCTCCGCGCCTCCCCTTGAAGCGGCTCGGTCACAGCGTTCCTTCGAACCTTCGCCGTGCGGCGATGCGGCCCATCGCGCTGACAATCTTGCCGGCCCACCGATAGATGCTGTTTCGTGCCACCGTGTCGCGTAACGCGGCCATTCGCGCCCGGCGCTCGCTGGCATCCATGGTGAGTGCCAAATGCAGGGCGTGGGCAAGGTCGTCCACGGCGTAAGGATTGACCTGCAGTGCCTCTTCGAGTTCCCGTGCCACCCCGGTGAAGCGACTTAAAACCAGCACGCCATCCAAGTCCGGCCGGGCAGCCACGTACTCCTTTGCCACGAGGTTCATGCCGTCGTGCAAGGCGCTGACGACGCACACGTCTGCGAGGCGGTAGAATGCCAAGACCTCTTGGGGAGAATGCGCCACGTCGAGGTAAATCACCGGAGTCCAGCGATCCGTGGCGTACTTCCAGTTGATGTCGGCCACCAAGCTGTCGAGCTCGGCAGCGAGCGCCTTGTACGTCGGGATGCGGCTGCGGCTCGGGGCGCCGATTTGGACAAAAGTCACCTGACCACGGTGTTCAGGGTGGCTTTGCAATAGCTGGTCGAACGCCCGCAGTCGCTCGGGAATCCCTTTCGTGTAGTCGATCCGGTCCACTCCTAACACAATGCGTTGACCATGAAGGCCAAGCTCGCGCCGCAAAGCCTCGGCTCGCTCCGCGAGCACGGGCGATCGTGCTTCTTCGCTAATCGCGTCGATATCGAGGCTAATGGGAAACGGACGGACAAATGTCGTCCGCCCGCGGCGGGTAATGCACGACTGTTCCTCGTCGACCCGAGCTTCTACCGTGGCGGCAATGGTCTCGAGAAAGTTCTGGCAGTGGTAGCGGATATGAAAACCCAGGAGGTCGTTGCCCAAGAGACCATCGAGAATTTCTTCGCTCCAAGGGCAGATCCGAAACGCCTCTGGGTTCGGCCAAGGGATGTGCCAGAACTGCGCGATGAGCAAGCGTGGTTGCGCCTCCCGTAACATGCGCGGCAAGAGGGCAAAATGATAGTCCTGGATGAGTACGATGCTGGCCAGGTCGCGCACCTCGTCCAAAATGATCTCGGCGAACTGACGGTTGACGCGTCGATAAGCGTTCCAGTGTTCGGTACGGAAGACGGGACGCTGGAAGACGATATGACAAAGAGGCCAAAGAGCCTGGTTGGCAAAACCGTAGTAGTAGTCTTGCTCGTCTTCCTTGCTGAGCCACACACGGCGCAAGGTGTAGCTCGGCGCCTCGGGCGGTACGGGAACTCGCCCAGCGGCGTCTGCTACCTCGCGGTCGGCATTACCGCTACCGTGGGCGATCCAAGTGCCACCGCTGGCGCGCATGACCGGCTCTAAAGCGGTGACCAAGCCACTCACCGGCCGCTCACAAACTACGTGGCCGCCCTCCAGCCGGTGTACGTAAGGCTCGCGATTCGAGACCACGATGAGCTTGTACCCCTGGAGCACCCGCTCGACGACCTGGTGCAGCGTTTCCCGCGTCCAGAAGCGGGGGAACTCCTCGGTGCTCTCCAACGTGTCGACCGGGGAAAACGGCAGCTCACGCATCGCGAAGAACTTATGCCTGCTAATCCGTGGGCGCAACCGTTTGCCGGACCTTGCGCAAACGTAACTCTTTTGCCAGCGAATTTCTCGCATGCTGCAAAGCGACCCATTGTGGTACAAGGACGCGATCCTCTACGAACTCCGCGTCGGTTCGTTTCAGGACAGCAACGCCGACGGCATCGGGGATTTTCGGGGCCTGATCCAACGCTTGGACTACCTGGCGGACCTTGGTGTCACCGCTCTCTGGCTCCTTCCTTTTTATCCGTCGCCGATGAGGGACGACGGCTACGACATCTCCGACTATCAGAACGTTCACCCCGATTTCGGCACCCTGCAGGATTTCAAGACCTTCTTAAAGGCCGCGCACCAACGGGGTCTCCGCGTGGTGACCGAATTGGTGATCAACCACACGTCCGATCGCCACCCATGGTTCCAGCGAGCCAGGAAGTCGCCGCCGGGCAGTGCGTACCGGAACTTCTATGTGTGGAGCGACACGCCAGAACGTTACCCGGAAGCCCGGATCATCTTCAAGGATTTCGAACCTTCCAACTGGAGTTGGGACCCGGTGGCCAAGGCGTACTACTGGCACCGCTTTTATGCGCATCAGCCCGACTTGAACTTCGATAACCCGGAGGTGCGCCGCGCGGTGCTGCGCACCGTGGATTTTTGGATGCGGTTGGGGGTGGACGGCATGCGCCTCGACGCGGTGCCATACCTCTTCGAACGGGAAGGCACCATTTGCGAAAACCTTCCAGAAACCCACGAATTTTTGCGCGAGCTCCGTGCCTATATCGATGCTCGGTACAGCGACCGGATGTTACTTGCCGAGGCCAATCAGTGGCCCGAGGATGCCGCGGCGTACTTCGGGCGCGGTGACGAGTGTCACATGGCGTTCCATTTCCCCATCATGCCGCGGCTGTTCATGGCTCTGCACATGGAGGATCGCTTCCCCATCATCGACATCATGCAGCAAACGCCGAAAATCCCGGAAAACTGCCAGTGGGCGCTGTTCCTGCGCAATCACGACGAGCTTACGCTCGAAATGGTGACGGACGAGGAACGGGATTACATGTACCGCGTTTACGCCCACGATGCTCAGGCTCGGATCAACTTGGGAATTCGTCGGCGTCTGGCACCTCTGCTGGGAAAGGATCGCCGTCGGATCGAACTCATGAACGCCTTGCTGTTCTCGCTGCCGGGAACGCCGGTCATTTACTATGGCGACGAGATCGGCATGGGGGACAATATTTTTCTGGGGGACCGCAACGGCGTTCGTACCCCCATGCAGTGGAGCGCCGACCGTAATGCCGGCTTCTCGCGAGCCAACCCGCAGCGCCTTTACCTGCCGGTGATCGTCGATCCCGAGTTCCACTACGAGAGCGTCAACGTCGAAGCTCAACAAAGCAACCCCCATTCCTTGCTGTGGTGGATGAAGCGGTTGATCGCGCTACGTAAACGCTACCGCGCTTTCGGGCGAGGCACGATTCGCTTCCTCCCTGCAGACAACCGGAAGGTGCTCGCGTTCGTTCGTGAGTACCAAGAGGAGCAGATCCTCGTTGTGGCCAATCTCTCGCGCTTTGTGCAGTCCGTCGAACTCGGTTTAGGGGAGTTTCGCGATCGCGATCTGATCGAAGTGTTTGGCCGCACCCGATTTCCCCGAATCGAGGCCGGCCCGTACCGAATTACCCTCGGTCCACACTCCTTTTACTGGTTTTCCTTGGAGAAACAGGAACGGCCAGTGGAGATCGGGCTCACGCGGCGTGTCGTTCCGGTGCTCGCCGTGCGCGGATCGTGGACGCAGGCCTTCCGTGATCTGGCACGCCAGCAAATCGAGCGCGCCCTTGCCGATTTCCTTCCGCGGCAGATTTGGTTCCGACGGCGTACAGAACGGATTCTGCGGGCCACGATCGAGGATGCCATAGAATTGGCGGACGCGAAGAATCCTCTGGTGTTGCTGTTGGTGCGGGTGGAGCGAGGGACAGGGGAGCGGGAATGGTACACGCTGGTGGTACGATTTGTCGCCGGAGGTCCAGAAGGAACGGCGGCACCTCCGGACAAGGTGCTGGCACGAGTGCAATGGGAGGAGCGCGGGTCCACGCTGGAGGGCGAAATCGTCGAGTGCGGAGAGGAAGTTGGCTCAGGCGTGGCGCTCGTGGAGGTGTTGGCCAGGCGGCGCCCAATTCGCGGCGAACAAGGCCAGCTCTCCCCCGTGCACACACGGGTGTTCCGCCAACTGACCGGAGAAGCCTCGCAGATTTTCCCCGTGGCGAGTCATGTGCCCCAATGGAATCCGGGGTTTGTGGCTGGAGGAAAAGTTAGGGTCAAGCTCTACCGAGAGCCGTTTCCTGGGGTTCACCCCGAGGTGGAAATTGGCCAAATGTTGTTGGACACCGCCGAGCGCTTGCGCGTTCCAGCCCTGGCTGGGTTTCTGGAGTACCGTCGAAACAACACCGATGTACTGACCCTGGCGGCAATGCACGAGTACATCCCTCATGAAAGCGATCTCTGGGCATACACGGTGGACCATTTGAAGCAGTACTTCGATCAGGTGCTTGCCGAGCGCGGTGCCACGACGCCAGAAGTGCCGCCTGCAGGCTTTCTTGCCTTAGCGCGGCAAACTCCGCCCGCGTTCGTGTTCGAAGTCTGCGGCGCCTACCTGGAGACAGCACGGCTACTTGGTATCCGCATGGCCCAACTGCATCGCGCCCTGGCGGCGCTCGGGGAACACCCAGACTTTGCACCAGAGCCGCTGACGAGTCTGTATCAACGCTCGCTCTATCAAGGCTTGCGGAACTTGTGGGGACGTGTAGCCGTCGCGCTGCAAGAGAAGATGAGCGAGCTCCCCGAGACCACACGGCACTACGGAGCACGTTTGCTGGAACGTGGCGAATTGCTCTTGCAAATCGCACAGCGAGCTGTTGGCGAGCGCACGGCAGGAATGCGGATCCGTATCCACGGAGATTTGCACTTAGGCCGGGTGCTGCATACCGGCAAAGACGTTTACATCGTGGGCTTCGCTGGGGACCCGACACGGTCCCCTTTGGAGGCACGGATCAAGCGGACACCGCTCCGCGATGTGGCAACGATGTTGCGTTCGTTCGAATTTGCGGTCGACCGCATCCTGTACGGCCCAGCGGGTAGCGGGGTGCTTCGGCCAGAGGATGTACCGAGGCTGGAACCTTGGGGGCACGTTTGGGAACGCTGGGTTGGATCGTCGCTTCTCCGCGCGTACTTGCAGGCCATGGCAGATACGAAACTGCTACCAGACAATGAGCAAGACCTCGAGCGGTTGCTTACGGTTAGCTTGATCGAGAGAAGCCTTTTAGCCCTGGAGGAAGAACTGCGTTTCCGGCCGGACCACGTGGCAATTCCGATCCGTGGGCTGTTGGAGTTGGTCGAAAACGGGGTGCAAGCTCGGTAGGCCGAGGGATGGTTGCTACCGCCGGAGGTCACGATTTACAGGCACGCGCCGGCTATGCCACCGTCCTTGGGAGGCCGGTGGCATAGCCGCCATCAGAAGGATGCAGGAATACCCCGGGGCTTACCCGGCCACACCGCGCCGCTACTTGCACCGCCCGGTGCTTGTTACGCGGAGCCACTTTTAATCCGCATGCCGTAGAAGGATCGGTAAATAAACGTCACGCCGGCGGCGAAGAAGGCCAGGGCCAGAAATCGCGTCAACCCCCACGACAGCGTGACGGCCAGCTCCACCGCCAGTAAGCCAAACAGGGTCGTGAACTTGATCACCGGGTTCATGGCCACAGAGGAGGTGTCCTTGAAGGGGTCGCCGACAGTGTCGCCAACCACGGTTGCAGCGTGAAGCTCGGAGCCTTTTTCCTTCAGCTCCGTTTCCACCACTTTCTTCGCGTTGTCCCAGGCGCCGCCAGCGTTAGCCATGAAAATTGCCTGGAAGAGGCCAAACAGTGCGATGGAAACGAGGTAACCTACGAAGAAAAACGGATCCAAGCTGGCGAAGGCGAGAGTGGTGAAGAACACGGCCAAGAAAATATTGAACATTCCCGACTGTGCGTACTGCGTGCAGATCTCCACAACCCGCTTGGAGTCGGAAATCGATGCCTTCTCCACGCCCTCCAATCGGATGTTGGCCTTGATGAATTCCACGGCACGGTAAGCACCCGTTACCACGGCTTGCGTCGTGGCGCCGGTAAACCAGTAAATCATAGCCCCTCCGGCGACGAGACCGAGCAAGAAGGGTGGATTGAGTAATGAGAGCTTGCCCAGGTGCTCCGGTTGCAGGCCGTTCGTCAACGCCACCACGATCGAGAAAATCATCGTCGTTGCCCCGACGACTGCAGTCCCAATCAACACCGGCTTCGCCGTGGCCTTGAAGGTGTTTCCGGCCCCGTCGTTCTCCTCCAAGTACTGCTTGGCACGATCGAACGCCGGTACAAAACCGAACTCTCTCTGAATCTCTTCCCGCACGTTCGGAATGTTCTCGATGACGGAAAGCTCGTAGACCGATTGGGCGTTGTCCGTCACGGGACCATAGCTGTCAACAGCGATCGTTACGGGTCCCATCCCCAGAAACCCAAAGGCAACGAGCCCAAAAGCAAACACGGGTGCCGTCATGTCAGCAGTGGCCGCAGGCATGGCGGCATGCAGGTCGCCTCCGCTCACGATCCAGGCGAGGCCCATGAGCACGATAAAGGCAACTCCCATCCAGTAGGACGAGTAATTACCCGCGGTGAGACCGCTGAGGATATTCAGCGAGGCACCGCCCTCTCGCGATGCGGTGACCACCTCGCGTACGTGCCCCGACTCGGTCGAGGTAAACACTTTGACGATCTCTGGGATCAAAGCCCCCGCAATCGTGCCACAACTGATGATCGTGGAGAGTTGCCACCATAAGTTGCCAGTGCCGAGATTGCCAATCAGCGCATAGGAAACCACGTACGTCAGCGTGATCGAGACAATCGAGGTGAGCCAGACAAGAAAGGTCAAAGGCTTCTCGAAGTTCATGTGATCTGCGTTCCCATAGCGAGCTCTCTGAATCACCTCGTTGAGGAGGTACGAGGCGCCTGAGGCCACGATCATCATGATGCGCATGGCAAAGAGCCAAACGAGCAAAGTGACCTGCAGTTGGGGATCCTGCCCGAGAACGAGAAGAACAAATGTGATCAGGGCGACACCGGTGACACCGTAGGTTTCGAAGCCATCAGCCGATGGCCCAACGGAGTCCCCAGCATTGTCTCCAGTGCAGTCGGCAATAACGCCAGGGTTTCGCGCATCGTCCTCCTTGATGTTGAAGACAATCTTCATCAGGTCTGAGCCAATATCGGCAATCTTGGTGAAAATTCCGCCAGCAATCCGAAGGGCCGAAGCGCCGAGCGATTCGCCAATGGCAAAGCCAATGAAGCAAGGGCCGGCAAAGCTCGCGGGAATGTACAGCAAGATAATGAGCATGATCAGCAGCTCGGTGGAAATGAGCACCATGCCGATACTCATCCCCGCCTTGAGCGGAATCTCGTAAGTGGGGAACGGCTTGCCCTTTAAAGCAGCAAACGCGGCGCGAGAGTTGGCAAAGTTGTTCACCCGCATGCCGAACCACGCCACCCCGTAACTGCCCGCGATGCCGACGAGGCTGAAAATCAGGACGATTAGCACCTTGAGCACATCGCCCTCGAAAGCACGGTAGAAATAAACCGCCATGATGACCGCGATGAAGAATTCCAGGATCAGAATGAACTTGCCCTGCGTGAGCAGATAGGTCTTGCATGTTTCGTAAATGAGCTCAGAGATGTCGCGCATGGCGCGATGAACGGGTAAGCCTCGAAGTTGCTGATAAATGATCAGTCCGAACAGGAAGCCGAGAGCGCAAATGATCAACCCAAGCGAAAGCAGGGTATGGCCACTGAAACCCAGGAAATGCACGGTGGTAAAGTCCGGAAGCACTAAGTGCATTTCGCCATGGGCCTGAGGCGTGGCCGCTAGCCCCGGCGCCGGTGTTAGCCCGGCAACACCGACCGCCAGAACCCCGAGAATCCAACTTATGATCGTCTTGCTCATCGATGCTTCACCCTCTCTTTGGTCGTGTTTTGAACCAGCGGGGCGCTGGGCAAGAAGGCCTGCACGATCACCCTCCTCCCTTCTTGCACCACACCCATCCTGGCAGGCGTGACGCTAGGAAACTCGCGGCTTATCGCAAAAGTCCATTGCACACGCAAGAAGTAACGGTAATCTGGCGAAAGCAGAGGAGAACGTTTCGCAACACTACTGATGATGTCTGAATCCGCTGAACCAGTCCCCTTGGTCCTCCAGCAGAACGATTGGGATACGCTGGGCCGGTTGGCGCGAGAGGCCATAAGGTCCTGGCTCGGGAAAATAGCGCCGCCGAGCGCGCAGGACCTTTCTGAGGGCCTGCAACAGCGTGCAGGGGTTTTTGTCACATTGTACTACGATGGCCAGCTCCGCGGTTGTGTCGGCACGCTAAGCGATGGTGAGGCCTTGCACCGGGCAGTTCCCCGCATGGCAGTGGCTGCGGCGTTCGAGGATTACCGTTTCCCGCCGCTACGGGAGGAGGAGGTTGACCGGCTGACGATCGAGGTCTCACTGCTTTCCCCTCTGCGGGAGGTACCGAGCCCGGAACACATCGAAATTGGTGCCCACGGCGTTGTCCTGGTTCATCAGCTTGCACGGGCGGTCTTTTTACCGAAGGTCGCGGTGGATCAGGGCTGGGACCGTCCGACCATGCTCGAACACTTGTGCCGCAAGGCTGGCCTGCCCGTTGATGCTTGGCGTTGGCCAGAGACGAAACTGTTTGTCTTTACCGTTGCCGCCCGCAGTTTTCCTCCGCGCGATTGACACGGATCTCAGGGGCACGGGCCACTGTTGCGGACCGGGCTCCGACGCGTGGTGCCTCAGAGAATGCACAAGAGTGCGTGGTTTTTGACGGAAAGTCCCAGCAGTATAGGGCGACTACCGCGCCACGACCAAGCTGGCGGCCTGAACATGCTGCGCGCGTTAAATCCCCTGCACACGCTTGGCGCTCGTACCCGTGGCCGCGAGTGCACCGATCTCCCGGCCGTGAAGCAAGGAGAACCGCTTTCAGGGCTGGGTCGTAGCGAGCGAAGCGACTAGGCCAAGTCGGGTGAGCCGTGGCTGGCCCGTTGCGTAGCGTTAGCTCCCTGAGGAACGCTTCCAGTTTCCCGAGATGCTCAAGCGGAGAGGAAGGAGTCGGCGCTGCCCCAGGAGCGCTGCCTTACGCTACCGGCCCTAACTCTGCCAAGGCGGAGGCAATGCGACGAAGGCCTTCGTCCAGGTTTTCCAACGAATTGGCGTAGGAAATCCGGATGTGGTCCGGGTACCCAAAGTCCGTTCCGCCTACAACGGCGACATGCACCTTTTCGATCAGGTAAGCGGCGAGTTCATCTCCGGTTTTCGGCCCTTGGGACTTTCGCAAGTACGCGGACACGTTCGGAAAGACATAAAAAGCGCCTTGGGGTTCGTTGCAACGAATGTGGGGGATGGCCCGCAACCGGGCCACGACAAAATCGCGGCGTTTGCCAAACTCCTCCATCATCCGAGGCACGGAATCCTGGTTGCCGGCCAGGGCCTCAGCGGCGGCCGCTTGCGCTACAGAAGACGGGTTCGAAGTCATCTGCCCCTGAATGGTGGTCATGGCTTTGATGACTTCGGCAGGGCCCACAGTATAGCCAATGCGCCAGCCGGTCATGGCGTAAGTTTTCGAGACGGAATTACAGATCACCGTGCGCGGGCGTAGTTCGGGCCGAACTTTCAAAACTTGCCCCAGGACGAAACCCCCGTAAACCATTTTTTCGTACACGTCGTCGGAGATAATCCAGCATTCGTGTTTGCCGAGTACCTCCAGAAGCGCATCGAGTTCTTGCGGCGAGTAAGCCACACCTGCGGGGTTACTCGGACTGTTCAAGATCACGGCCTTCGTCCGCGGAGTGAGCGCAGCTTCCAAGTCCTCGGGTCGAAGTTTGAAATTCTCCCGGTCCTGCGGGAAGACGATCCGGGCACGCGCCCCGGCAAGTGCAAGCATGTCCGGGTAACTCACCCAGTAAGGGGCTGGTACGAGCACCTCGTCGCCTTCGTTAAAAAGTGCCTGGAAAAGAACGAACAGGGCATGCTTGCCGCCACAGTTCGCCATCACTTCGGTTTTTCCGTACTGAAGGCCGTTGTCTCGGGCCAGCTTGGTGACGATTGCGGACTTGAGTTCGTCCGTTCCTCCGACGGGCGTATATTTCGTCTCCCCCCGAGCTAACGCTCGGCGTGCAGCCTCTTTGATATTCTCGGGGGTATCGAAGTCTGGCTCGCCAGCACCCAAATCGATGACTTCGATGCCTTGCCGTCGTAATGCTGCGGCTTTTTCCGTCACCGCGAGAGTTGCCGACGGTTTGACCCACTTGACCCGCTCGCTTAACTGCATGGAACTCCTCTACGTAGCTTGAAAGGCAAACTCGCGCCCGTCTAGCGAATGGAGTTCATCCACGCGAGGGGCCAAGTTTCTCCAAGAGACGACGCCGGACCACATCGGGGACCTGGCCCGAAATGTCGCCCCCCAAAGCGGCCACTTCCTTCACCAGGCGGGATGACGTGTACGAGTGGGCTTCGCTCGTCGGCAAGAAGAGTGTGTGAATATGGGGTTTGAGATGCCGATTCATCATCGCCATCTGAAACTCGTATTCGAAGTCGGACACTGCGCGCAGCCCCCGGATAATCACACGCGCACCGACCCGCTCACAGTAATCCACCAATAGCCCCCCAAAACTATCGACCACCACACGATCGAGCACGTCGGCAAACGCTTCCCGAATCATTTCCACGCGCTCCTTGGCGGTAAACAGAGCGCCGCCTTTTTTGGGGTCTGTCGTTACGCCAGCGACTGCCACGATCACCTGGTCGAAGATCTCGATCGCGCGGCGGACAATGTCGATGTGGCCGTTCGTGATCGGATCGAACGAGCCTGCGTAGACCGCCTTGAGTATCGAGTGAGAAGGATGGTTTGAAGGCATGGCTTTCCAGAAGAAGGCAAGCGCTGTCTTTCCATAGCGCTTCTGCT
The DNA here is from genome assembly GCA_002898795.1 of bacterium HR30. Classification (GTDB taxonomy): domain Bacteria; phylum Desulfobacterota; class Binatia; order HRBIN30; family HRBIN30; genus HRBIN30. The sequence goes on along the minus strand of BEIG01000032.1, from coordinate 20,864 downwards.
GAATCAACCGCAGTGGCGGAAAATCCTGTACGCCCTCGTCTTCCACGTGGTGCTCTAAGGCAAGCCAACCGCCGTGTACGAGAATCGTGCTAGTTGCCAGCGTGCGTAGCAGCCAGCCGACATGACCTTTCCCGTAGGGAGGATCGGCCAAGACGCCGTCGAATTTTTCCCCGGCTGCCTCCAGCCATGCAACGGCTTTTTCCACAGGACACCGCATGATTTTCGCCTGCGCCGTAAAGCCGCAGCGCTCTAAGTTCCGGGCAATGGCGCGCGCGGCACTTGGGGTAGTTTCGACAAACACTGCTTCCCGCGCCCCACGGCTTAGGGCCTCGATTCCAAGCGCTCCACTGCCGGCGTAGAGATCCAACACCCGCGCCCCCTCAAGTTGTACGCGGCTTTCGAGAATGTTGAACAACGCACCTTTGACCTTATCGGCTGTTGGCCGCACCGACAGGCCCGGAGGCGCGCTGAGCTTGCGACCCTTGGCCTTGCCAGCGATGACTCGCATGAGCCCCGGATGCAGGAGACGATGCGCAGACCCTACCCAAGCGCGCGCCGTGCAACTTCCGCCCCAAAATCAGCGGCCCGCACCACTGTGTCGAGGTCCACCTGATCCACCGTATCGCTCAGTTGGTGGTAGTTGCGCGGTACACCGTTGGGCTCGAGGCTGATGACGGAGAGTGCAGGGTAGCCCTTAAGCGCAGGGACGTGGCCATCGGTGCCGGCCAAAAGATGAACCGGGGTGACGGTGCCGAACTTCCCGGTGGATGCAACCCGCTGGGCCACACACAGCAGCTCGGGTGGATAGTACACGCGCCCCAGCAGCCCTTCGCTAACGACGTAGTGGAGTTCTCCCCCGCCCACGCACTCGAAATTGATGAAGTACGTTCGCTCCCGATCCCAGTGCCGATAGCCCTCTAAAAGCTCGGTCATGCCCCCGCATCCGCACTCCTCAGCTCCAGTTCCGACAACGATCAACTCCGTATCGGCAGGCAGCTCGGCCTTAAGCTGCTCGGCGGCGAGCAACATGGCAGCGACCGCCGAGGCGTTGTCGTTCGCGCCGGGAGTCGGGCGCGACAGCGCCCACTGTAGCCCCAATCCTGTCGCCGTGGCTAAACCGAGCCAAGTGGCTAGGCGAAGCAAGGAAAACCAGAATCCGTGCGCCCCCATCCATTCAGCGGTGGTCACAAGCGCTCCGGCCACCAGCAGATAAAACGGGAGAGCGAGCGGCGGAAATGGAACCGGATTCGTCTCGACTCTGCGCTCTTGGTTCCAACGAGAGAAAAGGTTGGCAAGCCCTGGGGCGAAGACCATGCCGGCTTCCGTTGTGTCGATGTGAGCCGTAAGCACCACTTTGCGGCTCCCCTGGGGCGGGCCGTGGCGACCAATGACGTCGACCGAATCCGGCCGGGACAGGAGTCGCGAAAGCAATGGCCTGCGCCGCACGTGTTCCTGGTAAAACGAATAGGCAGCCAACACGGCCAGGAGAATGCCGACGACGCCACCCCACACCACACCGAGAAGACCCACCGCAGCGTGTAATGCCAGGGCCAACCCAGGGCGTGCACCACCGCGGGCGGGAACGAGATGCACATCGCCAAAGCCCATTGCGTGGAGCCAGTCGGCCACCATTTCGGCGCTTTGCCGCTCGTAGAGCGAGCCCGCAATGCGGTGTGGCATCTCACTCAAGGCGCGAATCCACTCGTACGCTTGGCGCGTGCGGTCGGTTGTGATGGATTTTTCGGTCATCGCGGGCGATACCTCCGTCGCATTCGAGAACTCAACCTAAGGTCAGCAACCTAGCGCGGCTCATCTTCCTCCGAGGGTTCGCGGCCAGCCTGAGCGAGAGCTTCTAAGGACATACCCACTGCCTGCGCCAGTCGCGTAATCTGGCGTTCGGCGCGAGCGAGGCGCAGTTCGAGTTGCTCAAGCTGCGCCCGCAAGGTGACAGCGGAATCCTCTTCCTGTTGTGCGTGGACCTCGGCCGATTGCTTTTCGGAGGAGAGAGTGTGCGCGTACCGCTCTGCACGCGAGCCCGGTAACGGCGGCAGCCGCTGTGCCAACCCACGATCCAAGAGAGGTTGGATCATCGCGTGCAAAGCATCCAAAGAGGGAACAGCCACCATCCGGCTCACATGCGTTCGTAACTCTCCCGGCGTTTGCGCTCCCCGCAGCAGCAACTCGGCCAAAACCGCTAGTGGGCCCGCCTCGAGACCGAAGGCGTCCTTGCCATTGTGGGCGAACTTTTCGACGCGACTGTTGCTTGGCCACAGCCGTCGCACCAGAAACTTTTTTGCGAGAGACTCCAATGCCTGGAGAACCTCCGGTTCTTCCAGATCCATTACCGGGTCACGATTCGTCCGCTGATTGGCAGCCGCAGTGACTGCTGCCAGAGACAGCGGATAGTACTCAGGCGTGCAGAGCGCTTTCTCGATGAGCACCCCGAGGACCCGAGCTTCGATCTTGTCTAGGCGTACGTTCAACTCCATGAGCCGAAGCGCCTAGCAAATTTCGCCTTTGCTGTCGCCGTCGAAGCGTTCATGGCCGACCTCGTTGGTCGGCCCACGGTGGTCCGTTGTGCTGGGGTCGCTCTTCTCCGCGAAAGTCGCGGCCCCATTGGTCGCCCCGCGCCACCATAGCCACCCGCCCAGTACAGCAAGCGCTACGCTCCAGGCTTGTGCGGTCGTTAGTCCCCAAAGCCAGGCGGGATTCCTTCGGATAAACTCAATACCAAAGCGCAGAGCGCCGGCGAAGACGAGATAGCGGCCAACAATTTCCCCCGGCTGCGCGTGACGGCGTCGTCGCCACAAGTGTGCAAAAAGAACAAGTGAACCAAGCATCTCGTAGAGCGGGGCAGGGTGAACGCGCTCGGTGGTGGGTACAACGCCATGCGGATAGCTCATCCCCCAAGGCAGTGAAGTTGGTACTCCGTAGTCTCCATCGCCGCTGAGCTGGCAGCCAATCCGGCCAATGGCGAGCCCTAGGGCTAAAGCTGGTGCACAAACATCGGCGACGAGAAGGAAAGGCAGCCCCCGGCGGCGGGCAAGAAGCCACAGCGCCACAGTTCCGCCAGCTACCCCGCCATACCACACCCAGCCGCTTCCGCTGAGCAAGAACGCAATTGGGTCACTGCGGAACAGGTCCCAAGCGGTGGGAATGAGGAACAGGCGTGCTCCAGCCCAGCCACCAACGTAGGCGTAGAGAAGAAAGTCGTACGGTAAGTCCTGCCCGAGGCCGCGTCTATTCGCCTCGCTCCGCACGACCAGGAAGCCCGCGAGGAAAGCCAGAAATGCCATGGCCCAGAAACTGGGCACGGAAAACTCACCGATCGTAAACAGAATCGGTCGCACGGTTGTGTTTCCTCAGCGAATCAAGGCCACGGTGGAGTGTATGCTCGTCTTACGCATGAGATTGACCAGAACTGGAAATGCACGTTACGGGTGTCCGACGTGGGGCGGAACTTCGAGAGTTAAAAACCCATGATGTTGTAGCCAGCGTCCACGTGTAGCACTTCTCCCGTGATTCCCGAGGCCAGGTCGCTAGCCAGAAACAACGCAGCTTTGGCGACTTCCTCCGGGGTGACGTTTCGCCGTAGGGGAGCCCGTTCGGCATGGTGGCGAAGCATTTCGCGGAAGCCTGCAATGCCTGCAGCCGAGAGGGTCCGTACTGGTCCAGCGGATACAGCATTGACTCTCACACCACGCGGCCCAAGCTCCGCCGCCAGGTAGCGGACACACGCCTCGAGCGCAGCTTTGGCGACGCCCATCACGTTGTAGTTTGGGATGACCTTTTCGGCACCAAAGTAGGTAAGGGTCAACAACGAGCTCCCCGGGGCCAAAAGACCGGAGAATGCCTGCGCCAACTGGACGAAGGAATAGGTGCTGACTTCTAAAGCAAGGCGAAACCCCTGCCGCGAGGTGTGGGAAAAGTCCTGCTTCAAATCCTCTCGCTGCGCAAAGGCGATTGCGTGAACGAGCACATCCACCTGTGGCCACACCGAGCTCAAATTCTGGCTCAGCGCAGCGACTTGGGAGTCGTCCAACACGTCGCAAGGCCAGACAAGCTCCACCCCAATCTCTGCCGCCAGAGGCCGCACCCGCCGCTCGAACGCCTCTCCTGCGTGCGTCAAGGCAAGTGTCGCTCCTTGCTGGTGAAACTCGCGAGCAATTGCCCAAGCTAAGCTATGGTCGTTGGCGACGCCGAGAATAAGCGCCCTTTTGCCGGCCAACAGCTCCATCCGCCACACCCTAGGAAAAAAATCAGTCGCCCGCTGCTTTGTCAGTGCACCCCGCCGCCTAGCTGTAATGCGAATGGGTCGATGCCAAGGGTGCGGATGGCGGCTTCCCACATGACGTCTGCGTCGGTGAAAAAGATAAGGTCCCGATTCACTTCAGCCGTTAACCAAGCCGAGGCTGCTAGCTCCGATTCCAGTTGCCCCCCACCCCAACCGGCATAGCCGACGAGAAAGCGCGCTTCGCGCGCGCGCTCTGGCTCGTCTTCCAAGATGGTACGCAACACGCGGGTAGAGGCAGAAAGATAGATGCCCGGAGCAATACTCACCGCCTCGTTTTCGCCGGGGTCGAAGCCCAAGAGTAGCCATGCTCGCTGAGGTTCCACTGGCCCACCAGCCCATACCTTCATGCCTGCGCGATCGGCCTTGAGCGGTGGGTCGAAGTAAACGACCTCCGCTACTGTTGCTTCCGTTGGTCGGTTGACCACCAAGCCCATGGCGCCCTCGCTCTGATGACGGCACAACAGCACCACCGTCCGAGCAAAGTTGGGGTCGGCCATTTGCGGCATCGCCAACAGCAACCCTGGAGCCAACGAATCTTGTCCCATGCGTCTTTCGGTTAACGGATTACCGCGCCATTGAAAAGCACAAATGCGGAGAAGATGTGAAGGGCTGGCGGGAGGGTTACCCATGCCCCACTTCTTGTACTTGCAGAACTTTGCTTGTGAGGGTGTTGCGGCCGGAGTTCTGCGAAGCTCTCGTAAAGTGCGGCGCCGACCTGCGCCTGCTTCCTGGCGGCGAAACGTTTGTCCCGCGCGTTGCCGTGCCGAGCCCGATGCAGTGCTTGGTTGCCTTTGCTTCTGACCTACGAAGGTGTGTGCGACACTGCGCAGCCCGACGAAGAAGCCGGTTCACCGCTGCTCTCCGCTGGCCCGCTGCGCGTTGTGGACCCAACGAGAGCTGCTTTTTGAAGCAAAGAAGGCGCGACTGCTCCTCGAGGTACAGCCTGCCTTGCGCGGGTGCGGCCGTTCCCCTTAGAATGATCCCGATGAAGCAGGTTGCCATTGTGGCCCTGTTGGTCGCGTTGCCGATTGGCACAGCGTGGGGAGAAATTTACTCGTGGCGTGACGAAGCTGGCGTGCGCCACTTTACGAATGTGCGAGAAGAAATTCCTCCGGCGTACCGAGAACGTGCCGAGGTGGCCGTGAGCAGTGTTTGGCTCCCGAAAGTGGAGTCAGCGCCCACGAGTTGCGAACCAGAAGAGCCAGGGCGCCAAGCGCAGGTTGTGGTTGTGCCGGGTGCTCGTGCGCGGGAACGTATACGTCCGCAACCAGCCGAGCCGATGGTGGTGCAAGGCGGTAGTGTGAATATCGAAGGTCCGCTGGCCGTTGCTGTGGGCCCGCCCCCAGTGAATTGGCCTGTTTGGGGAGCACTGCCGCTAATTACGACTGCGTTCGATCGTGGACGATCGCGGCATTTGACCTTGCGACAGCTTGCGGAAGAACAAAGGTGGCTGCAGGAGACCTTAGGGTGGTCACCTGGGCTGTTGGAACTCGTGCCGTTTGCGGGTGGGCCGCGGCCGCCGTGCGTCGCCTGGCGAACATGCCCAGTACGTTGAGGACACGGCGCGAGAGTGACGAAGGGAGGAGGACGGTGTCACACGGGGGTCGGCTTTTAGATCGTCATGCGAGTCTGGTTTTGATGATCGATGTGCAGGAGTCCTACCGCGGCAAGATTTACGCCGAAGAGCGTTTCGCCCGCGCCCTAAAGCGGCTGCTACGTGCCGCGCATTTGGTGGGTGTGCCGGTGATCGCAACCGAGCAATACCCGCGTGGCTTGGGGCCGACATGGCCGGAGCTGAAGGAACTGCTGCCGGAGAACACTCCGGTCATTGCCAAGCGTTGCCTGAGCTGTTGGGGGGCATCGGGTTTTTCCGACACGTTGAGGAGTCTCGCGCGCACCCAAGTTGTGGTGTGTGGGTTGGAGACCCATGCCTGTGTGAACCAAACAGTGCACGACCTCTTGGAACGTGGCTTTCAGGCGCACGTGCCGGTGGACGCGGTCTCGTCCCGCTTCGAGCTGGATTATCGCTACGGTTTGGAGAAGATGTTTCACTGTGGCGCCATCCCGGCCACCACGGAGATGGTTGCCTTTGAGTGGTTGCGCACGGCTGACGCGCCGGAGTTCAAGGCGGTGCAACAGCTTTTTAAATAGAGTCGTACCACGCCGTTTCTCCTGCCGGCTTGTGCCGAGGAGGTTGCACTTGCCGGCGAACTGCACCATAAGGTCTCGCTCCATGAACCGTGCGGCAAGCAATGACGGAAGCCCTCACCCGCCCCCAAGTTCCTTGGCTGAACCAGGGAAGGTCCCGATCTGGCGTTCTGGCTGGCAGCGATGGAAGCAAATGGCGCGAGCGGTAGGTGTGGTCCAGACGCGCTTCATCATGATCCTCTTTTATTTCGTGATGGTGCTGCCTCTCGGGCTTGTTGTGCGATTGAAGGAAGACCGTTTACGCTTGCGGCCCCCGTCGGGGTCACTCTGGCTACCGCACCCGGAGACCGAACACACACTGGAGCGCGCACGAAAGCAATCCTGAGCGAGAATGCGGACGAAGATCGTTGGGGCGAGCGCCTGTAGCGGTGCCGACCGGACTCGTGCAAGCGATTGGTTCTTCCAGTACCGCTGGTTGTTGATCATCGCCGTTGCATCCTTTGTGGTGCGGTTGTACGGCGCCGACCTCCCCTTCGAGACTCGGGAGTTCGATTACCTTCCTGTCCCGTGGTCGGAGAAGGTAGAATTTCCCGACCCACTGCGCCGTTTTTTGGGTTCCGTTGCCGAAACGGCCTGGTACGGATCGCTCAACGAGGGAATCGTGCGTTTGCCATGGTTGTTGGCTGGGCTCACGACCGTGTTGCTAACGGGTGCCCTGGTCACGGCCTCGTTCGGCAGAGCTTCCGGGTGCGCTGCCGCCCTGGCCATTGCGGCAGCGGGCAACGAGGTGCTCTCTGGCAGTACGTTGAACTCTGGGCCGTGGGTGGTTGCCTTGTCCCTCGGGGCGATCGCCGCCCAAATCACATCACAGGGCTCGCTCGTCGCCCGAACGTTAGCTGCCTTGGCCCTTCTGTTGCCCGTGGTGAGCCTTACCCCAGCAGGCTGGGCACCGTGGCTTGCAGTTGTTTTTTGCACCCTGCAACAGTGCCGTAGGAAGCAACGGCGCACACAGCTTCTAGCTGCCGGCGTATTGACTGCTGGCACCGTTGTATTGGGTCTCATGCACGGGCAGCCCCAGCGCTCGTTTTGGGTGCCGTGGAACACGGCAGCGATCCTGACCTTGAGGGATCAATGGCCAGCTTGGGTTGCGCCAGTGGGTTGGACCCTGTTTGCGGTTGGTCTCGGGCGTACAGCCCGCACCGCCAGCGCGGGTTGGGTCGTGAGTTGGCTTGTCGCGGTGATTGCATTGGCCGTGCTGGCTCAGAGGGGTCGTTGGATCGTGGCCGAGGGAACGCTTGCCATCACGCTCTTCCCTATCCTCGTTCTCGTTGGAGTTGGTGCGGCAAGTGTCGGTGCGTGGTTGGAGAGCAAGGTTCGGTGGCCTGGTCTCGGCTTCGTTTGCGCACTAGGCATCGTGGGGTTAATCGTGGGGTTTCGAGGGGTCACGAGGGGTGCAGGGCCATGGCGAGACTGGCGCGCGGTAGCGCGCTTCGTGGCAGACAATACTGGCAGCCGAGACAAGCTTTCGACGTCGATGTGCCGCCGGGCAGTGGTCTTCTATGCGCCGGAGTTGTTCCGGGAACTCCCCGTCGAGGCGGATGTGGGGCGTGCACTGGTGGTCTTCCCAGCCGCAGAGAGCGGGTGGCTGATCACGCCCGCAGAGGCCCGGCTCCATCCCGCCTGGGCCCAGGTGGAGGAGTGGGTTCGCACCTTCGGAGTGATCGACTTGAGCCCGCAGCCGGGCATCCACGCCTTTTATTACCGAAGGGGAGGGCGGCAAGTAGCTTTACGACGCGCTGCCGATTTTGTTTTACCGACCGCCACGGTGCGCCGTGGACGTCTTCTGGCGGATATGTTCGACGTGGCTGGCCCTTTGCCGACTTTGCTCTGGAAGGTTGACCAATTGGTGCTCGACCCGGGAGCCATTGTGGAACGCAACGAAGGTTTAGTCGAAGTCGTGGAAAAGTTGATTGCCTTCGGACAATTTGACCGGGCCTGGTCGCTCGCCGAACGTTTGCTCGCATTCGACCCCACCTGGGAGAAGGCTTTGCAGGTGCGGCAACGTTTGCACTCCGTTGCTCCGCGCACCCCAAGGTTTTTCGATTGAAAAGGCCCCCGTCCTATGCGATTGGGCGCGTTGTGATTCGGGACGTTCAGAACATTCCTCTCGTTGCCCACGTCGACGATCGAGGGTACCTGATCGAAATCGTGCGAGCTACCGATGCCCATTTGCCGAAGTTCGGCCAGGTGTATTTGGTCGGTAACTTTGCCAAGGGCACAGTGAGAGCCTTCCACAAGCACCTCGAGATGTGGGATCTCTTTTTCATTAGCCACGGTGCGGCGAAGTTTGTCTTGGTCGACGATCGGCCGGAGAGCCCAACGTACAGGGAAACGAACGTGTTCGTGGTCTCTTCCCGGAACCCGTCGCTCATTGTGGTTCCCCCCGGAGTATTTCACGGCTGGATGTCGTTGGAAGACGATACCCAAATGATTAGTACGGCCACCGAAGTTTACCGCCGGGGCAACCCGGACGAAGTGCGTGTGCCTCCGGATACTTTTGGCGATCACTGGACGGTGAAAGGGCGCTAAGCAAGTCGATGATCCTTCTAGTTGGCGGCGCTGGATACATCGGCTCCGTTTTGGCCGAAGAACTGTTGGAGCGTGGGTACACGGTTCGGATTATTGACCGTTTGTACTTCGGCGACGGTGGCGTCGCGCGCCTGCGTGATCGCGTGGAACTGATCGTGGCGGATATGCGCCGGCTCGAGCCGGCGCATTTTGCGGGGGTGCAGGCCGTAATCAACGTTGGCGGGTTATCGAATGACCCCACGGCGGAATATAATCCGGTGGCAAATTACGAAATGAATACTGTGGCGGCGGTGCGACTGGCGGAGTTGGCCAGGGCTGCGGGAGTCCGTCGCTACTTGTTTGCCTCGTCGTGCTCCATTTACGACCGGGGCTTATCCGAGGACGAGTCGGATGTGGTTTGTGATGAGACCACGCCGGTGCAGCCCCGTGCGGCCTATGCCCTTTCGAAGCTCGAAGCGGAGCAGCGCTTACTAGCAATGGCCAGTGCTGACTTTTGCCCCGTCGTTCTGCGCAAAGGAACCGTTTACGGTTTTTCTCCCCGGATGCGTTTCGACCTCGTCGTGAACACCTTTGTGCGAGATGCACTAGCCACGGGGCGCATGCGTTTGGTGTTCGGAGGCGAGATGTGGCGCCCGCTCGTGGAAGTGCGCGACGTTGCGCGCGCGTATGTGGCCTGCCTAGCGGCGGATGAAGAAGTGGTGCGTGGCCAAATCTTCAACGTTGCACGGGCAAACATGCGGATTTCGGAGCTTGCGCTGCGCGTGCGCGAGGCTCTGCGTGGAGAGGGGATCGCGGCGGAAATTGTTCCGGACTACACCTATCGCACCGTGAGAAGCTATCGCGTCTCCTGCCGGAAGATCGAAAGCATTTTGGGGTTCCGCGCTTTGGTCTCGGTGGAAGAAGCTGTCCGGGATATGGTCCGGCGGCTTCGCACTCCGGAGTTCGAAGACTTACACCATCCCCGGTTCGAGAACCTCCGATGGTTGCGGATGTTAGAGGAAGCAGAAAGCATCGTTGGTTCGGGACGGTCGATTTTCGCACCCCCACCGGCGGGATCTCCGCCTCTTCAAGTGGTACGGCGCTAGACTCAAGCCGCTGAGAAGCGGCTAACGGAGTTCCCTAGCGTGGGTGCCTTGCAAAGAGCCGCTTAGCCGTGGTACCCGACTGGCCCGGAGTCACAAGGAGAGTGTGGTCATGGATTCGTCGCACGCGCTCCGTAGAGCAAGCCGGGAGAATCCTCTGCGCCTGGATGACTTGAAGATTGCCATCTACATCCCCGCCTATAACGGGGCTTCGACCATCCCCAAGGTTCTCGACCGCATCCCGGAACACATCCGAAAAATTGCCGCTGAGATCTTCATCGTGGACAACGCGAGCCCCGACAACACCTATCTCGTGGGGCTGGGTTACGCCGCGCAAAAAGGAATGGCCAATTTACGGGTGTACCGTAACGAGTTCAACCGAGGGTACGGCGGCAGCCAAAAATTCGCCTACCAGCACTGCATCGACAACGGGTTCGATCTCGTGGTGATGCTTCATGGCGACGCGCAATACGCCCCGGAGAAGATTCCGTACCTGCTGGAACCGTTCTTGTACGGTGAGGCAGACATGGTCTTCGGGTCGCGGATGACCGGGGACCCACGTGCCGGGGGCATGCCACTTCATCGTTACCTCGGGAATATCTTTTTAACGAAGGTGGAAAACTGGGTACTGGGTTGGAACTTGTCCGAGTATCATTCCGGTTACCGGGTGTATGCGTGCGAGGCTCTGAAAAAGGTGCCCTTCCATAAGTGCTCCGACGCCTACCATTTTGATACGGAAATTTTGGTGCAGTTTGCCTTGGCGGGTCTGCGCGTCGTGGAACGAACGATCCCAACCTATTACGGAGACGAAAAGTGCTACGTAAACATCTGGAAATACGGGATTGACGTGTTGCTCACCATGGCGGAGTTCTGGCTACACAAGCATGGCTGGCGCCGAGTGGAAAAATTCGAGGTAGAACGGGTGCTGCCGCCTGGTGAGCCCACACCAGTGCCAGCGCTGGCCCGCTGATTGCCCCACGGTTCGACCCAAATCTCTGCACTCAGGTGGCTAGCTGGAAAGAGGGAAGCTGACGTCCGACCCTGGATTAGGAGGCTCCAAAGCAAACAGCGGCAGCGAATCTTCACAGCGGCATCTGCCCAGGGGGCAGGGTCACAGCAGACGTTGCTGGCGTTAGACAGAAGACAGGCGACTGCAGATTCCACCTCCATTAAAGTAGAGCCGGCCGTCGCATTAGCGACCCGTCCGGAGGGATGGCCTGCAGTGAGCTCCCCAATCGTGGGCACTGGAAACCCTTGTCTTTAGGATGTTGCGGGTAAGAACTGGGATAGACTCCGGTAAACGTTCCAAGCTAATGGGGAAAGATCGGGAGAGGGTCAGAGGCGGTGAACTCCGCGGTGCGAAACGTGCTGATTACCGGTGGCCGAGGGTACATTGGATCGGTTGTGGTCCCTTACCTTCGTGCACTCGGGTACGCAGTGACCACGGTAGACACTGGTTGGTTCGACCAGTGGCGCTTGGAGCAAGCTGCGGAGGATTGGGCTCGCGGGGATATCCGGGATCTGACTGGCCGGTGGCTGAGCGGGTTCGACGCTGTGGTGCACCTGGCCGCTCTGTCCAACGACCCGTTGGGGGCGCTCGATCCTGGGCTGACGGCCTCGATCAACTTGGAGAGCACGGTGCGGCTGGCCCTGCTTGCTCGGGAGGCTGGGGTGAAGCGGTTCCTCTTCGCCTCTTCTTGCAGTGTTTACGGGTCGGCCGGTTCCGCGTGGGTGGACGAGTCGAGTGCCGCGAAGCCGCTGACAGCGTACGCCCACTCCAAATGGGCTGCGGAACGGCACTTGCTCGAGCTGAAGGCAAATGGGTTCGCGCCCGTGATTTTGCGTCTGGCCACGGTTTATGGTTTCTCCCCCAGCTTGCGTCTCGACTTGGTTGCGAACAATCTGACCGCGTGGGCTGTGGCGACGGGCGAGGTGCGTCTGCAATCTAACGGTCGAGCTTGGCGGCCGTTAGTCCACGTGCGCGACGTCGCACGAGCGATTGCAGCGGCCCTAGCCGCACCGGCCCAAAGCGTAGACGGTGAAGTATTCAATGTCGGATCCGACGATGCGAACTACACCGTGCTCGAAATTGCTGAGGCAGTCTGCAGTGCCGTGCCCGGTGCGCACATCTCTTTTGCCCCGCGAGCGCAGGCAGACGAGCGGAGTTACCGAGTACACTTCGAGAAACTCCGGCAGAAGCTCCCAACAGCAATCCCGGTAGTCAGATTCGAGACAGCCCTCGCGGAGCTTGCTGAAACGCTGCGCCACCTGGGCCTCGATGCGGCCAGCATGAGATCCGCGTGCTACCACCGCACCGCTCAACTGCGGGAACTGCAACAGGCGGGGTTGCTCGACGAGGCGTTACGGTGGCAGCGTATGTCGGGGCCGGAACGGCCGAGTAGCACGAGCGAGGTGCAGTGAGGGCTTCATGCCGGTGTTGGTCATCGGAGCGTCAGGGTTTGTTGGTTCCGCCTTGCTGGATGTGTTTGGCGCGGAAGCTGTGGGCACGTACTGCGAACGGCCGCGGCCGGGGTTGAGGCAACTGGACATGCGGGATGCCCGGGCGGTCGCAAAGTTAGTGTCCGAGATCGCTCCGTCGTGGATTCTCATTCCTGCGGCACAGCCGCACGTTGACTGGTGCGAAGAGCACGAAAGCGAATCACGCGACGTCAACGTTCATGGTCCCGCCGCGGTGGCCGGCGTAGCGCGCGAAATGGGAGCGCGAGTGCTCTTCTTTTCGACGGATTATGTATTCGATGGGCGCGAGGGGCCCTACGACGAATCGGCCAAGCCGGCGCCAATCAACGTATACGGGAAGCACAAGCTCGAGGCGGAGGAGCGGCTGTTGGACTCTAACCCGAGGAACCTCGTTGTCCGTATCTGCGGTGTTTACGGCTATGAACGCCCACCAAAGAACTTCGTCATGACCCTGATCGAGCGCCTGCGCGCTGGCGAACAGGTACGAGTTCCTTCCGACCAGTGGGGTACTCCCACCTATGTCCGCGATATCGCTCGAGCGGCAAAGACGTTGGTCGAGCGCGACGCTGCTGGTGTTTGGCATGTTGCAGGACCGGACTTTTTGCCACGCTACGACTTTGCCCGACGCGTCTGTGCCGAGTTCGGTTTGAATGAAGCACAAGTGTATTCCGTCCCGTCGAGCCGCCTGGGCCAACGGGCAAAACGCCCCGCTTACGCGGGCTTGCGGGCGCATCGGGCGGAAGCAGTCGGTGTATCCTGTCGAAACGTGGCCGATGGGCTTAAAGCGCTAGCAGGGGAAATGGCACAGGAGATCGCCCAGAGAGGTACCACAGTAGAAAAGCCATGATCCGGGACGTGCGTTTAATCGAGTTGAAGCCAAGGGTGGACGACCGCGGCTACTTGATCAAGGTTTTACGCGCTGATGATCCGCACTTCACAAAGTTCGGCGAAGTGTACATCGTAGGCGATTTTGCTCGGGGAACTGTGCGCGCTTGGCACAAGCACCGTGTGCTGTGGGACTATTTCCACATCAGCCATGGGGCTGCCAAATTTGCCCTGTGCGACGATCGGCCGGATAGCCCCACCTACCGAAAGATCGAGGAGTACGTTTTGAGCGCGCGAAATCCCTCTACGTTAGTGGTGCCTCCGGGTGTCTATCATGGCTGGGTGGCCCTCGAAGACGACACCCAGCTCGTGAGTATCGCCAGCGAGCTGTACGATCCCGACAACCCTGACGAGGAACGGATCCCGTGGAATTCGTTTGACTATGACTGGTCCGTTCGCTTTCGTTGAGGACCGACCGCTAGCAGGGCTTGGGCAAATGACCGCCGCTGTCGTGATTCCGACTTACAACGAGCGCGACAACATCCAACGCATCATTCCGGCACTTTTAAACGGGCGTGAGGGGTTACGGGTGATCGTGGTGGACGACAACTCCCCCGACGGTACTTCCGATGTCGTGCGCGAGATGAGCCACGCCGACTCCCGCATCTCGTTAATCGTACGTCCGCAAAAGCAAGGCATCGGGCCCGCGTACCTCACTGGTTTTCGGCGCGCGCTCGAGGATCAGGCCGAGTTCATCTTGCAGATGGATGCCGACTTTTCCCACCCAGTGGACATGGTTCCCGAGTTGTTGCGCCTCGCCCAAGACTACGACTTGGTTCTGGGCTCGCGGTATCTCAGGGGCATCACGGTGGTGAATTGGCCGATTGGCCGATTGTTGCTGAGCTACTACGGTAACGCCTATGCGCGTTGGGTCACTGGCCTTCCGGTGGCCGATGTAACCGGGGGATTTAAATGCTGGCGGCGGGAACTTCTTGCCCGGATTCCGCTCGATCGTGTCCGCTCGAATGGTTACGCGTTCCAAATCGAGATGACCTTCCGTGCATGGCAACTGGGCGCCAGGCTTCATGAGACCCCCATTTTGTTCATGGATCGCACGGTGGGGGACTCCAAGATGAACAAGCGCATTGCGCTCGAAGCTCTCTGGATCGTGTGGTGGCTCAGGTGGCAGCGTTGGCTTCGGCGCCTGTGAGGTCATGGGTCGCCCCTTGCTGATTTTGAACGAGCGTGACCTTGGTCACCCTTGGGCTGGCGGAGCGGAGTTGCACATTGCGGAGATGGCCAAGTGCTTCGCGCGCCGGGGTTACGAACCAACCCTCCTTTGTACGCGGTATCCAGGTGCACAAAAGCAGGAGACAACCACCTACGGATTGCGGATCGTTCGTTTTGGCAACCGCCTGACCTATTACCTGCGGCTGCCAGGAGTGGTACGGCGTGAAGTGTGCCGTCCAGGCACGGTGATTTTGGAGCACTTGAACAAGATTCCGTTTTGCACCCCGCTTTACACGAGGGCGCCGGTTGTTTTGGTGACTCACCATCTCTTCGGGTGGACGGCATTTCGACAAGTTTCCGCTCCGGTGGCCGCGAGCGTGGTTGCGTTAGAACGGCTGATTCCATGGGTGTACCGCGGCTGCCCGTTTATTGCTGTTTCCCCTAGCACGAGGGATGACTTGGTTGCCCGCGGCATTGCCCCGGAATCGATCCGCGTCATCCCCAACGGGCTCGACCATTCCTTGTACAACCCCGAAGGAGCTTCTCCGGCGGAGCAACCGACGCTGCTCGTGTTAGGCAGGGTTGAGTTTTACAAGCGCATCGATCTTGTGTTGCGTGCTGCGAAGGAACTCCTTTTCGCCGTGCCGAGCTTGCACGTTGTGGTCGTGGGCGACGGCCGCGCCAAGGCGGAACTGCAGCGGCTGGCCAACGAGCTGGGTATCGGTGAGCGGGTGACCTTCACAGGTTTTGTGTCCGACGACGTGAAGGTGGAGCACATCCGGCGGTGTCATGTATTGGTGAATACCTCGGAAAAAGAAGGTTGGGGCTTGACGGTGCTCGAGGCCAACGCCTGCGGGCTTCCCGTAGTAGCGAGCGACGTGCCCGGATTGCGCGACGCGGTCCGACACGGCGAGACCGGCCTGTTAGTCCCACACGGTGACCTCCCGGCGCTAGTGCAGGCGATTCGGCTGTTGCTGGAAAATGCTGCTTTAAGGGAGCGCCTCCGGCGTGGTGCGCTTCAGTGGGCTCAACAGTTTTCTTGGGAGAAGGCTGCGGATGAGACGCTGAAGCTCGTGGAGTCAGTGGCAGCCCAACGGTAAATGGGTTCGGTGCAACCGGGCGCGCAAGTCCAGGGATCATTGCGAGGGCGCCTTCTGTGGCTCGTAGCCGCGGGGGCGTTTGCATACTTTGCGATGTTGCAGTTTTACGGGGTGAACCTGGGGGAGGAGAGTGCCACCGTGTTTCTCCTCTACCGAACGGCCCGCGGTGAGCTCCCTTACGTGGATTTCATTAGTGGTTACACCCCCGGTTACTTTTTTTTTCACGCGCTGTTGTTTCGATGGTTCGGGGAACACCTTTCCGTGGTACGGCTGGCTTTGGTGGCCGTGCATACGGTGAACGTCGTCTTGCTGTTCCGCATCGGCTTGCAGTTCCTCTCGCCTGCGTGGTCTTTGGTTGCGGCGTTCGCTTACCCGGCGTTGTTGCCGGTTGTGGAGACCTCGGAACTATCCTTCAACGTTCCGTACCCAGCTTGGTACTGCATTGGCTTTTTTTTGCTTGGTTGGCTGGTGGTTGAGAGGGCGAGGACCATGGACCGCCGGCCCCTGTGGTTCCTTGCCGGGGTGCTGGCCGGGGCGAGTTTTGCCTTCAAGCCGAATAGTGGTTTGTTCCAGGTGGCTTTCGCCATGATCGCAGCGAGCGCCGGGTTAACCTCGGTTTCGCGAGCCTGGGGCGCGATTGTGGCTGTTTCCGTGGTGGCGGGGGTCATAGCGGTATTCCGGCACCACCTGTTCGGCGCCACGGCGTTCGTGTTTTTGGCGCCGTTCGTGGTCACGGTAGTCGCCTGGCTCTGGTACAGCGCGTCTGGCAAAGCAAAGGCTGGGCAGCGCGCCACGGCTCTGCGGCCGATAGCGTGCGTGGCTGCGGGGTTCGCCCTTGCCACCTTGCCGTGGCTTCTTCCCTACTGGTTCCGGCTGGGAACCGGGCGGGTGTGGCGCGAGGTCTTGTTTGTTGGCTCGGGTTACGAGCAGCACTTTTACATTCCGTATGACTGGACTTGGTCGCTCTTCTTCCTTGCTGGTGGAGGCTTGCTGGTTCTTTGGTGGTGGCCTGTGGTGGCTCGCGGTCGCGTGGCAAGGTGGTTCGCGGCTGCAGCGCTTGCGGCTGTAGCAGTTGGTGTGGTCGCGTACGCTGTGGTTGCGCCCAAGCCGGAAGGGGTGGTCGAGTCGGTGATTTCGGCGGTCCGAAAAACCGCGTTTGTCGGCGTGCCGCTCGTGCATTGGGTGGTTGGTTTGGCAGCGTTGGCGGCAGTGGCTTTGAGGCGTCGTAACCCCGAAATGGAAAGGCTCGTGCTCTTGAGCCTCGGCGCACAGGCGTTGTTCTGGAATGCTTATCCGCGGAGCGACTTCTTCCACTTGGCTTACGCCGCCCCTCTCAGCTTTGTCCTTGGGGCTTACCTGGCGCAGGAGTGGGTCAGTCGCTGGGTGTCTTTCCTGGCAACGAGTGAGACGCGTTGCCGCCGGGCATGGATAGCTCCGGCAGTGGCGGTCGGTGTGCTCGTCGTTTGCGCCACTCCGCAGCTTCGTGTCGGGCGGGAGGTTGTCTCGTTCTTTCTTGGTTGGCGCTCGGCGCTAGAGTGGTGGAACACGCCCCGTGCACTCGTGTTGATCCGGAGCGACGCAGCCGGGGATCGCCAGCGCGCCTTTGCTGCAGTGGCGCGCTGGCTTGCGGCTCGGCAAGAGCGGGGAGGGTATCTCTTTACTTTCCCGGATTTGGATTTGCTGGGCTTTTTGACCGCGATGCCTCATCCCACGCGCATTGGCTACTTCAAGAGCGGCTGGCCTGGGCATGCTGTGGAGGCGGAGGTGGTAGACGAGCTCGATCGCCGGCCCCCGCGTTTTGTCGTAACGGAATATCCTCCATCTCTGTTCTTTTACGACGCGGCGGGATTTTTCTTTCTCCTGAAACATTGGGTGGAGCAGCGGTATGTCGTAGAACATCAGGTGGGAAGATTCCGTTTGTGGGTTCCGCGCAACGCGAGCTCAGGGAGCGCATCCCGTTCGGAACTGGCTGGCGGTGAAGCCAAGGCTGGTGGGGAACTCACTTCGGCGTGGCAGGAATGCGATCGGGGCGCACTACAGGCAATCCGCCGAAGGAGCGACCAACACTCAGTGACGCAATGGGTGGAGGCGTGGGCCCAGTTTGGAGTTCGTGCGTGGGATGTTGGTTGCGCGCGGCTTGGCCTCCGTGTGGCCGGGGAGCTTGGTGATGCCCACGCCGGTTGGAGTTTGGCTTCCGTGCGGTTAGGGACGGATTCGCCGTTGTACGCCGCTTGGGCCAACGCGCTGTGGAACATCGCGCTGCGGAACTTGCTTTTGCGGTGGCAGTTTGGCGGGCCAGACGCCCGCGTTCGCATGACGCCGCTTCCGCCCGAGCAGGCCGAGCAAATCGTACAGTGGCTGGCGCACGAAACAGACCCGCGTTTGCGCTTTTACTTTGCATGGGTGTTGGGCTCAGCAGGGCCTACGGAATTTTTGCGACAGGCGCTGCGGGAGGCGAACAGGTTTCCCGACGCACCGACGGCGGCGTTGGAGCGCGGTTTGCTCGCGGCGCGGCTCGAGGATGAGGCCGGGGAATGGATTCGCCTTGCGGAACACTTTGCCGAGTTCCCTTCCATTTTGCCGCCATTGTTTCTCGAGTGGGCAGCGCGGAGTCCGGTGGCTAAAGCGGAGGTGGTCGAGCGCGCTTTGCACTCTAGTCGCGCGGGCGTGCGGGAAGTCGCGGCGTACCTTGCGGTGCCGCTGGACGAGTGCCGACCGTGCGCCACCCTACAGCAGTTGGAAAAAGACGATCCCGTTTGGGAGGTGCGGCGAGCCGCTGCCTGGGCAGGGAAGCGGCTCGAATGCCGCGTTCGCTGTACTTCTGCTGGGGTTTCACGCTAGACAGGCGCCTCATGCGGGGACGCGAGTGGTCATGGGTGGACGGTGCGTTTTTCGCGGCAACCGCTCTCTACTTCTGTGCGCTGGTTCCTTACGGTCTCAACTTGGACGACGAGGGCACGCTGCTGTACCAAATCTACAGGACGGCGTTGGGTCATCGCCTCTACAGCGATTTCCACGCTGGCTACACCCCTGGGGTCTACTGGTGGAATGCGTTCTTGTTTCAGCTCTTCGGGGTCAACGTCCTGTACGTGCGATTCGTCTTGGCGATCGTGAACTCCCTCGCCGTTTACTTGATATACGCGCTAGCCCAGCGCCTCGGTGCGAAGCGTTGGCCGGCGGCGTTGGTGGCATGGTGCTACGTGACGTTAATCCCGTACTACGACGGGCAGTTTTTCTCGGCCAACATCCCGTACCCGATCTGGTACGTGACCCTGTTATGGCTCGTTGCCCTGCGGTTCGTGCTTGGTTGGTGGGAGCAAAGAAGCACCTGGTACCTGTTCGCGGCTGGTCTCGCTACCGGAGCGGTGTTGGGGTTTAAGCCCAACAGCGGGATTCTCGCCGGTGCAGGTTGCGCTGCTGCAGTGGCGGCGCTTGTTCAAATCACAGCCAGTTCTCCCCGAGCATTTGCACCGCTCTATTGGTTCGTACGGATTACCGCTGGGCTTTTACCTTTTTTGGTGTTGGTCGGTCTAGTTTCGGTTGTGAGGGGTGCGGGAGGAACGAAAGAAATTCTCGCGGTGGTGTTGCCGCTTTTGGCCATGGTAGTCCTTGCGGCGTTTGTGCCGCGAGGCGTGCGGCGCCCGGTGGCGTGGACCCAAGCGGTTACCTACGCGTTGGCGTTTGTCGGTGGAATTGCAGTGGTGAGCGCGCCTTGGGTGGTTCACTATTGGAGGCAGCTTGGCACCGCGCCCTTTTTTCGGGCCACACTGTTCGTGGGGACAGACTTTGCGAAATTTTACTTTGTCCCGTACCCGAGCTGGAGCGCGTTCGGTTGGGCGACCGTTGTAGCGGTGTCGGTCCTTGTGGTCACTCTTTGGGCGTTGCGCCAAAGGCTGCTTCCGGGTCGCGTTGTGGTCTGGTCAGCGGTGGGGCTTGGCACAGTGGCTCTAGCGGCAGTGTGGATGCGTCCGCCTCCTATGGTGGAAGGTTTCTCCGCCTCCGTTGTGATGCGCCTACGCGACATAGCTTTTCCATTGGCGCTCCTCACATTGTGGTTAGGCTTGGCACGGGGTGCCCTCATGGTGTGGAGGCTCCGCCGTGCATTATTGAGCGGAGATGGGCCTGACCAGGCCCCGGCCCGCCCGTTGCGGGAACTGCCGGCATTCGTGGTCGTCTTGTTCGGTGCGATCCTGATGCACGTCCAACTTTATCCCCGCATGGATTTCATGCACTTGGTGCCCGCTGTTCCTGCCCTTTTGGTCATTGCGGGGGTGCTCGTGAGCCGGTTTAGCGAGCGCTTTGCGGTTGTGGTGTGTCAAGGAATCGCGCGAGGCCGACAGCTTGGGCGATGGGCCCTTGCCCCGATTGCCGTGGTCATTGTGGCCGTGACGTTACCGGCTTGGCAGCGGGCACTTTACGTGTGGTCGGTTGGATTGCGAGACTCGGATGCTCTTGCCCACTTGCCCAGTCCGCGCGCGCCGCTGGTCGTAGAACCGGCTGCCGCACGGTTGTTCTTGTCGCTCAGTGAAACGGTGCGCTGGCTTACAGCGAACAGCGCGCCGGGCGAATTCGTTTTTACCTTTCCTGTTCTTGACGTAGTGTCTTTTCTGGCTGACCGGCACAACCCCACGCGGCACGGATACTTCTACCCTGGATGGCCCGGTCACGAGGTAGAGGCCGAGGTGATCGACGCCTTGCGGGCGCGGCCACCCCGGTTCGTCGTGACACTCCACGACCATCCGTTGTTCTTTGCTTCAGCGCCAGTGTACTACTTCAATCTCCGGAACTACATCACGAAGAACTATCGGCTAGCGCGACAAGTTGGGATGTTCGATATCCTCGCTCCCCGCAGCGACGGCGATCTTGAACCGGTCGATTTGCAGCCATTGACGCCGGACCGGGAGCTTTGGATCCAGGAGCTGCGTTACCGGCATGGCCGGGTGGCGCACGAGCTTGAAGGGGCCTTAAAGGAGCTGGAGGGGGAGGAGCCAGAACTCTTGGCCCGCAGATTGGCGGGTGAAAGTCCCGCGGTGCAGCACCTTGCCGTGACTCTCATTCGCAAGTCGCGTAGCGCAACCGGTGCGGCGGCTTTGGCTCTGCTGTGGGAGCAGGGGCAAT
>BEIG01000031.1 GCA_002898795.1 bacterium HR30 | reverse complement strand
AGCCCGGCTACGGATGTTGTCGTGCGAACAGTGTCGGGGTTGTCGCTTTCGTGCGCTCGAGGCGGAAGCGGATGTACCTTGCGCATGACACTCGAAGTTGAAGGGTTAGGTGACGGAATGCCCGCAACCAGCGTGGTGGCGGTAAGGCGTGCGGGACGTGCCGAGCCTTGGCGGCTCCTGGCCCCGGATCAACGGCTCGGTGCCGGAGAGGCCGTGGACGTAACCTTGGCGTTGCCGGAGGCGGAAGTACGGGCACCAGACGGAGCGTTGGAACTCGAGGTGGCGCTCTTGCTCTTCGGCGAACCACCGGCACCGCTACCGAATCCCGTGGAAACGTTGGCGGCAACCGGCGCACGGGCAATCTTTGTGAGCAAGGTAAGGGGGGCGATGGTCGATCGCCCCCCGGTGGTACCCTTCGGTTGAGGCGCGAGCCCGCTTAGCACCGTGGCTGCTGTTGCGTCACGCAGTGGATCGCGCCCAAACCCCAAATCAGGTCGCGGCATAGAATGCCGACCACACGGCGATCGGGGAAGAGTTTCTCGAATAGAGCGAGTGCTTGGCGGTCTTGGGGAACTCCGAAAGTGGGGACGAGCACGGTGGCGTTCCCGATGTAAAAATTCGCATAACTGGCGGGTAACTGTTGGCCCTGGTGAAAAATTGGCTCCGGCATGGGTAGAGGAATAATTTCCAAGGGTTGGCCATCTTGATCGCGGGAGCGCCGCAAGCGTTCGAAGTTGTCCGCCAGTGCGGCGTAATCCGGCGAGCTCCGATCCTCGCTAACCGCCGCCACCACCCGTCGGGGGGCCACGAAGCGTGCGAGGTCGTCGATGTGCCCGTCAGTGTCGTCTCCGATGATTCCCTGTCCCAACCAGAGAACATGGCGTACGCCTAGGTACTCGCAAAGCTTTTGCTCGATCTGCTCGCGTGTGAGGTTGGGATTGCGGTTGGGGTTGAGCAGGCACGATTCTGTGGTGAGCACGGTTCCGCGGCCGTTGACGTCGATGGAGCCACCCTCCAGGACCATTCCGGGCTGCGCGACTGGCAGGTCTAAAGCCTCAGCAATGCGCTGGGGCACGGCGTTGTCCGAATCCCAGGGCGCATACTTTCCACCCCAGGCGTTGTACTCCCAGTCAACCACGAGTAGCCGGCGCTCCATGCGGTTCAGGAGGAAAGTTGGGCCGTGGTCTCGGATCCAGGCATCGTCCGTAGGAATGTGAAAGAAGCGAACCTGGTCAACAGAGACACGAGCCTTAGCCAGTACCTGCCGTGCGTGGTGTTCCATGTCCTCATCCGCAACGAGGATGCGTACCTCTTCGAAGGGAACGAGGGCGCGAACGATTTCGGCCCAAACATAGGGGATCGCATCGAACAAACCGGGCCACGATTCCTCCTTATGAGGCCACGACAGCCAGGTGGCTTCGTGGGGTTCCCATTCAGCAGGCATCGCATACCCTAAGCGAGCTGGTGTCGTGCGGAGAAATTGCGGCATCGAAGTCGGGGCGTTTACAACGTTTCGGGATCGATCCAGCGCTTGAGGAGGCCACCGTAGGCGTCGATCCGCCGATCTCGCAAAAAAGGCCAATGTCGTCGCGTTTCTTCGATGACCTCTTTCGTGCACGTGAACAGGAGGAGGCCCTCTTCTTCGTGCCCGAGTTGGGCCGACACGCGTCCGAACGGGTCTGCGACAAACGACCCACCCCAGAACTCGAGTTGGTCCTCGATCCCCACGCGGTTGCAAGCGGCAACGTAAACCCCGTTGGCGATGGCGTGCGCCCGTTGAACGGTTTGCCAAGCGTCGTATTGAGACGCACCGTGGGCGGTTTTTTCCGCTGGGTGCCAACCAATAGCGGTCGGGTAGAAAAGAATTTCCGCCCCAGCCAGCGTTGCGAGTCGTGCGGCTTCGGGGAACCACTGGTCCCAACAAATCAGCACCGCGATGTGCCAACCTGCCAACGGAAAAACGCGGACACCTAGGTCGCCCGGGGTGAAGTAATATTTTTCGAAGTACAGTGGGTCATGCGGAATGTGGAGCTTGCGATAGACGCCGAGCAAAGTGCCATCGGCACCCAAGACAACAGCAGTGTTGTGATAAACCCCTGGTGCGCGGTGCTCGAAGACGGAGCCGATGACGGCAACATGTGCAGCCGCAGCAACGCGGGCCAGTGCGTCGGTGGTTGGTCCCGGCACGGGCTCGGCTAAGTCGAAAAGCTCCGGAGATTCTCTCTGGCAAAAGTACGTGGTCCGGAATAGCTCAGGAAGGCACACGAGTTGCGCTCCCTCGCTGGCTGCCTGGCGCGTGAACTCCACGGCCCGCCGCAGGTTTTCCGTAGGCTCGCTGGTGCACCGCAACTGCACCAACGCGACGCGCAAATCGGGGCTCTTGGATGGACCCATTAGCCGTGCGATTAGGCAGCAGTGGGGGGGAATTCAAGTTGTTCCGCGACGCTGACGCAGCGCGCGGTACCTCCGTGGGAGTGATGGATACCATGATTGCTGAGGTGCCATGGGGCCCAGCCTGACAAACCGTGGCGGGTCGGCCTATCGCTTCTGGCTGGCCGCTCGAAGTGCAACGCATGTGCGGGTTGCTTGGGTTACCACCGTCCGAATGACTCGCCCCCTTATCTTTTGGGCCCCGGTTGCGGCTGAGCTGGGCCCTTCGGAGAGTCGAGCGTGTTGCGGGGCTAGGATGCAAGTGCGGTGGAACGAAAGAATGGTAGATTTGTCGGCGCTCAGTGAGTGGTACCAGGGGACAACGGGGCCGTTAGGCAGCGGGGTTGCGCTCTTAACGACGAGCTTTGTGTCGAGTTACGGCGCAAAAGGAGGAGCATCTTGGATTTTGGCCGGCGCCGCTTTTACACCTCGAGGCGGTTTCGCCGCGGTCTGGCGTCCAAACTGATGCTTCCCGCGCCGTGAGCGACGACGAGTAGCAGCGCACCAAGGATGGCAAGATTTTTCAGAAGCTGGATGGTTTGGTCCTCCGTTTGGGGCACGACGAGACTCGTGTGATACACGATGGTGACCACCGTGAGCCAGAGAGCCACGATCCCGGCAGCAATACGGGTCCGAAGGCCCAACGCGATACAAAGCCCCCCCAGCACTTCGATTAAGATCGTGGCAATTAACGCCGCTTCTGGTAGCGGCACACGATGCTGGGCCATACCTTCAGCAACTCTGGTAAAGTTCGGTACCTTGTTGATCCCCGAGAGCAAGAAAATAATGGCCAAAAGAAGCCGGCCCGCGAGCTCGACGATTGCCATGAGCCACCTCCGTTCCATCGCATCCGCAGTAGCCGCACTTTGCCTGTATTTGGTGCGCTTTTCAACAAACCGGGAGGGAGAAACACGGGGTGGTTTGCCTGTTTTGACGCGGTTAGGTAATGGCGTGCCGTCAGGACGGCTCATGCGTCGGCTGTGGGTTCCGAACTTGATGCGGTTTGGTCTACTGGGGTTGTTCGCCACGTTCCTCTACGCGCTGAGCGCTGATGGTCAGGTGCCAGCCGATGCGGCGGCAATCGTGAACCGTACGCCGATTTCGCGGAAGGCGGTGCAGGAAATTGTTTCTGCGGTGGAAGCGGTGCAGGGCGAGGGCGAGCGTGATCGTCGAAGCGAAGAGTGGGAACGATCTGCGCTCGAGTCGCTGATCGACTTCGAGCTTCTGTATCAAGAAGCAAAACGTGTCGGGGTGACAGTGGAGCGTGAGGACGTGGAGAAAGAGTTGGAACGAACGCAGAAAAAGTTCGGCGAGCAGGACAAGTGGCGACGTGCGCTGGCCGAACGAGGGTGGACCTTTGACGATCTACGAAACGACACGGAGCGTGCCTTGGTCGTGCAAAGATTCTTGGAGACCGTGGTGTGGCGGGATGTGCGAGTCGATCCTCAACAGGTCGAAGAATTTTACGCGAAAAACCGGGACGAGTTTCGCCACCCGGATCAAGTGCGGGTCCGGCACGCAATGGTGCCTGTGCAGGCGAGGACCGAGAAAGAATGGCTGGAGGCAGAACGCCAGGCTGATGTGGTTCGCCGACGTTGGGTGGCAGAGGCTTCGAATTCGGCCGGGTCCAGTTCTGGAGGAACCGCCGAGCAAGGAGTAGACCTCGGTTGGGTTGCTCGCGGCGAACTTGATCCGGCAGTGGAGAACATTGTCTTTCGTCTGGGGCCCGGGGAAGTTTCGGAGCCAGTGCGCCTCGGGAATGCGGTTCACGTGTTTTTCGTTACTGCCCGCCGGCAGGCAGGAGTTATTCCGTTGAACGAAGCGCGACCAAAAATCGAAGCCGTACTGCGCAAGCGCGAACGCCAGCGCTTGCGCGACGAACTCGTCATGCGCCTCCGGCAACAAGCCGAGATCCGTTACCCCTAAGTCGAGCGATCCAGTTGCAGGTTTCAGAAGTTCGGTAGTCCTGCGTGGCTTCTTCGGCATCGTGCTTGCGGTGCCGAGGGGGTCGTGTCAAAAGCTCTGCACCACAGGGACGACAAGAGCCAATGACTCAAGCGGGGGAACCCGGAATTTCCATTGTCATTCCAGCTTACAATGCGGCGGGGGAAATCGCGGAGACCGTGGAAAAAGTCCGGCACGAGTTCGGTTGCCTGGGGTTACCCTTGGAAGTTCTCGTTGTGGACGACGGTAGCACCGATGCCACGAGCGAAATCGTGTCACGAGTAGCGGGCGCGCGTCTTCTGCGCGGGGCATGCAACCGTGGGAAAGGTTGGGCGGTGTACCGTGGTGTCCGAGAAGCGTCGTTCCCCACAGTTTGCTTTACCGATGCGGATGGGCCGTTCCTGCCCGGCAGTTATCGGGCGGTCGTCGAGCCGGTGCTCAAAGGGGCTCCATTTGTGATTGGCTCGCGTCGGCTACCGGGCTCCGAGATGTTGGTCAGCATGGGGGCGTTAAATTACGCGGCTCGACGTCATCTGATTGGACTTGCCTTCAATCGCTGGGTGCGTTCCAGCTTACCGCTCGATGTCACGGATACGCAGTGCGGATTGAAGGCATTCCAGCGTTCCGTCGGGATCGAGCTCTGTCAGAGGGTTCGCTCGCTGCGTTACTTGTTCGATGTCGAGTTGTTGCTGGCGGCTCGCGCACTGGGCATTCCCGTGACCGAGGTTGCAGTATCGGTTGCCTACCGTGATCGCAAAACGTCTCTCCGGTTGTTCCGAGAGTCTATTGTCATGGGTGTGGGAATTCTTGCCATATCCTGGCGGGCCTATCGCGGGACGTATCGGTACCCAAATCCCGAGCTTCCGAACATCGAGGAACGCGATAGAGCCTTAGTGGCGGCACAGGTGGGAACCACGGCGTAGTGAGCTTGCTTGCTTCGGAAGAGGCCTTTCTCCAGAGCGCACCGACGACCACTCGAGCGAGTTCGACACTTACCGTCCGCGAAACTGCGGCGGACGTTGCTGCCGAATTGCCTCGAGCGCTTCGGCGTGATCCGAGGTCGAGTACAGGTATTGCAGCGCTAGTGACTCGACCCGCAGTTGTCCTGGGAAAGAGTTCTCGAGCCCCTGGTAAAGTGCGTGCCGCGTGAATTGAAGCGAAAGCGGCGCACATTCGGCGATCTCCTCGCCGAGCTGGACAGCGTGCTCTAAAGCTTGGCCTTCTGGCACGATACGGTTGATCAAGCCCCATGCCTCGCACTGCGCGGCGCTATACATTTTGCCGGTGAACAAAAGCTCACTTGCGCGAGCCATACCGACGAGCCGAGGCAAAATGTAAGTGGAGCCAAGCTCTGCCATCACTCCCAAGCGGGCAAACAAAAACCCAATTTTCGTTTCCTGGCTAGCTATGCGTAAATCACAAAGAAGAGCCATTGTCGCCCCGACTCCCAGTGCGTAGCCGTGCAAGGCCGCGATGGACGGCTTACTGAGGTTGCGCATGAGCAGCGGAAACTCCTCGCTCCGAGTCACCCCACCCTCCATCTCGCCTTTCTCCCTTTGTGTTCGGAAGAAGTCGAGATCCGCCCCCGAACAAAAGGCTCTTCCAGCTCCCGCAAGAACAACAACGCGGACACTGGAGTCCGCATCCAGAGCGCGAATCGCGTGCACCAGTTCTTTGCCCGTAGCGGGCGTCCAAGCGTTCAATCGTTCCG
This sequence comes from bacterium HR30, assembly GCA_002898795.1. Classification (GTDB taxonomy): domain Bacteria; phylum Desulfobacterota; class Binatia; order HRBIN30; family HRBIN30; genus HRBIN30. Next base: position 26,788 of record BEIG01000031.1, on the reverse strand, counting down.
GACGATGCAAGGTGACAATCCCAATTGCCCCACGCTGTTCGATCCGCAGCGTTTCGTACGCCTGCACGGTGTTACCTCCTTCGTGAGTTGTCACTCGCTTCTTCTTGCACCCACGGCGTCGAAGAGTCGATCCACCAGCGCACAGAATTTTAGGTGTACGTTCCACTTTTTTCGTGAGCAGGCTATTGGGGGGAGCATGACGTGGCCAAATTTCCGCTTGAGTTGCGACTCGCTCGTGGCCTTGGCTCCGTTCACCAGTACCGGGGCCACCCTGTTTGCGAAAAATAGCGACCGGCCAGCCTTAGAATGCCAACCCCTTTGCGACGTGCCCGCGCGCGAACACGGTGCTGGGGAAACCGTACAGTGCACGTACATGACCATCCCACAAGTGCCGCGTACGTATCGGGTCATTGGCTCCAAGCCGTACTGGTGCTGGGGATTCGAGCACGGCATGAACGAGCACGGGTTGGTTATTGGGAACCACACCGTTTTTACGAAGGAGCCCGTGGCGTCCTCGGGACTACTTGGCATGGATCTCGTTCGATTGGGTTTGGAGCGCTGCCGCAATGCCCGCGAGGCCGTACGAGTCATGAGCGAACTCTTGGCTACCTACGGGCAGGGTGGTTCCGGCTTTGTGGACAAAGACTGGCCGTATCACAACTCCTTTCTGCTAGCGGATGCCCACGAGGCCTTCGTGTGGGAAACCTCTGGGCGCCACTGGGCGCTGCGCAGCGTTCGTGAGGTGGCCAGCCTTTCCAATCACCTGAGTATCGGCAGCGACTGGGAGGAGCTCGGACCGGACACGATGGAATTCGCTACCGAGCATGGTTGGTGGACCGCCGATAGGGAGACTCGCTTCGACTTTGCCGCTGCTTACCGGGATACCACCATGGCGCCCGAAGTCATTTCCTCGGGGCGTTATGCTCGGACCTGCGAGCTGCTCCAACGCTTCAAAGGGAACATCAGCCCTTCCCGAGTGCGAAGCTGGATGCGGGATCACTATGACCGCACCGACCCCCGTGGAACACTTACCCCGGCTGATCCAGAATTTTTCTCGGTCTGCATGCATGCAGACCCCGTTGGAACGACGACCGCGAGCCTTGTGGCTGAGATTCCGGAAAATCCGAATCGAGCGATTTACTGGGCCTGTTTAGGGGCGCCTTGCGTGGGTGTGTATTTGCCTCTGTTCTTGGATGTTGCTGTGCCCAATGTGCTGACCAGCGGAGGCGCGGAGTACACTCCAGAATCGGCTTGGTGGCGGGCCCGGCGCGTACTCGAGTGTGTGGAGCGCGATTGGAATGCCCATCTCCCACTGGTCCGGTCGACCCTGGACTCGCTAGAGCACGCGTTGGCAGAGGAAGCGTACCAGTTGGTCGATCAGGGCACCCGAGAGCGTCAGGCGTTCGTGGACGCGGCTACGGCAGAAGTTCTGGAAGTGCTCGACGATTTACTCCGGCGCTTGGGGTGAGTTACTCGTCTTGGGTGGAACAGCTTTGGTTGGTGATAGCGGGGCAGCCTGCGGGTCGGTGATGTCGGCGGCTACACCCCAACGTCCGACTAGCGCCGCAGTGGCTGCGGGCCAGGACACGGAAGCGGTTAGGCCGCGCTTGTCCAAAACGTCTTTGAGTTGAGACGGGGTCCACACTCCATTTCGGTCAAAGCTCTCAAGGTAGATCCGCCCGTCATGGGTTCGAGCAAGGCGAACCGCGTCGGCCACGATAGCAACCGGGGTTCCGTCAGGAATCTCGTGAAAGAGGCGCTCGATGTGCTCTTCGTGAAGCCGAATACAGCCGTGCGTGGCATAGCGCCCCACGCTCCACGGAGCATTTGTGCCGTGAAGGCCAATACCAGGAGCAGAAAGCTGGATCCAGTACTTCCCTAAGGGATTGTCGGGCCCTGGCGGTACGCGCTTACGAACGGGCAAGCCGGCCGCCTGCATTTCACGCTGAATGGATGGGGGCACGTACCAAGTTGGGTTCCGGCGCCGACCGGTAACCCGATAAATTCCAGGCGGGGTTTCCCACGCGGGACGGCCAGCGGCAACGGGGAAAGAAGCAACGACTTTGCCCTTCTGAATCCAGTAGAGTCGCAAAATTGGGAGGTCGACGACTAACCCATCTTCGAATGGCGCCGGTACGATGTGCCGGTTCGAGATGATGAGGATCTGTCCAATCCGCAGCCACCTGGGATCAGCAATGGCGTTACGGCGGAGAACGGTATGCACCGAGGCGCCATGTCGTCGCGCCAAAGCAGCGGGAGTGTCGCCCGGCACAACGCGGTGAATCGTTTCCTGCCCGACGACGATAGAATAAATAGGAAGGGCTTTGAATTCGGAGTGCTGCACTTCTTCCTGCATCTCCGGTAGTGCGTCCCGACTGCTGCTCGTGGGTTCTTGCCATTCCGCCGCGCGTGCCCGCTCGACCAAGGAAGCAGCGCGGTACACAGGCTCTATCAGAGAAATGGCGCAAAGCGCATGGCAGGCCAAAAAGACGGCAACAAAATGGCAGGCAAAAATCGTCACTTTGCGCCACACCGCAGACACATTCATTGCCACTATTTAACACCGCTAGGTGACACAAGTGGGCACAATTTTCGCTCGCGAGAGGGTGCGTCAGCCCGGAGGATCCATGGACGAGGTTGTTCGCACGACGCTGGCCTACTTCGAGATGCACCCCGATCACGGGCTCGCCCTCCTTGGTGTTGTCATCGGCGCCTACTACTTGCTGAATTATAGGCCCCGGATGGTGCGCGATGCGGAGCGCCGACTGGCGGAGCTTCGCGAGGAAAGAGCGAACCTTTATCGTGGGTTGCGTCCACCGAATGGCAGCTCCCATCTTCGCTGAGGTCGCTGGATAACGGTGCGGGAACGCAACCGGCTGTTTTTCGTCAACTGAGTGTGGCCTGGCCGAAGGTGCGCTCGGCACGCGGCTCTTCTCTCTCGTTCGAATTTTGAGCATACTGCGGCTGTGTTGTGCTGGTTGGGGGACGAAGAGGAGGAGGGTCCGTGGCGAACAAGGGAAAGTTCTTCCGGTGGTTGGTTGTCGTCGTATCCTGTGGGTTCAGCGCTGTGTGGCCCGGATGTGGTGACGATGGGGAGAGCGTAGGGCCGGGGTCGGTTTCGGTCGTGCCTGAGCTTCTCGTGGTTCCGGGGGCTGTTCCGGAGCCTAATCCGGTTGCGGGCGTGGAAACCCCACCAGAGCTCAACTTTGCCCGCGCCTTGGTTTACCAAGCCCGCGGCTCCAAGAATGAGCAGATCGAACAAGTCGTCCTGTGCATGCCTGGGTTCTTGGGGGGTGCGAATGATTTCGATTATCTGGCCAGGCGGATGATCGCCCGCACGGAGGGGCGAACAGCGGTGTGGGCGGTGGATCGCCGCTCCAACGCGCTCGAGGACCACGTTGGGCTCGACCGCGCTGAACGAGAGCGCAACCCTGATGTGGCCAAAGCGTATTATTTTCAAGGTGCGGAGATCGATGGCCAACGATTCCGAGGCTTTTTGCGGCCCGAGCAGCTGCGCTTCATGTCGGAGTGGGGACTGAAAGTACACATCGAAGATCTCCGTGCCCTGGTTCGCGAAGCCTGGCGGCGTTACCCGCGCGCCGCCATTTTCTTGGCCGGTCACTCGCTGGGCGCATCCATTGTGCCGATTTTCGCTGCTTGGGATTTTGGCCGCTATTCAGGATTTGAGTTGCTCTCGGGTTTGATTTTGCTCGAGGGAGCTCCGAATGCAGGAGCTAATCCTCCGTCGCAGCAGGCGTATGAAACGAGTGGAATCGGTGGGGGTTTTAGCCGCGTGAGTCTACAAACGCTGCGCGCGGGAAGCCCGATCAGCTCTCTAGAGCCGTTTGTTTCCATGGACCTGTTTGTCACCGCCGAGATTTTAGGAATGCGGGCGTCACCGGAGTTTGGCCAAGCCGAGTCGCTTTCGCCTGATGCAGACCTGTACCGCAGCTTTTTCTCGTTACTGTTTGGTTCAACAGAAATTCCACCAGCCACGAATCAGGCTGCGCTAGGGTTCGGTTTTGACAATGACTTCCAGCCCCTGGCCTTTGCTCGTATTTCCATTGGGAGCGCGGCTGGCGGAAGGATCGGGCCGAATCCCAATGCCGGCTTGTTGGGACAACTGCTTGGAGCCGTGGGGAATTTACTTGCTCCTTTAGATCCGACGGCAACCTACGTTTGGCAGGACGCGGCGGCAGATGATCCCGAGCGCTTAGATCCGGTGCGCTTGGATACCTTCGCGAATCTTCTATTTCGTGGCCCTAGCAATTTCATCGAGTGGTATTTCCCTGCGCGCTTGACCTTGGATGTAGCGGTTACCACTGGATTGAACGTCGCCCGCAGCAACGACTGGAGGCTTGACCGCTACGGTTTAGCTGCCACCGAGAACGCGCGGGTGGACGTGCCGGTTTTCGCCGTAGGAGGCAGCCGGGCGTTGCTGTCCAACCTGGAACGATTGCGGCCGTACCGCGACTCGCTCGCCTCGCGCTTGCGGAATGGGGAGTTGCGCGATGGCGTCGCCGACGGCTTTCGCACCATGCTGATGGACCGTTACGTACACTTGGACGTGCTAGCGGCCGATGACGAGCGCGGGAGTGGAAACGGGCTTTTTGCAACCATGGTGGACTGGATGGCCTCGGCGAAACGCTTGGCCCCACGTCGCCCTGATCTAACACCGTAACGAGCCGGTTACGTCAGAGGATTGCTCCGCGGCTTTGCGGCTCTTTGGAGCGCTTCGAGATTGCAGAGTGTGATGGAGCGACGCCCATAGCGAATCCAACCTCGATGGGCGAACTCAGCCATCGCCTTGCTGACGCGCTCCCGCGACGCGCCCACCATTTCGGCTAAATGTTCGTGCGTCAGAGGAAGGGTGATGCAGAGCCCTTCGGCAGCCGACTGGCCAAAAGCATCGCCGAGCTCGATCAACGCCAGCGCCAAGCGGCCGGGCAAGTCGAGAACCATGCAGTGGAGCAGGCGCATGGCAAAACGGGCTTGGCGCATGAGCAAGCGGTTAAAGAAATCAGCAACGACGGCTGATGGCAACGTGTGGATGACTCGCTCAAAATGCTGGCGAGAAACTAGAGCCAGCGTTGCTTCCGTAAAAGCATCGGCCGAGCTCCATCGTGGACGCTCTTGCCCCACGAGCGGGAAGCCGAAAATGGTTCCTGGTTGGTAGAGGGCGCACAGAACCCGACGACCATCGGGGAGGTATACGGAGACACTGACCTCCCCGTTCAACAAGAAAAAAACCGTGCTTCTCGAGCTGCCCTGAGGCAAGATACAGCTCTGCGCGGGGTACACCCGTAAGGAGGCCGCTTCGAAGAGACGCTCAATGGCAGAGGGAGGTAGGGCCCAATTGTGGGTCCAACTCTCCCGCACCGCAGGGCTGATGGCTGTGAGCACCGTTTGTGACATTGGTCACAGACCTAGGGTCGGTTTCTTCCTAAGAGAGTTGTCCGGAGAACGCAACAAACCGGTGCCCATTCAGGCACAGAGAAACAAGGAGGGAAGGAGCATGGAAACGCAACGGAGGTACGAGTACATCTCGGCTGATTCCCACATCGTCGAGCCGCCGGACCTGTGGGAAAAATGGCTGCCTCGGGAGTTCCTGCCAAAGGCACCAAAATTGGTGAAGGACTCCGAAGGGGGAGATGCTTGGCAGTACCGACCCGGTACCCCGCCTGTACCGCTTGGTTTGGTTACGACCTATCCGGGCAGAACCTATGATCAATTCAAGTGGACCGGTGCCCGTTATGACAAAGTGAACAAGGGTGCCTTCATTGGCTCCGAGCGGGTCAAAGAGCAAATCATTGACGGAGTCGACGCTGAAGTCCTGTACCCATCCCAAAGAACAATGCGCCACTTCATGTTGGACGACGATCCAGAGTTCCATAAGGCTGGCATTCAGGCTTACAACAATTGGATGGCAAAAGAGTTCATGGCCGCGGATCCAAGCCGACTGATTGGTCTTGCCCAAATGCCAAACTTAGGCGTCGAAGCGATGATCGACGAAATGCGTCGAGCAAAAGCAATGGGTATGAAGGGCGTCATTTTGTCGAGCTGGCCGAGCGGCGCGCCGACACTGACGGTTGACGATAACGCTTTTTGGGCCGAGGCGGAGAAGTTGGAAATGCCCGTGAGCATTCATTTGGGAGTGGCCTCGAAGCAAAGTGGGAAGGCCCCAGTGAGTACCGGGATGATGGAGGGCCAAGGGTTGCTCAGCACCGGAGCAAAGACCATTGTCGGATATGCCTGCGCTGGGTTAGATACCATGCCGAACATTATTGCGGAAACGATTTTGTCGGGCCTTTTCGATCGGTTCCCCGGCCTCAAGTTTATTTCTGTGGAAGCCGGTGCCGGATGGGTGCCGTTCTTCCTCGAGCAGCTTGACGACCGTTATTTCCGTAACCGTGCTTGGGCGAAGGTAGAGCTGCAAATGCTGCCAAGCGAGTACTTCCGCCGTAACTGGCTGGTGACTTTCGTTCAGGATTTTTACGGCGTGCGCAATCGGCATGCAGTAGGGGTCAAAAACATGATGTGGTCGACCGACTATCCGCACCACATTTGCGATTGGCCGTACACGCGCAAACTGCTCAACGAAATGTTCTCCGGGGTGCCCGAAGAAGAGCGCCATGCCATTTGCGCGGGTAACGCTGTCGAACTTTACAAGCTAGCTCACTGAAGGTTCTCGAGGGTCGTTCAGGTTCTCGGTTCCGTCGAACGTGAAGACGTGAGGGCGGCCGACGGTTGGGGAAAACCGTCGGCTGCCCTTTTCTTTACTGCCTGCGGCGTATTGACGAACAAGTTGCGCGTGTTGTTAACAGGCTTGAGTGAGGCGCATCGTGAGTTCGTTTGGGTGGCGTATCGGGTGGCTAGTCGCACTTATAGGTTCGGGTAGTGCGTTGGCGAGCCCCGCCCCAGGCCAGGAGGGACGTTGGCGCGAACCACCAGCTGACCTCTCTACGCCCCCTGCTTCGACTGTGGCGCATGAAACGATCCGAACGGTGCACCAAATCCTGTTGCTTCCCGGCGCGCCTCCGGAGCTGGTTCCCGAGTTGTGGGACTACTACCTCCTCTTGTCGGAGCGCGCGGCGACAGGAGAGGTATCGCCTGGGTGGGCTGCCTATTTGTACACCAATTACTTTCTGGATCTCCTCCAACAGCGGCCAACCGGAATTCCCCGGAAGAGCCGAGAGGAGGTACGGCAGCACCTCCAGGCCAGCATTGAATATTACAACATTCGCAAGCGGCCAGATGCTCGTCCGGCGCCGTTCGGGCACTGGGTTTATCAGGTCATTCCCTCGCATTGATACAACGGTGAGTTGGTGCGCTGTGCGGTCGCGGGAGAATCCAACCCGAATGGGTGCAAAATGTAGACAACGGTAGGCTGGGCACAGTAGAAGCGGTTCCATGCTGTTTCCCAAAGGAGGCTGGGGCGTGGGCCGCTACGTGACCTTGTTCACCGTTCGAAGTGCGGTTGCCCTAATTTCGTCGTTGCGAGCGGCGATGCTTGATGCTGCGTCGCTCGAACCTTGCCCTGGTGACTGCGACGGCAGCGGGAGCGTGACCGTGGATGAACTGGTTTTTGGTGTGCGCATTGCGTTGGGATTGGAGGCCGTTGGTGACTGCGAAGCTGCAGACACCAACCGTGACTCGCGGGTCACCATCGAGGAAATTCTGCAAGCCGTAAATGCAGTGCTGCAGGGCTGTGACCCTACGCCAAGCCCATACCCATCGGTGTCAGTTTCTCCCACACCGCAGGACAAAGCGAGCCCCACTGCTGAGTCTACTCCCACCTCGAGGATTTCGACCCCCACGCCAACGAGCTCAGCCGTGGCTGGTCCTAGTGTGTGCTTCCGCGACGTTGCCTTGGAGGCAGGTCTGGAATACGTCCACTACGCGGTACCCTCGCCACCTCCGCGCTACGAACAGTTCTTTTTTGCTGGCGGAGCTGCTCCTGGTGATTTCGACGGCGATGGATTTGTCGACCTGGCAGTAACGAGGATCAGCGAACCCGCGCTGCTGCTTTTCCGCAACCGGGGTGACGGAACGTTTGCAGAAATATCCGATGCCGCGGGGTTACGTGTGCCTGGTGCGCGGTTGAACGGCGTGGCGTGGGGGGACATCGATAATGACGGAGATCTTGACCTGTATGCCACCGCCGTAGGAGCGGATCAGCTTCGGCACTACCTGTTTGTGAACCACGGGAGTGGCCATTTCACGGAAGAGGCTGTAGCTCGAGGGGCAGCGGTTGGAACCGAAGAGCCACACTACGGGTTCAGCGTGGCATTTGGTGATTACGATCGAGATGGATTTCTGGATCTTCACGTTACCGAATGGCGGCCGCGTGCCTACAACCGCAGAGGTGCTCCCTCGCACGCGCGTTTGCTTCGCAACGAAGGACTGCTTCGGCCAGGCTACTTCCAAGACGTTACTGCCGAAGCGGGGGTGAGGCTCGACACCATTCCACCACTGCGGGCCGACTTGGGGTTCGGATTTTCCTTTACATCCCGTTTCGTTGACTTCGATGAGGACGGATGGCCAGACCTAGCCGTGGCGGCAGATTTCGGTACGAGCCGGTTGTTTTGGAATCGTGGCGATGGAACCTTTACCGATGGCACGGAAGCGGCGGGCGTTGGCACCGATGAAAATGGCATGGGGTCCGCGGTGGGCGATGTGGATGGGGATGGCTTGCTTGATTGGTTCGTGAGCTCCATTTGGGACCCACTTGGCCGGTGCCAGGGGCCCGAGGGATGTTTTTGGGGAACCACGGGCAACCGCCTGTTTCGTAACCTCGGTGCCCGAAAGTTCGAGGACGTTACCGATGCCTACGGCGTGCGTGACGCTGGGTGGGGCTGGGGCGCCACATTTTGGGATCCGGATCATGACGGGGACCTGGATTTGGTTGTCGCCAACGGAGCGCACCTCCCAATTCTAGATCTCATTGGACTTCCCGATCTTGACGACGATTACGAACGCGATCCCCTTCGTGTGTGGGAAAACGTTGGTGGAACCATGCGCGAAGTGGCTCGAGTGTGGGGACTCGAAGATGAGCGGCAGGGGCGGGCAGTCGTGGTGTGGGATTACGATGGCGATGGAGACCAAGACCTGTTCGTTGCCAACAACGCGGATCGTCCGGCTTTGTACCGTAACGATTGTGGCGCGAGGCGCCCCTGGTTCAAGGTGAGGGTTACCGGAACGCGTTCGAACCGCGCTGGTATCGGTGCACGGGTGAAAGTTTGGCGTCCCGGGGACACGCAGCCCCAAGTCCGGGAAATCGACGGGGGTAGCAATTACCTTGGCCACAACGAGTTGATCGCACACTTTGGCCTTGGTGCCGTGGATAGAGTCCAGCGAGTCGAGGTTGTGTGGCCTGCGACTGGAGCTCGGCTCGTGTGGCACAACTTACCGGCGAACACCGTGTTTCACGCAATCGAACCCGGTGTGACGACCAGGCCGGCCTCCTTTCATCGCGAAAGCAGCCGTTCTCGTTGGCGGTGACGGGCGGCTCGGCCCTCCGCCGATTGCCAAATGGCACGAGTCGCCCGAGCTTCTTCCTCGGTTTCGCTAGCAATCGCTCGCAGCGCCGGCTCGACCAATGCGCATTTGGTGTGCGCATAAGCTTCGGCGGGATAGGCTCCCAGTCGCGCAGCTCGCCGCAAGACCGTTTGCCGGGCTGTGTCTGGAGGCAGTAGCTCGTCCACGAGACCGAGGCGCACAGCCTGCGAGCTCGGATACAGCGATGCACCCAACATAAGTTCTGCCGCCCGTGCATGCGGAAGGCGTAACCGGATGATTTCCAAGGCCGCGCGGGGGTAAGCCGCACCGACCGCAATCTCGTTCAAGCCCACCTGATACTGGCTATCCACACCGAGTCGGTAGTCGCAGGCCAGGGCCAACACCAAGCCGCCGGCGATCGCGTGGCCTTGAATCCAAGCTACGGTCGGTTTGGGGAAAGAGAGCAGCGCCACGTGGGTGTCACGATAAAGCTGGTAAAAGGCGGCCGCTTGCTCCTCGCTACGCGTGGGCGAGCGGAAGTCGAAACCAGCGCTAAAGAACGAGCCGGAGCCGGTTAAGACCAAGGCGCGAACGCGAGCGTCTGCCTTTGCCTCGGCAAGCGCAGTTTGCAGGTCGCCTAGGAGCGTCTCTTCAATGGCGTTTGCTGGCGGGCGGTGAAGTACAAGGATGCGCACCGCCTCCACATCTTCCACCTCAACGGTACCCATGCCTTCTTTAATCCGCAGTTGCAGGCTCCAGGCAAGGGAGGGCGCGAGTGGCGTTGACCGCCGTGGCACTCCTCCCTATGAGCAAAGCGATATGAACGAGCAGGTGAGCGCGACTTCGCCGACGGTGGAAACGACCGCGGTGCGCGACTTTATTCGAGAAATCATTGCGGAGGATGTTCGCCAGGGGAAAAACGGTGGGCGAGTTGTAACCCGCTTCCCCCCCGAGCCGAACGGCTACCTGCACATTGGGCACGCTAAGTCCATTTGTCTGAACTTTGGTGTCGCCCAGGAGTTTGGCGGCGTTTGCCACATGCGGTTCGATGACACGAACCCAGAGAAAGAAGACAAAGAATACGTCGAGGCAATTCTGCAGGACGTCCGTTGGCTTGGTTATGACTGGGGCGACCGGTTGTTTTTCGCCTCCGATTATTTCGAGCAACTTTATGGATTCGCGGTGGAACTCATTCGCCGCGGCAAAGCGTATGTTTGTCATTTGAGTACGGAGGAGATTCGCCAGTACCGCGGAACGTTGACTGAGCCGGGACGAGAAAGCCCATACCGTAACCGCAGTATCGAAGAGAATTTGCGCCTCTTCGCCGACATGCGCGCAGGTAAGTTTCGTGAGGGCGAATGCGTTTTGCGGGCAAAAATCGACATGGCTTCGCCGAATCTCAACCTCCGCGACCCGGTACTCTACCGCATTAAATACGTTCCTCACCATCGCACGGGAACGCAATGGTGCATCTACCCGATGTACGATTTCGCCCATGCGCTTTCGGACATGATCGAAGGCATTACGCACTCCCTGTGCACGCTGGAATTCGAGGATCACCGTCCGCTCTACGACTGGATTCTGGACACCTTGGAGACACCCCACCACCCCCGCCAAATAGAGTTTGCGCGTCTCAACTTGAGCTACACTGTACTGAGCAAGCGTAAACTGATCGAACTGGTTGAGGGGGGATACGTCCGTGGTTGGGACGACCCTCGGCTTCCGACTCTCGCGGGGTTGCGCCGACGCGGAGTGCCGCCCGAAGCCATTCGAGATTTCTGCCGACGCATTGGTGTGGCCAAGCGCGACTCGCTGGTGGATATCGCTTTACTGGAACACTGCATCCGCGAAGACCTCAATCGGCGGGCTCCGCGTTTCATGGGCGTGTTGCGCCCGCTCAAGGTGGTGATCGAAAACTACCCGGCTGACCTGGTCGAGGAGATGGAGGCCATTAACAATCCCGAGGATCCGTCGGCCGGCACGCGCAAGGTGCCCTTTTCCCGAGAGCTCTGGATCGAGGCCGATGACTTCCGGGAAAACCCTCCGAAGAAATTCTTCCGCCTGGCGCCAGGCCGTGAAGTACGCTTGCGCTACGGGTACTTGATTACGTGCCGTGACGTCGTGAAAAACCGCGATGGCGAGATTGTCGAGCTGCGTTGTACCTACGATCCCGCAACTCGGGGCGGCGAAACTCCCGACGGCCGCAAGGTCAAAGCCACGTTACATTGGGTGTCGGCCGCTCACGCGATTCCGGCCGAGGTTCGACTTTACGACCGGCTGTTCACGGTCGAGAATCCGGCGGCCGAAAAGGAAGGGGTGGATTACAAGAACTTTCTCAACCCCCGGTCTCTCGAAGTGGTGGCCAACGCGTGGGTGGAACCGAACCTGGGCAAGCTGCGACCAGGAGACAGGTTTCAGCTCGAGCGATTGGGGTACTTTTGTGTCGATCCCGACTCCGAGATCTGCGGCAAGCTGGTTTTGAACCGGACGGTGACTCTAAAGGATACCTGGGCGCGTTTAGAGCAGCGCGGTTTGGTGGATTGAGGTTAGAGGTTACAGGATGGAATTGCGACTCGACGGAAAGGTTGCCTTAATTACTGGTGGGTCTCGGGGGATCGGAAAGGCGGTGGCCAAGGCCTTTCACGACGCTGGTGCGAAGGTGATGATTTCCGCGCGCAAAGCGGACGAGCTTGTGCGGGCCGCACAAGAGATCGGTCCCGATGTGGCTTACTGCGCAGCCAACGCTGGGGATCCTGAGCAGGCTGAAGCGTGCGTCAAGCTGACAATGGAACGTTTCGGAGCGTTGGATGTGCTGGTAAACAACGCAGCCACCAATCCCTACGCTGGCCCGCTCGTGGACGTCGATTTGCCGCGTTTTGATAAAACCGTACAAGTCAACTTGCGTGGGCCCCTTGTTTGGACGCAGCTTGCCTGGCGGTACTGGATGAAGGAGCACGGCGGCGTGGTGTTGAATGTTTCGTCCGTGGGCGGACTGCAAGTGAGCCCGCTCCTCGGGGTTTACAACGTGACGAAAGCAGCCCTCATTCACATGACCCGCCAACTGGCCGCCGAGCTCGGCCCGCGTGTCCGGGTGAACGCGATCGCGCCGGGGTTGGTGCAAACGGATTTTGCCCGGCTTTTATGGGAGGAGGGCAGGGGAGAACTGGTGGCTGAGCGCTATCCTTTGAAGAGACTCGGACGGCCCGAGGACGTCGCCTCTGCTGCGCTCTACCTGGCGTCGGACGTGGCGAGTTGGGTCACTGGCCACACTCTCGTGGTGGACGGAGGCGGGCTTGTGGCGCTGCCATTCTAACTGGGCCTGCCTAGGTCGGCCGGTACCGGTTTCCGGGCAAAGCTGCGGGAGGTAGACGACCAACGGAGCTCCCGATCACCTGTGGCGGAGAAGCCGTTTGATCCTCAAGAACTCCAGGAGATTCGCGCTGAGTTTCCGGCTCTGCGCCGCTACGTGTATTTGGCGTCGAATGGCCTAGGACTGCTACCGCGGCGGGCAAGGCGAGCCGCAACCGCAGTGCTGCGCCAGTTGGCGCTCGACGGAATCGCATTTGAGATCTTTCACGGGCACGAGCTCGTGGAGCGCGCGAGACAGCGCACCGCCGACTTTTTCGGCGCGAGCCCTGACGAAATTGCATTCTCCCGAAATACCACCGAAGGTTTGATCTGGGCTGCCGAGAGTTTACCGTGGAACCCGGGCGACGAGGTTTTGCTCGTCCGCGGTAGTCACCCCTCTACGGTATTGCCCTTTTTGGTTCGGCAATTGGCGGGCTTGCGGGTACGGTGGGTGCGCTACAGCACTTCGGGACCTACGCTGGACGACTTCCGTGCTGCATGGGGGGAAAGGACGCGTGCTGTGGTCTTGAGCTGGGTCGAATTTCATAACGGCTTTCGGCATGACTTAACGGCGGTGGGAAACCTGGCGCACGAACGTGGGGCGTGGTTGGTTTGCGATGCGGTACAAGGGTGGGGGGCCTTGCCGTTCGAAGCGCGAACGCTGCCTGTGGATGTTGCCGCAGCAGGAGCGCAGAAGTGGCTGCTCGGTCCGCCCGGAATCGGCGTTTGTTATGTGGCCCGTCGGGCAAGGAACTCGATGCGCGTTCTGCATGTGGGTGCTGGCAGCCTGGCAAATCCCTGGGAGCCGTTGGGACCGGTCACATCTTACGACACGGAAATGGCAACCGGCGCAAACTGCTTCGAGGAGGGAACGAGAAATTTGCCTGGCATCGCCGCTCTAGAAGCTTCCATCTCGTTGCTGTCGGAGCTGGGCATTGGCCGCATTGCAGCCCAGATTCAGTCACTGGTGAGCTACCTTGCCGCGGAAGCAGAGCGCGTAGGTTGGAGGGTAAAAAGTGCTTGGGGAGGCCGCGCCTGGTCGGGCATTGTTTTGCTGCAGCCTCCGGAAGGAGAGAATGCGGAGGCATGGATGCATCGTTTGCACCAGGAGCACATCGCGATCAATCATCGCGAGGGGTGTTTGCACCTAGGCATTCACTTTTACAATGCACCGCAAGATATCGACGCGCTCGTTCGTGCGCTTGAGCGGTCGTGAGATGATAAGGTTTCTTTGCCGCTGTTTTGCCGTGCCGCAGCGGCGGGGACACAGGAAAATTGGTTGTTCGCTGTGGGACCAGTGCTAATCTGAAGCATCATGGGTGGACGGCGACCTGATTGGGAAGACGAAGTCTCCACGGTCCCGAGAAAAAAAACCCGGCGAAAGGTCCAGCAGCCGAAGCTGTACAAGGTGCTCCTGCACAACGACGATTACACCACGATGGAATTCGTCGTGTATATTCTCATGACGGTCTTTCACCGTTCTGAGGCTGACGCGGTGCGCATCATGCTGCACGTGCATCACAACGGCGTCGGGGTTGCTGGGGTCTACCCGCGCGACGTGGCGGAAACCCGAGTGGCACAAGTGGAAGCACTGGCACGCCAGCACGAGTTCCCGCTACGGTGCAGTATCGAGGAGGCGTAAGCGATGCGCATCAGTAGAGAATTGGAGATCTCCCTTGCTCTCGCGTTCAATGAAGCGCGTCGGCGGCGGCACGAGTTTGTGTGCATCGAACACCTCCTCTACGCGCTGCTGCACGACGAGGACATTATCGATATCATTCGCCACTGCGGGGGTGACGTCGACGCGTTGAAACGGTCTCTGGAAACGTTTTTCGACCGGCACCTAGAACGGGTACCGGAAGGGTTACCGGTTCAGCCGCAGCAAACAACCGGGTTTCAGCGGGTGCTTCAACGAGCCGCCGCTCACGTTCAGTCGGCCGGTAAGGAAGAAATCCAAGCCCGGAATGTTTTAGTTGCCATCTTCCGTGAACCCGACTCGCATGCAGCGTACTTCATGGAGCAGCAGGGTATTACGCGGCTCGATGTGCTCAATTACATCTCTCACGGCGTTTCCAAGATTGGCGACGACAGCTTCTTGCGCATCCCCGCCGGCGATGACGAAGAGGAAGATCAGGACTTCGAAAGTGAACCCCGCCGGGGCCGGGATCCGTTGGCATTGTTTACGACCGAGCTGGTAGCGAAGGCGGCCGCTGGGAAGATCGATCCGATCATTGGCAGGCAGCGCGAACTGGCTCGCACGGCACACGTGCTTTGCCTGCGTAGAAAAAACAATCCCGTGTTTGTGGGTGAACCTGGGGTGGGCAAGACCGCGCTGGCCGAGGGGCTTGCATTGATGATTCACAAAGGCGAGGTGCCGCGTTCGCTGCAAAATGCGAAAATTTATGCGCTCGACATGGGGGCCCTGTTGGCTGGCACGCGCTTTCGTGGGGACTTCGAGCAGCGTCTAAAAGGCGTTCTCGCTGCGTTACGGAAGCAAAGCAACGCCATCCTCTTTATCGACGAAATTCACACGCTCGTGGGGGCAGGCGCCGCAAGCGGCGGCTCGCTCGATGCCTCGAACATCCTCAAGCCGGCGTTGCAATCCGGCGAGCTGCGCTGCATTGGGGCGACAACCTATCACGATTACAAGAATTATTTCGAGCGAGACCGCGCCTTGGCTCGCCGTTTCCAAAAGATCGAGATTGCCGAGCCGACGGTGGATGAGACCCTGGAGATCGTCCGTGGCCTAAAGAAGTACTACGAGCGACATCACGGTGTTACGTACACCCGCGGAGCATTGAAAGCTGCCGTGGAATTGGCTGCACGTTACATCAACGACCGGTACTTGCCCGACAAGGCGTTGGACGTAATCGACGAAGCCGGGGCCAAGCTTCAGTCCGAAGGCGGGCCCACTCAGCGACGGCGGGTGGTCCGAGTGAAGGACGTGGAGCAGGTCGTTGCGCAGATGGCAAAAATTCCGCCCCGTTCCGTGTCGCTCTCCGATCGGGAGCGACTGCAGACTTTGGAGCGGGATCTGAAGCTTTCCGTCTTTGGGCAGGACGAGGCTATTCACACTCTTGCGTCTGCCATCAAACTTTCTCGCGCTGGACTGGGCCAACCAGAAAAGCCTGTGGGTTGCTTCTTGTTTGCGGGGCCCACTGGCGTGGGGAAAACCGAGGTCGCAAAGCAGCTGGCCTCGACCTTGGGAATTGAATTTATCCGCTTCGACATGAGCGAGTACATGGAGGCACATACCGTCTCTCGACTGATTGGTGCACCTCCTGGCTACGTGGGCTTCGATCAGGGGGGCTTGCTCACCGATGCGATTCGTAAATCTCCGCATGCAGTGCTGTTGCTCGACGAGATCGAAAAGGCCCATCCAAACCTGTTCAATATTCTGCTGCAGGTGATGGACCATGCCACGTTAACGGACAACAACGGCCGCAAAGCTGACTTCCGCAACGTGATTTTGATCATGACCACGAACGCGGGTGCTCAAGAAATGGCTGCGAAGCCGATCGGATTTGGTGGTCGGAGTAACGCACACAAGGCGCAGGAAGCCTTGGAGCGCTTGTTTAGTCCCGAGTTCCGCAATCGCTTGGATGCGATCATTCATTTCAAGCCGCTCACCCCTGAAGTCATTGAGCGGGTGGTCGATAAGTTCATCGCCCAACTCGATGCTCAGCTCAACGAACGCCGCGTGTTCTTGCAAATTACACCGGCCGCTCGGAAGTACTTGGCGGAGAAGGGCTACGACCACACGTTCGGAGCCCGGCCCATGGCCAGACTGATTCAAACGGAAATTAAGCGAGTGTTGGCCGACGAAATTTTGTTTGGCCGGCTCCAGCATGGCGGCCGTGTTGAGGTCGACGCTGACAACGGCTCGTTGGTGTTTCGCTACGAACCTTTGAATGAAAGCCGTCCGGTGGGGGCGGCCGACGTGGAGTGAGCGGGGGCTTGTGCCCCGGCGCCAATTGCACAAGTCGCGAGCCTTGGCATTGCTGGCAGAGCGCGTGGTGAGATTGGGTTCTGCCGGAGGAAGCCTCGGACTAAACGCAAGAACGGTAGCGCTGGCTTGTATCCCCGCTGTGCCTGCTCGGTGTGCTTGCGTGGGATTCAGGATCGAGGCGCCACGGTGCGTGCAGCCTCGGCCCGGTTGCTCGCTGTTTGTGCGCGCACTTGGCCCGTTGCAACGGGTTCCCCTCGCAGGCATGGTCAGTTTTCATGAGGGCGATTTGGGTCGTTGTCCTGCTCGCAGCCTTGAACTGCACGATCACGGGAGGGGCAGTGGCCCGTTGGGAAAGCGACCGCGACAACAGGAGCCGCGCCGAGCTGGAACAGTTTGACGATCGGAAGCTGTTCGAGGAGGCCTTTGATGTGTGTGTCAGGCGTGCAGCGCTTTTAGGAGGCAATCGTGCGACCCCAGAGACGGAGCGCCTGATTACTGCTGCCGATGATTACCTCGCCCTCATCGAGATGGTTGCCCGAGCCAAGAAGGGAGTGGTACCTGGCTGGCTCCGAGACTTATCGTTTGCCCGAACCACGAAAGAATGTCAGGCCGTATTCCGTGCTTTCGTATCGGGAGAGGCTGCACCAGAAACCCTACCAGCCAAAGGAACGCCAGTCGTCGCGGAACCCACACCAACGAGCATTGCTCCGACGAAGGGTCTCAGTGGCAACACCCATCGAACTCCCTCAAAAGTCACTCCGACGCGAACGCCGATCATTCGTGTACCAGCTTTCCCGCTTGTGTGGCATACGCCGACTCCGGCCCGAGCCGCGACAACTCCAGCGCGCGGTACCCCGATGCCTGCGCGCGAGTCGACCGGGGCGGGGCAGACGCCGCAGCCGGCCGAAGCCCAGCGCTGGAAGTCAGCTAGAGGCACACCAGTGACGACGCCGCCCCCGGCGCGCGACGAGGTGACGGAGGAACTTCCGCCTTGGTTCCGCTGATCTAGTGTCTGTGCCGCTTCTGGAACGGCATCGGGAACGAGCGCAATGGCCACCCGAGAAGTTCTGGCAGTGCGCCAGCGCACCTACCGGGTGAAGCAATCGGGTTCGCGCGGGAGCTGCGCGCCCGTGAAATCAAAGTTCCGGTGTAGCTGCCGCCGCCATGGCCCTCGAACTCTGAGCCTGCAGTGCACGGAACCAGGCGCGGGCGGCCTCGACAAAAATGAGGCTCACGAGCAACAGGAACATTCCGGTTACGGCCGCATCGAGTCGCAGATTGAAGATTTGGGCTTTGGTCGCTCGAATCTTCTCTGCAGCAACCGCTCCACTGGTGAGTTGAGATTCCAAAAAATTGGCTTGCGCGAGGAACCCGAGTGAGGGATCCGGAGAAAAAATTTTCTGATACCCGGCTGTAAACGTGACCGCCAGTAGCCACGCCAAAGGAAGGAAAGTGACCCAACTGTACCTAAGTTTCCCCTCGCGAATCAGGATGGTCGTAACCACAAGAAGGGCGATGGCAGCGAGCAACTGGTTGGCGATGCCAAACAAAGGCCAGAGGATGTTAATTCCCCCGAGGGGGTCGACCACCCCTTGGTACAAAAAATACCCCCAGGCAGCAACGACCACCGTGCTCGAGAGCAAAACACTGGGATACCAGGCGGTGCGGCCTAAGGCGGGCCAAATGTTGCCTAGTAAGTCTTGAAGCATAAAGCGGCCGACTCGAGTGCCAGCATCCAACGTTGTAAGGATAAACAGTGCTTCGAACATGATGGCGAAGTGATACCAGAGGGCCAGGGCAGTACCATTAAGCGCGTTCGCGAAGATGTGTGCCATACCTACAGCGAGGCTTGGCGCGCCTCCTGTTCGCGCAAACACTGTGTGCTCCCCTATGTCCCGTGCCAGTTGGTCCATCTCGTCAACGGTAACGGGGAAACCCCACGAGGTAATCGTAGCCGTCGCTGTTGCAGGGTCAGCGCCGACGACACCCGCCGGGCTGTTGATGGCGAAATAGACTCCCGGCTTTAAGGATGCCGCAGCAATCATCGCCATAATCGCCACGAACGATTCGAGCAGCATACAGCCGTACCCAATCATCGGTGCGTCCGTTTCTCGGCGAAGAAGTTTCGGCGTGGTGCCGGAGGAGATCAGCGAGTGGAATCCCGAGATCGCTCCGCAGGCAATGGTGATGAAGCAAAACGGGAATACTTTGCCCGCAAAGATCGGCCCCGTTCCATCGACAAAGCGGGTCACCGCGGGAAGCTCGATCTCCGGTCGCATGGCGAGGATCCCTAACGCCAAGGCAAATACGGTTCCCAATTTCACAAAGGTGGAAAGGTAGTCCCGAGGCGCCAAGAGAAGCCACACGGGCACCACGGATGCAGCGAATCCGTAGAGAATAATCGCCCAAGCGAGCTGCGGGCCCGAAAGGGTAAACATGGGGCCGAGGACAGGGTGTTGGTCCACCCAACGCCCTCCAATGAGGGCCAAGAACAGCAACACTAAGCCGAGAATCGTGCCCCCGAGTACGTCGTGCGGGCGAATCCAGCGCATGTACGCGCCCATCAGCATGGCTATCGGGATCGTCGCCCCTACAGTAAACGTTCCCCACGGGCTCTGGCGGAGTGCGTTGACGACCACCAGTGCTAGGACGGCGATCAAGATGATCATGATGGAAAACACTCCGACCAGTGCAGCAAAGCCGCCGATGGGCCCGAGCTCGTCCTTAGCCATTTGCCCGAGAGAGCGTCCTCCTCGCCGCAGGCTTCCACAAAGAACACAGAAGTCCTGCACTGCCCCGCCCAGCACAACACCGGCGAGAATCCAGAGTGTCCCCGGAAGATAACCGAACTGAGCGGCCAGCGTGGGGCCAATTAACGGGCCAGGACCCGCTATGGCCGCGAAGTGATGACCGAAGACGACCCAACGGTTGGTTGGAACAAAGTCGCGCCCGTCATTGATCGCCTCGGCAGGAGTTAGTCGGCAAGCGTCGAGCGCAAAGACACGAGCCGCAAGAAATGCACTGTAGAAGCGATAGGCGATAGCGTACACCACCGCTGCCGCCACGAGAAACCAGACCGCGTTCACCGTCTCGCCTCGCCAGTAGGCGATCATGGCAACGGCGTAAGCCCCGATGAATGCGATGGCAACCCAAATGGCGGTTCTGATCAATCGCATGATCCCTCCAATGGCGACAAAAGGTTTTCCGTCACGAGTTGGAATCGCGAGTCGGCTTTCTGTTCGTTGTGCCAGCAGCATAGCATCAATGCAATGCAGCCGAGGCGTTGCTCTGTGTGGCGGAAGGGATGGGTGCTGCTTGTCACGTGCTACACCTCGTTCCCCATCTGCTTTCCCCTTCGTCGCAACGGATGTAAGAGTCGCGAGTGGAGGGACCGCGAGTTCCAAGGGAGTTTTTGGGAGGCGTTGGCTTATGGATGCGTTCGTTCGATCTCTCTTCGACCTTAGTGGTAAGGTTGCCTTGGTAACCGGTGGAAGCCGTGGCTTGGGTCGGGAAATGGTGCTGGCGTTTGCCAAGGCCGGGGCGGACGTGGTGATTGCCAGTCGCAAACTGGACAACTGTCTGCGTGTGGCCGAGCAAGTGGAAGCGTTGGGACGGCGCGCACTGGCTGTGGCTTGCCATGTGGGGCGCTGGGACGAAGTGGATCATCTTGTCGAAGCTGCGTATCGCAAGTTCGGCCGTGTCAATATTTTGGTTAACAACGCGGGGATGTCTCCCCTGTATCCGTCCCTTGAGGAGGTTACGGAGGAGCTGTACGACAAGATCCTAGCGGTTAACCTGAAAGGCCCATTTCGCTTGGCGAGCTTGATTGGTAGCCGCATGGTGCGTGGCGATGGTGGCGTAATCATTAATGTTACGAGTGTGGCTGCGGCGCGTCCGACCCCGATGGAAGCCCCGTACGCTGCGGCAAAGGCGGGTTTGAACACGTTGACCCTTGCGTTCGCCCAAGCCTTTGGACCGAAGGTACGGGTGAATGCCATCGAGGCTGGTCCGTTCGCGACTGACGTGAGTCGCCACTGGGATTTGGATGCTGTGGCCGCTTATGCTCAGAGGAACATCGCCTTGCGTCGAATCGCCGATCCCGCCGAAATCGTGGGAACCGCACTCTACTTGGCTGGAAACGCCTCGAGTTACACCACGGGCGCAATTATCCGCGTGGACGGGGGAATGCGCTGAGCTTGGGATCGCGATTCGCGTTTACGCGTGCCCTCACGGTCAGTGACGCGGGGCAGAATGAGCACGGCCCCGTTGTGATGGCGTTGGTCCGCCGGAAGACGGAGGCGGAACACTGCCTGGTCCAGGCGCAGCATTGGACCCGAAGGCCAGGAAGGCTTCGACGGTTTCGATCAGACGCCGAGCCTGAATGGGCTTGGTGATATAACCATCCATGCCAGCGGCAAGGCAGCGTTCTTGGTCACCCGGAAGAACATGTGCCGTGAGCGCTAAGATGGGCACCCGCGGGCGATGAGGCGGCTCAAGAGCACGGATTGCTTGCGTCGCTGCGATGCCGTCCATCTGCGGCATTTGAAGATCCATAAGGATCAGATCGAAGCCGTTCTTTTGCATGGCCGCCACAGCCTCAGCTCCGTTGCTCACCACGACGACCTCGTAACCGCGCGGTTCGAGCAGGCGCTTGACGAGTTGCTGGTTCATCGGGTTGTCCTCGGCGAGCAAGATGCGGGGACAGCTCCGCGGCGCACTGGTATAAACGCTCGCTTCCTGTAGAACTTGCACGAGCGAGGCAGGGCGTTCCTCGGGGCTCAGGGCGCTGACCACCGCCCGAAAGAGTTCCTCATACTTTGGGGGCCGAATGATGGGAGGAGCGAGACCAAGCGCACGAGCACGGGCGGCATCACCCACTGCGGTACTGTCCGTAAGCAGCACGATGTGTGGCGTATCGTAGCGAGGAGTCGAGAGGATGCTTTCCGCGAGGGACAGCCCCTCCTGGTCGGGCAACTGACTGCTTAGAAAAATGAGGCTGTATAGCCTACCTTCTTTGACTCCTTGATCGAGAAGAGCGCGCGCCTCCGAGGCAGTCTGGGCTACGGCGATGCGTAAGCCCCAACTGGTCAACAGTTCGCTGATGACGTTGCGAGTTGCGCGGTGAGGCTCCACGAGCAGCACGCGACTGCTAGCTGGAAACGGAAGTTCGCGAGGGACGATCGGGCCGACCGCATTCGTTGGCAGAAAGCGAGCAGTGAAGTGAAAATGAGTTCCGCGGCCCGGCTCGCTTTGAAACCAGATCGTCCCATTCATTAGCGTGACCAGGCGTTTCACGATCGCGAGTCCGAGACCGACCCCCGGCTTGGGTGCGGAAGCTGCTTGATCCGATTCAAACGGTTCGAACAAATGCGCCTGTCTGTCCGGAGGAATACCCACGCCGGTGTCACGCACAGCGAAGTGCAGCGCCACTTCCCGTTCTGTCGGTGGGCTTTGACACTCGATTTCTAAGATGACGAGGCCTTTCTCCGTAAACTTGATGGCGTTATTCACCAGGTTGGCCAAGACTTGTTGCAACCGTGCAGGGTCACCCAGTAAAGGGTCGGGTACGTCGGTTGCCGCGCGCCATGCGAGCTCGAGCCCCTTTTGGTGTGCGCGAATGGCAAGCCCTTTCATCAGTTCGCCGACGCGCTCCCGTAATGAGAAAGGGATCGGTTGGAGCTGCAGCTCGCCACTCTCCATCCGCGACAAATCGAGAATGTCATTGACCAATGCGAGGAGAGTGTCTGCCGACATGCGAACAATTTCCAGGTACTCGCGCTGCTCCTCGTCGAGGTCGGTTTCCAGGGCAATTTGTGTCATTCCGATAATGCCGTTGAGAGGGGTCCGGATTTCATGGGAGATATTGGCGAGAAAGCGAGTTTTCGCTTCGTTGGCCTCCTCTGCGGCACGTCTTGCGGCCTCCAGTTCTGCTTCAGCTTGCTCTCGGCTGTTGCGGTAAAGCTCGGCCTCTCGAGAGATGTAGACGGACGCGAGGAAAGCCACTGCGGTAGTCACGTACACATACCCGAGCTGTGACCACTGCAGTGCGGGTAGTGCCAGGGCGTGCGCACTCAGAGCTAGGGTGGCGACGAAAACAGCAAGCAGTTGGTGGCGCCAAGTCCACGGCAGGAGGATCGCGGCTGCTAAAGCCATAACCGTAAGGACCAGCGCGGGGGTAACAGTATCAGCCACGATGGCACCAGCAGTTGCGGCGGTGATGCTCAGAACAGAAAAGGTGACAAGGGCGACGATCCCGTAGAGGTGTTGCGCCCAAGGGCGCGAAATCAACGCCCATGCCGCTCCAACGGTAGTTAGTTCGACGAATTTGAGGAAGTATAGGGGCCTGATGTAAGGGCGGCTCCAGAACCACTCCGCCGCTCCGAAAACGATCAAGGCTCCGGCTATCAAGATTAAGGCCATCCGAAGCCGGTCGCGGAACAACTGCTTCGATGGTGTTAGCTTTTCCCCGTCCAACGCTGCCTCCCCTTCCCTTCGATCGGTCTTGTGTGTTCCCGCTAACGGATGGTGCGCTTGGTCTCTTGTTCCGGCGTGATGGATTCGCTGGGCTTGCGCCTTCTCAACCGCGTTGCCACTCGGGAAGCGCAGCGCAAAGGACATGCCACTAGCGACAGAACACAATGTTCTGCTTGCTGTTGCATGTGGTGGTGATCCGAATAGGGTTGGACGTGACAAAATTGAACGAGCAGGAGCGAATTCGTTCGATTGTTGGCGCGTGGGGGCGCCTTACCGGCTAGGGTGGTATCTCAGGGTTTCACCAGGGAAATAACCGTTTCGTTCCCTTTGGTCGTCACCTTGTAGGCTGTGGGCTGATATAGGTCTACGACCACACGGGTGACCGGAGGATCGGAGTGACTTGCGCCGATCTTGACTTGGCGAATCCATGATCCGTCGCCTTCCATGGTCTTGGGGACTGTTCCTGGTCGAACTCCTGGCAAGTCGAGGTAGAAGCGGTCCGTAGTTTCTTGTCGAAACGTTCGTGGGCGGGCCGGTGCGCTGGTGCGGATGACCAAACGTGGAGGCGTGCTGTCACGCTCGATCTCGATCCCCTCCAGCGAGCCTAAGTCCTGGGGCAACACTTTGCTTAGCTTGGAGGCCCAGCTTTCTCCCGTCTGCAAGGGATGCTCGTCGCGCGTAAGCACGCGGAAACGCTGGCCCCGAGCATGGTAGGTATATGTGACCTGGCCGCCGTCGATGCGGATGGCAGCAGCATAGTCCGGCCCCATGGCGATGGCGGCAAGCTCACCTTTTTCTGGCGTGGAGGTCAGAGGCGCAAAAATTTGTTCCCATTCGCGCGCCGGTTTGTACGGAATGACCTCGGCAACAATTACGGGTGTGAGCTGCGGTTGCACGAGACTGGCGAAGTGAAGCAAATCCTCCTCGCGCATCACCACGCACCCACGAGTTTCTCGTGGGCGGAAGGGCTGGGTGAGACGATCGCTCCCATGAATCCAAATGCCATAACCGTCGCGCCCGCGCATACGGTCCCATCCGTTGGGGTAGTTCAGTGGCAAAGCAAAGGCTCCGTAAATTTCAGGTAAGCTCTCACCAGGAATGAGATCCTGAACGGTGTATACCCCATCTGGGGTACGCATATCCCCACGGCGTTGTTTTTCGCCTGATGCTTGACCAGTCGTGACCGGGTAGGTGCGGTCGAGAACGACACCATTTCGAGTCCAGCGATACAACCGCGCCGTTTGTGATCGCTTTTCCACGACCAGACCAAACGCGGCCCGTTCGCTCAAGAGTAAAGGAGGGACCGGTTCCGCTTGGTCCGCACCACGCGGGTCGGCTGATTGGCGCAGTAGGTTCTTTAACTCCGGATTGAGCTCAGCCAAAGCAGCTACGGCCCGCAAGCGTCGAGCGATCTCCGGATCATTGGGTTCGCGCCGTAGTTGTGCCTCGAGTTCCGCCCATGCCTGGGCGAGGTAAAAATCCGCCAAGCTAATGCGCAGCTTAGGGTCGAGGATCGCCGCCCTTTCGAATTCGGCACGTGCTTCGCGATTTTGCCCAAGTGTCGCGTAGAGGTACCCCAGCAGCCGGTGCGTGTACGCAGAACCCGGGCGAAGCCGAGCCGCTTCCTCGGCAGCCTTTACAGCCTCCCGTAAGTTCCCTTGCCGGTACTCTTCCTCCGCCCGGCGGAGCCATTCTTCGCTGCCTAAGTTCATCCAGTCCAGCAGCATCTCGCTCACGGAAGGATGAGTGTTGTCAGCCCATGCGGGTGGCAGCGTGTGTAGCCAGCTTGTGGCCAACACAATTTGTGCCGCGATGGTGGATGCCGCGAGAAAATTCTTCAACCCCTCCACGTTTGGTCTCGTACCTCCGCGACCCAATGTTGCCGAGCTTTCTTTGCCCAAGCAACGGAAAGTTAGCGAAGAGAACATTTGCTTCGGCGGACCGCCTTGTTTATGCGGTGGCCGCAAATAAGGTACCCGCGATGAAACGGCTCGAACTCGGACTCCAGCTTGGGTATTGGGGGGCACGTCCTCCAGAAGGGTTTGTGGAAGTGGCGAAAGCGGCGGAGGACCTGGGTTATTCCGCGGTCTTCACGGCGGAGGCGTGGGGATCGGATGCGTTTACACCGCTGGCTTGGATCGGCGCCCATACGACGCGAATTCGTTTGGGTACCGCGATTGCGCAGATGGCGGCGCGAACGCCAACGGCAACGGCTATGGCCGCGTTGACGTTGGATCACTTGTCTGGCGGGAGGGTGATTTTGGGACTGGGAGTTTCGGGCCCACAAGTGGTGGAGGGGTGGTATGGCCAGCCTTTCGGAAAGCCGCTGGCGCGCACGCGCGAATACATTGCGATTATTCGTAAAGTCCTGCGCCGAGAAGAGCCGGTTACCAACGCGGGGCCGCACTACCCGCTCCCTTATACGGGCCCTGGTTCTTGGGGCTTGGGCAAGCCGCTGCGGTCGATCACACACCCGCTACGCGCTGACCTGCCGATTTGGTTAGGAGCGGAAGGCCCGAAAAACGTTGCGCTCGCCGCGGAAATTTGTGATGGCTGGTTCCCGTTGTACTACTCGCCGTATCGTCCCGAAGTCTACGAAGATCAAATCCGCCACGCGAAACCTGGCTTTGCCATTGCCCCCCTTGTGTTCGTCAACGTTGGCAACGATGTGGACACGGCGCTGTTACCGGTCAAAGCGATGCTTGGTTTTTACATCGGTGGCATGGGCGCTCAGAGACGAAACTTCCACAAGGAATTGATGGCGCGAATGGGGTTCGAAGCTGAAGCAGAGCGGATTCAGCAGTTGTTCCTCGCGGGTCGCCGTGAAGAAGCCATTGCCGCCGTGCCAGATGCATTTGCGGACGAGATTTCCCTGGTTGGACCGAGAGAGCGTATCCGCGATCGGCTCGACGCGTGGCGAGAAAGCCCAGTTACCATGTTGCTCATCATGTCGCATGACCCATCGGTGGTTCGGTTGATGGCGGAACTGGTGTTTCGTTGAGGAGGGCGCTCTCTTTTAACCGTGGTAGCGCCAGCGGTGGTCGAACCGCCAGAGACCAAAAGAACGGCCAATGGCTTCGAGTTCGTCTCGCTCTCGGGTCAGGCGGCCGGAACAAAGTTCGGGATACTTTCCCTCCAAAACCGCCCCCGCTGGCCGATACTGGTCCATTAGATTTACATAAGTGTCTCGCGAGACATCCTCGGCAAGGAAGCGAAGGATCTCGACGGCATCCTCCCAAGCCCCAGGCATAACGAGATGGCGCACGAGAAGGCCACGGCGGGCGATGCCGTCACGATCAAAGCAAAGCGGGCCTACCTGCCGGTGCATCTCAGAGATCGCCCGGCGTGCGACCGCTGGGTAGTCTTCGGCCTTGAGATAACGCTTGGCCAGGACGGGCGAGGCATACTTGAAGTCTGGCATGTAAATGTCGATCACCCCGTCGAGGAGAGCTAGGCTTGTCATGGAGTCGTAGGCGCTGGTGTTATAAACGAGAGGAAGTCGTAACCCAGCCTCAGCCG
>BEIG01000030.1 GCA_002898795.1 bacterium HR30 | reverse complement strand
GCGGCAGTGAGTACAGGCAAGTGTTCCTGAAAGGGGCGTGGGACAACCCCATGACGGCCGTGATCTCGTTTCCTCAGGTTCTCGGCCACGAGGTGGTGGGATACGTGGATGCCGTTGGCCCCGGCGTCGAGCAAAGCTGGCTTGGCCGGCGCGTAGTGCTGAACCCATGGTTGTCGTGCGGGCCGCGCGGAATCGATCCGCCCTGCCGATGGTGCGCTACGGGCGACTACGCTCAGTGTCTCAACTTCGTGCGCGGCGCCTTGCCTCCGGGAATTCACCACGGCAATTGCTGCGAGGCCACTGGTGGCTTTGCGGAGTTCGTTCCCGCCCACTTCTCGCAACTGATCGCCATTCCCGAAGACGTGTCGTTTGACACCGCCGTACTCGCTGACCCATTCTCGGTTTCGTTGCACGCCACCTTACGTCACCCGCCCCCTACAGACGGAACCGCCCTAGTGTATGGCTGCGGAACCCTCGGGCTGCTGAACATTGCGATTTTGCGGACCCTTTTTCCGAAGACCCGAATCTGGGCGATTGCTCGTTTCCCCCATCAAATGGAATTGGCGCGGCGCTTGGGTGCGCTCGAAGTCATTCCCTGGCGGCCGCGGTTGGGCATTGTGGAGCGGGTGGCGGAGCTGACGGGCAGCGAGGTATGGCGGCCCTGGCGGGGGTTACCGATGCTCGATGGCGGGGTCGACGTGGTCTACGATTCCGTGGGCTCTCCGGAGAGCATCGAGGTGGGTGTGCGGATTACCCGCAGCCGGGGCACAATCGTGGTCACTGGAGTGGAGATGCCGCAGCGGTTCGAGTGGACACCGCTGTACTTCAAGGAAATTTCCCTGGTGGGATCGAATGCGTTTGGAGTGGAGGAGTGGGAAGGGCGCCGGCAGCATGCGATGGAATGGTATTTCGAAATCGTGCGGCGGTACGGGCTGGACTGTACCCCCATCATTACCCACCGCTTCCGCCTCGATGAGTACAAGCGCGCGTTCTTGGCTTGCTACGACCAAGGTACTCACCGGGCCGTGAAAGTATTGTTTACGTTTCCAGATGCAGCAGGGAGTGGCCAGTGAATCAGGAGCTGAGGACGGAACCGGCCGTCGGCAAGGGGCGTGCGAGAATTAGATCCTGATTCAGGTGCGGCCGCAACTTTGGAAATTCTTTGGCAGCCTTGCTGAACCTTGCTCGAGTTGAAAGCGAAAGGGTGGTCGCTCGCGCTGAGCGGCGTCTTTCGTGAACGCCCACCGGATGCTGAATCGATCGCCCGCACTCCATTCCGCGTGCCGTCAATCGCCTTGCACGCCTAGGCGTGTGGGAATGTACGGGGACACCGGAGTGGGGCCTTTGCCAACTAGAGTAAAGCCGCACGCGCTTCGGAAGGTATGCGGCTCTGGCCTTTGTCGATCACCTTCCGGTAACGCTTTTGTTCGCATTCGCGCAGGACGGAGCATGCCACAAGAAAGCAACGCTCCGCGCGGGCTCGAACCTTCTCCGCGCTTGCTTCCCAACTATTCAAGTACACTGCAGCACTGCGGGAACTATCGATGCCGAACATTTCCAGCAGCAGAAACGAGGTGAGCTCCGCCTCGAGCTCTTGAACAAGGGCCTGGCGCAGTCGCTCGACAAAATCGACAAAAAGGCCATGTCCACGATCCTTCGTCCGAAAATGGAGTTTCACATGAGCGATCTCGTGGGCAAGGACGGCTAGGCGTTCCGCTGTTTTCAGATCGGGGCGAATCCAAATGATAATGCCGTTGGTGGCTCCCCACACCAGTTCATTGAGCGCTGGGGGTGGTTCGTACTTCAGCTCGAGGCCGCTTCGGCGGACCCAATTCTCCAGCATTCCAAGAAGCTGGGCTGCCCGTTTGCCTTGATCTACGATCTGGCCCAAATACGGGACTTCGAAAGGAGGTCCCTCCGTATCGGACACGTCGTAGACTTTGACCGTTTGAAAAAAACCGGTCCGGCCTATCTGGCCCGGCTTCAGCTTTGGTGCCAAGATGTGAATGGCGCGAGCTCCCTTGCGTACCACTCGCCCATGTTCCTCGAGCCACTGTTTGCGGCCCTTGACCAGAGTTGCATCCGGCCGCTGAGAGAAAATGAGCCAGCGGTTGAACGGTGAGTAGTCGTGGAAACGTGAAGCGAACTCGTGTACTTGCCGGGCAACTTGCTTCCAGTCTCGAGTCAGTGCATCTTCGAGTTTACGGATCGCTCCGTCTAAGCGGGTGCGCGGTTTGAAAAGTCCAGTATGCTTACGAATTGCCCGTTTTCGCCGCGTACGCCGAAGTGCTTCTGCCATGGCTGCCCCCGGAATTTCCCCTGCTCGCTTCCCCCAATTTGCGGTTTTTACGATACACGAGCGGCACTTCAGAGGCAATCGTTGTTGTCCGCATTGTTCGTCTCAACCGTGTACTGCCTTGACGGCGACCCAAGGTTCTGGAGCGTCCCCGTGGAGCCTTGTCGGTGGACCCCCTCGCTTGGGAGCAAGCAAGGACTCTCGGAGCCACCAACCTCGGTGAGCTCGCTTTTTGAGCGTCGACGTGAAGCTTACAAGGCACCGCTGCCGCGGCGGTGTGAGCCATGGTTGCGGACCGTAGGATTCAGACCCCTCCGGTTCGTTCCTCGCGAGGAGTTAGTTTCGGTCCGGTATCCCTCCCATCCCCATTTGTTTGTTAGACCGGTAGAAGTCTTTCCCACTCGACATTGATGGAAGCATGGGTTGGCTAGCGTACGCTCATCCGATTTTTGGCGCGGTAGTCGTGGGATTTGTTTTTATTCTGGGTCACTTTGGCCTTCGAGGCAGGGGGTCGAGCCTGAGGTGTCGCGAAGCTCGTCAACTCCACGCGCGCTTGGGTCCGTGGGTTTGTGCCGCTGCCCTGCTTGCGCACGCAGGGGGCGTTTTGATGGTCTGGTCGGTGCGTTCGGATCTCACTGCTGCTTCTTCCGTGCACTTCCGCTCTGGGACGTTACTGGTATGTCTGTTGTTACTACTGTTTTGCTCTCGGCCGTTCATGCATCTCGTATTGGTCCGCCAACTTCACCCGTGGGTCGGTGCTTTGACCATGTTGATCGCAGCCGCGCACGTGTTCTTCGGCATGCAGCTCATTCGATAAAGACGAGCCTCCTCGTCACACGCGGGGCGGGAGGCTCACTCGTACCGCAACGCAGCGATGGGTTCGAGGCGCGAAGCCTTCCACGAAGGGTAGTAGCCGAAAAAAATGCCCACAGCGGCGGAAAACAAAAGGGCCCCGGCCACGGCTACGGGGGAGAGCAGAGTTGGCCATCCGCCGAGGTGGGCGATCAGGAGGGACCCAATGATTCCCACCAAGGCCCCGATGCCGCCCCCGACAGCGCTCAGCACAACAGCCTCAGTGAGAAATTGGAGTAGAACGTGGCGAGGCTTGGCTCCAACGGCCATGCGTAACCCGATTTCTCGGGTTCGTTCGGTTACGGAGACCAGCATGATGTTCATGATGCCAATGCCGCCGACGATCAGGGAGATGGACGCCACGGCGAAAAGCAAGTTGGTCATCACCCGGCTCGCCGTTTCCGATGCCCGAGCCATGTCGTCGAGAGAGCGTACCGTAAAATCATCGTCCTCTCCCGTAGGAATGCGGTGTCGCTGCCGTAGCAAGGCGCGGATTTGCTTGGCTGCTTCGGGAATGTCGGCCGTTGAACGGGCGGAAACAAAGATCATATCGACCACGTTGAAGAGCTGGGTTCCAAACACGCGCTTTTCGGCTGTGGAAAAGGGAAGGACGAGGACATCATCTTGGTCTTGCCCCCAAGTGGTTTGGCCTTTGGCTTCGAGAACCCCAATGACCTCGAACGCGACGTTGCGTACCCGGATGATCGCGCCGATGGGATCTTGTCCCACACCGAACAGTTGATCCACGACGGTTTGTCCGATCACGGCTACGCGCGCCGCGCCCTCTTCCTCCTGGGCCGTGAAAAACCGGCCCCGTGCTACGTTCCACTCCCGCACTACGGGGAACGTACTGGTTGTGCCTTGGGCTACCGTCGACCAATTTTGATCTGCGTGGACGACTTGCACCACTTGCCGCCGGAGGTACGTCACTGCTGCAACCGCGGAACACTCCCGCTCGATTGCCCGGGCGTCGCCGACGGTTAGCGTGGAAACACCACCCCAGCCGGAGCGCGCCCCTGCTGCCGTGGTAGCCCCGGGGATCACCATCAGCAAGTTCGTTCCTAGGCTGCGAATCTGAGCTTGCACGGCCGCCGTGGCCCCTTGGCCAATGCTCACCATGGCAACGACGGCCGCCACGCCAATGATGATTCCGAGCATGGTCAAAGCCGAGCGAAGCTTGTTGCGTCGGAGCGCTACCAATGCTGCCCGAAGGGTCATTCGGAAGAGCTTCATGGGTGTACTCCCCGAGGTTGGTCCGATACGATGAGGCCGTCGCGGAAGTGTACGACTCGCTGCGCATACGCCGCGATGTCGGGTTCGTGGGTGACGAGCACGACGGTCAGCCCTTGTTGCACATTGAGACGGACGAGAAGTTCCATTAGCTCCTTGCCTGCGACCGAATCCAGATTGCCTGTGGGTTCGTCGGCCAACAAGAGCGAGGGTTCGGTCACGAGCGCCCTGGCAATCGCAACCCTTTGTTGCTGGCCACCGGACAGTTGATTCGGGTAGGAAAAAGCGCGGTCCGAAAGCCCAAGGGCGGCCAACGCCGCGAGCGCCCGAGGTCGTTGCTCCGCATAGGGAAGCGGCCCGTAAAACAAGGGGAGCTCCACGTTCTCCACTACTGTGGCCCGGGGAAGCAAGTTGAAGCTTTGGAAGACAAATCCAATTTCCCTGTTGCGGATTTCGGCTCGCTCGTCAGCGCTGAGTGCCGTGACATCGCGACCGCGAAAGAGGTATCTTCCGCGTGTCGGTCGGTCGAGAAAACCGAGAATGTTCAAAAACGTCGACTTGCCCGACCCCGAAGCACCCATCACGGCCACGAACTCTCCTTGCTCGATGACGATCGACACCCCCCGTAGCGCCGGCACCTCCACTGCACCGTTGGTATAAACCCTCCACAGATTCTCGATCCGGATCAGCGGCCGTCGCACGAGGCTTCTCAACGGAAACGAACCGTGCCGGGAAGGGGCCTCAGGCCAGTTGTGGTGCCGCTTTCTGAGCCCCGCCGTTCCATGGCCACGACGACCTGCTCCCCTGGGGAGACATCGCCGCGGAGAACTTCAGCATGAGTCTCGCTTTGAAGGCCGAGTTCCAGATCCACTGGGACTAGGCGGCCCTCGCGCAGTACCCAAACACGGTGACTTCCTGTCAGCGGAGATCGAGCGCTTGCTTGCTCGCTGGTGACGCCTTCCGGATGAAAGCGCAGCGCCCGTGCCGGCACTCGCACGACGTTACGCCGCTCGGCGGTCACGATCGTAACGGTGGCGGTCATCCCAGGCTTGAGCGCGAGATCCGGGTTGTCGACGGCAATGACCACGTCATAGGTCACCACGTTTTGCACCGTGGTGGGCGCGTTGCGCACTTGCACAATCGTTCCCTGAAAGCGGCGGTCCCCGTAAGCATCGACCGTGAACGAAGCCTGCTGCCCCTCGTGTACGAGCCCGATGTCCGACTCACTGACAGCCGTGTTGACTTGCATCTTCGTCAGGTCGTCGGCAATGAGGAACAAGGTGGGCGTCTGAAAGCTGGCGGCCACCGTTTGGCCCACGTTGACATTGCGCGAGACCACGATGCCGTCGACCGGAGAGACGATGTCCGTGTATTGCAGATTGATGCGCGCTTCGGCCAAATCCGCTTCAGCTTGCCGGATTGCTGCCTGGTCTAACTCCACCTGTGCCCGTGCTTGTTCGTACTCGCTTCGGGCCTGATCGAGATCCGCGCGGGCAATGAGTTCTCTTTCGAACAACTCGTGGTAGCGTTTCCAGGTGAGTTCCTTCAGTGCAAGGGTGGCCAAGTCTTTGGCTAATGCTGCACGCGCGTTCGCGAGCGTTGCTTCTGCCTTCCGCACTTTGACTTCAAATGGTGCCGGATCGATCTTGGCAACCCGTTGGTTGCGTTGCACTGGCGAGTTGAAATCCACGTCGATCGCAATGATCCGGCCCGACACGTACGTGCCGACCTGCACGGTGGTGACCGGATTGACGGTGCCGGTGGCGGTCACGGTGGTTCTGACATCGCCACGGTCCACCTCAGCAGTTTTGTAGAGGCTTCGTTCTTCGCGCGAAAATCCCTTCCACGCAGCGTAAACAGCGCCGGTGGCAACGGCAGCGACGACCGAGAGAATGGCCAGCTTTCTAACCACGATGCGTTCCCAATAAAATTTCTGGATTCGCCTGCTCTCCCTTTCGGGCGCCGCGTAACCAACTCGAGAACGACTCGAGATAGGTGTAGTACACAGGTGTCAGATACAAGGTCACGAGCTGAGAGAACAGCAGTCCGCCGACTACGGCCACGCCCAAGGGCCGGCGCGAAGTAGCTCCGCCGCCGGCGGCTAGAGCGATGGGTAGCGCACCGAAAAGCGCGGCCATGGTGGTCATCATGATTGGCCGGAAGCGGACGAGACAGCCCTGGACAATCGCCTCTACGGGGCTCTTGTGCTCGTGGCGCTGCGCGTCGAGAGCGAAGTCAATTTGCATGATGGCATTCTTCTTGACGATGCCGATCAGCAAAATGATGCCGACAAAGCCATAGATGTTGAGTTCCATTCCAAACAGTTCGAGGGCCACGAGAGCACCGAACGCTGCCGAGGGCAAACCAGACAGAATCGTAATCGGGTGGAAGAAGCTTTCGTACAAAATTCCGAGCACGAGATAGATCACCAAAACCGCTGCCACCAGAAGTGCCCACATCCCAGCGAGGGAACTCGTAAACGCTTGAGCGGCTCCCTGGAATGTTGTCGTCACACCAGCGGGTAGGTGCACTTGAGCGGTTTGTTCGATGGCACGGACCGCCTCGCTCAGAGAGGCGCCACCGGCGAGATTGAAGGAAATGGTCACTGCGGGAAGCTGGCCTAGGTGGTTCACGGTCAGGGGGCCGTACCGCCGCTCGAGGCGTGCCACTGTTGTTAGCGGAACCAGCGCCCCATGCTGCGAGCGCAGGTACAACCAGGGCAGCTCCGTTGGGTCGGTTTGAAAGGCGTCCGCGACTTCGAGGATCACACGATACTGGTTGTTCGGTGCGTAAATCGTCGAGATCCAGCGGTCGCCGTACGCCGCGTGCAAGGCGGTTTCGATTTGTTCCACGGTGAGGCCAAGAGCTGTTGCCCGATCACGATCGATGACCACATCCAAATACGGGTTCCGCAACTGTAAGTCGCTCGTGACATCGCGGAGCACGGGCAATTTTTTCAGTTCCCCTTCGAGTTTCTCGGCGGCGGCATACAACACCTGCGTGTCGGGGCTTTGCAAGGTGAACTGGTAGAGGCTCTTCGTGAGTTGGCCGCCAATGCGAATGGTCGGCGTTTCTTGCAAGAAGACGCGCACTCCCGGGATCCCCGAGGTTTTTTGGCGCAAGCGGGCGAGCACGACGGAAATCGGCTCCCGCTCTGACCGTGGCTTCAAAAAGATAAACATGCGCCCTTGGTTGACGGTGCTTCCCGCCGCGGCGTTGGAGCCGATGAGGCTTGCGGACAGGACCCGAACCGCTGGATCCGCGCGGATGATGTCGGCCACTGCGGTGTGGTACTGCCGCATGGCATCGAACGACACACCTTGGTCTGCTTCGACCACCGCAAAAATCGACCCAATGTCGTCGTTGGGGATGAATCCTTTGGGCGCTCGAACGAACAACCACAAGGTGGCAGCGAGCAAGGCAAGGGACAGGACAAAAATCCAGCCACGCCAGCGCAAGGTGGCTCGCAAACTTCGCTCGTACCAATATAGAGCCACGGCGAACGCGCGTTCGAATACGCCTTGCCACCCGGACGCCGCGCCTTGAGGTCGATGACGGAGGAAGCGGCTACAAAGCATGGGCGTGAGCGTGAGAGACACAACTCCGGAAAGCAAAATCGCGATCGAGATGGTTACGGCGAACTCGTGAAACAGCCGGCCCACAATGCCCGGCATGAACAACACCGGGATGAAGACGGCTACGAGCGACAACGTCATCGAGACGATCGTAAACCCAATTTGCCGGGCACCTTCGATGGCTGCCTGAAAAGGAGGTTCGCCGGCCTCGCGGTGGCGTACGATGTTTTCCAGCATCACGATGGCATCGTCGACAACGAAACCAATGGATAGCGTGAGAGCTAGGAGCGATAGATTGTCGATGCTGTAGCCCAGGGGGTACATCCAGGCGAACGTACCCACCAACGACACCGGTAGGGCTAGACTCGGAATCACCGTGGCCGAGGGGTCGCGAAGGAAGAGGAAGATGACGAGTACGACCAAAACCAGCGCCAGCATCATTGTAAATTGCACTTCGTGCACCGACCGGTGAATGGACTCGGAGCGGTCGAAAAGGATGTGCAACTCTACGGCCGGGGGCAGGAACTGCCGAAGCTGTGGCAGAAGCGCCTTGACGGCAGTGGCGACTTCCACCGTGTTCGTGCCTGGTTGCCGCTGTACCGCAAGGACAATCGCTCGTTGGCGACGCTTTCCGTCTCCGTACCACGACGCTGCGCGATCGTCCTCTACACCAGGGATCACCTCGGCAACTTCGCCCAAACGCACGGGAGCACCGTTGCGATAGGCAACGATCACTGGTTCGTACTGCTCGGCGGCAGTCAGTTGCCCGGTCGCTTGCACGGTAAAACGTT
This sequence comes from bacterium HR30, assembly GCA_002898795.1. Classification (GTDB taxonomy): domain Bacteria; phylum Desulfobacterota; class Binatia; order HRBIN30; family HRBIN30; genus HRBIN30. The sequence continues at coordinate 24,209 of BEIG01000030.1, read as the reverse complement.
GCTCCGGACCTTGCAGGATGCCGGTGGGCAGATTGACGTTGGCGGCGCGGATCGCGGCTTCGACCTCGTCGATGCCGAGACCACGGCTGGCAAGCTGCCGCGGATCGACTTTCACACGCACCGCGTATTTCTGCGAGCCGAACACCAACACCTGCGCGACCCCACTGACCATGGAGATTCTCTGCGCCAGGAGCGTTTGGCCAAACTCGTCGAGTTGCCACAGAGGCAAGGTGGCGGACGTTAAACTCAGAAACAAAATCGGTTGATCCGCCGGGTTCACCCGCTGAAACGTTGGAGGGGAGGGCATGTCGCCCGGAAGCAATGGGGCTGCTCGCGCAATTGCCGCTTGCACATCCTGGGCGGCAGCGTCGATGTTGCGGCTGAGATCGAACTGCAGCGTGATCTGTGTGGTGCCGAGCGAACTGACCGAGTTCATGGACTCGAGACCCGAAAGCGTCGAGAACTGCCGCTCGAGCGGTGTGGCAACGGCGGAGGCCATCGTTTCGGGGCTGGCCCCAGGAAGACTTGCCGAAACGAGGATGGTTGGGAAATCCACGTTGGGTAGGTCGCTGACCGGCAACGAGCGGTAGCCGAGTGCACCAAAGGCCACCAAAGCCGCCATCAGCAAGGTGGTGGCCACAGGACGGCGAATGAACAGTTCCGAGACGTTCATCGGGGTGATCTCACGACTGCGGCGCAGCAGCAGCCGGTTGGCGACGCTTGACTTCCACGATTGCCCCATCCGACAGCCGAAATTGCCCTTCGGTAACGACCCAGTCGCCAGCGCGAACACCGGATTGCACGACCACGTCGTTGGCCAACTCAAACGCAATCCTGACCGGCCGAACGCGTACCGTGTTCTCGTTTTCTAAGGTAAACACGTAGGGCCCTTCCTGCCCTGCTTGCAAAGCGACCCGCGGGAGCACGAGTGCTCGCTCGACCTTGTCGATCACAAGTTCCACTGGGAGAAACTGCCCGGGCCAGAGGAGTTCCGAGGTATTGTCGAACCGGGCTTTGAGGAGCACTGTGCCTGTGGAACGATCGACTTGGTTGTCGATAAACTCCACGTGGCCGCGCATGGTGGATGCCCCGTCCTCCGCTGGATACGCGAGTGCAACGAGGGCTTCCCGCTCCGCTTGTTTGAGGACCTGAGGCAATTCTGCCTCGCGCACCGTGAAGGCAATACGAATGGGGTGCATCTGCTGCAACGTCGTCAAAATCGTTTCGTTTTTGCGGACGATATTACCCGGATGCACCAGCACTTGCCCCATCCGGCCGGAAATGGGCGCGTAAATCGAGCAGTACGAGAGTTGGAGCCGTGCATCTTCGATGGCGGCGCGGTCGGCCTCTACTGCGGCGCGCAACGTCTGCGCCCGCGCTTGTGCTTGCTCGTTTTCTTCCGCCGATACGAAACCTTGCTCGAAAAGTGCCGCACGCCGTTTTGCCTCTGCTTCCGCCACACGCAAATCCGCCAGATTCCGCTGAAGATTGGCTTCGCGTTGTCGCAGCATGTTCTCAAACGGCCTCGGATCGATGCGAAAGAGAAGAGTTCCCGCTTGGACAAAATCTCCTTCCCGAACTTCGACTGAGAGTAGCTGCCCATCCACCTGAGGCATCAAACGGACCACGTGGTACGACTCCACGGTGCCGATCGCCTTGACCTTGCGAAAAACCTCCTTCTGCGTCACTTCGGCAATGCTGACCGGGGCCGGCAACGATTTGCCTGTAGGGTCAACTCCTGCGGAGCGGCACGCGGGGAAAAAGGAAACGATCGCAGCAAATAAAACGAGTTGTCTACGGATTCGCGGACACACTGTTCACTCCCATTGCATCGAAGAAACCTTTGGCTCCTCGATCCGGGCACCGATGGCCTTTTCTAGAGCAGCAACGCCCAGATGGTGGCTATAAAGCGCTTGGATCTCTTGAGCCTTAGCGGTGACGAACGTGCTTTGTGCGTCGGTGACCTCGATAATGCTCCCCACGCCAGTGGCATAACGTCCTTCCGCCAGCTCCAAGTTTTGCCGTGCTTGTTCCGCTCCTTGTCGCGACACCTGAATGCTCTTTGCCGCTTCCTGGTAACGCAACAGTGCTTCCCGCACCTCGAGGGCGATGCTCTGGCGCAAAGTATCCGCATCGTGTCCCAGGGCCACGAGGCTTTGCTTCGCCGCCTCGATTTGGGCGACGGTGAGTCCGCCACGAAACAGCGGCAGGGTGACAGCGGCACCGACGTTCCAGTTTGGTTGCAAAGGGAAGACTGCTCCCGACCATTGATACTGCCCCCCTCCGGTAATCACCGGGAGGTGATTGCGCTCGAGCGCTAAGAGATCCTGTTCCGCGGCGCGAATTTGTGCCGTCAGGCGGCGCAGTTCCGGTCGGTTCTCCCACGCGCGTTTGATGAGCGTCTCTTCGTCCGCCAAGGGCGGTGGCGTAAGGGGCACATCCTGCAAAGTGAAGCTCACAGGAGCCTCCAGTCCGATCGCATTACGCAAGGTTTCGTAACCTAAGCGGACATTGTGCTCCGCCCGCAAAAGATCGAGTTGGTTTGCCGCGAGCTGCGCTTGCTCCCTTGTGACATCGAGCCTGGGAGCCAAGCCCACGTCGTACCGTCCTTTGGCTAGCTCCAGGTGTTTCTCGCTGCGTCGTACGGCTTCGGCAGCAACGTCCCGCAAGTGCTGAGCGGTGAGCAAGGTGAAGTACGCCTGCTTGACCCCAAAGACCACCTGCTGCCGTTGGGTTTCTAAATCTGCGCTCGAAGCTTCGGCTTGCGCTTGCGCAGACTCGATAGCGTGAAATGCCTGCCCGAAGTCGAACAGCAGTTGGCTGAAACTGACACCGGTATTGAAGAAGTTGAACGTTTGTGTGGCGGTGCCCAGGGTTGTTCCGGTCCGTGCCGCCACGCTCGTGCTACGGCGGTTAGCGGCATAGGTAGCGTCGATTTGGGGCAGGTATGCCGATGCTGCTTGGCGAACGCGAGCTTGCGCAGCGGCTGCGCGTGCAGCCCCAGCTTGGAGCGAAGGATGGTGGCGGAGTGCGAGCTCGACACACTCCTCGAGAGACTTGCTTTCTTGCGCCGAGGCCACGGCGCACATGCACAAACCCAGAACGATGTGGCTAGCCAACTTCACGGTTTCCTCCGGAACAGAACCGGGCTCTTTGACGGGCTGCGAGCCAGCACTCCGTGAAGAAACACGTCCACAACAACGTTGGCGGACTCCTCAGGGGTATCTCCCGGCCCACGGTAACGGTGAACCCCGCGAAGCATGCCGAGCAAGGCTTCGGTGGCCAGGCGGACGTTGACGCGGCGGATCCTTCCCGCGGCAATCCCTTCCTGCAGAGTACGGGCGATGAGTCGGGCGAACTGCTGCCTACGAACTAGCCAGGCACGAACGTGGGGTGCATTACGCTCCTCCTCGTTACGATGCAGAAGGAGGAAGAACAGGTCGCGCCCCCAGAAGAACTCCAACAGGGATTTCACGAGGGCACCCAGCCGTTGCACCGGATCTGGTTCAGCGGCAGCCACTCGGTCGAGTTCTTCTTGGAGTCCGTCGATGCCTTGGAACAGTGAGGCGAGATAAACTTCTTCTTTGTTCGTGAAGTACCGGTACACCGTGCCCTTCGCGACACCAGCTTCCAAAGCCACGTCTTCGACGCGAACCTTGTGGAAGGGATGCTTGGCAAACACGCGAACGGCGGCGGCGAGGATGTGTTCTCGTAAACCCGGAGTCGGTGGCCGACCGCGAGGTGTCGGCGAGGGAGCGGTTGTGCGCGTAGCGGTGGACGTCTTCGTGGCCGCCATTTAGTGACTCGTGGGTTCACTAAGTACCGGCGCGCACGCGGTGGGTCAAGGCGCGCTGAGACGGGAGCTACACACGGTCAAGCAAGTGCTCGAATCCGCGCTGCAGGAAAGCTTCACAGGTCATTCGCGTTCGGCACCTTGAAACCGTTCGAAGAACTGGCTTGTGCCAGGAAGGAGCTGCTCGATGGCGCGGAAGCCTGGCCTTTCGCAGTGCGGGTTGCTGCCGCTGCTCACGTCGGGCCCGTGATGGCGCAGGTCAAGGCGCAACCTCGACAGCGACTTTTCACAACTTCGAGCGGAATGTGCCCGGAATTCTAAAACCGCGCCCACCAGGAAGGCTTTTCCGTATGCAGAGGTTCCACGACGACATTTCGTGCTTGCAACAGTGTGCCTTCCACGCGGCGAAGTTCGGCAAGGTCTGTGTTGTAGCGGACCAGGGCTTCGGCTTCGGCAAACTGCGCCCGCGTTAGCTGTTCGGTGTAGTCCAGCAAGTCTTTGGTCGTCGCCAAGCCTACCTCGTAGCGTGCCCTTTGATTGCGCACGTTTTCTTCTGCCGCCAATCGTGCAGCTCGTGTGGCCTCGATGGCCTTTAGGTCGCTTTCCAAGTTCGCCAACGCGGTTTTGACCTCGAGGGTGATTGCTTCCTGAAGCTGTTGCAGGTTCAAGCGTGACTGCTGGAAGCTGATATTCGACTGCGCATAGGCTGCCTTGGACTGAGCGTTGGCCAGGGGCACTTCGATGGTGGCACCGACGGCGTAGTTGTAAAACCGCCCGTCAGGTAGGAGACCGAGGGCATCGCCGTAACCGCCAACGTAAGACGGGTTGACGCGAACAGGCTGCGGGGGATCGCCAAACAGCACCCGCTGCTCGGCTCCCGCTAGGCCGTTTACCCCGATACCCCCGACTAGGTTCAGTTGGGGCAGCAGTTGGTTTTGCGCGACTTTCCGCTGCAACCCCTTTGCGTGAACGTCCATGCGTGCGGCTGCTAACTCGGGCCGTTGTTGCAGGGCACGATCGAGGCTCGTCTTCAAATCGGTCAGGTAGGGCTCCACAGTGGGACGATCCTCCGGGTCGAGCATGACAAGGGCGGACTGATCTTCTGTCTTGGCGTTGATCAGTGCACGCAACTGGTCGCGAGCCACCACGACCGCGTTCCTTGCCCGAATCAGAGCAGCCTCACGGCTTGCTACGTTGGCTTGCGCTTCGAGCACTGCAGCGTGGGGAAGGGCCCCTACTTTGTACTTCCCTTCGTTTTGCCGAAGGATCTCTTTGGCGAGTTCCAGCCCTCGTTCCTGCACCTGCACGTTTTCCTTGGCGAGCACCAGGCCCCAATAGGCGCGCTCCACTTGTGCAACCAAGTTCGTGATCGCGGCAACGTACTGGTGGTAAGCCGCTTCCTGTGCCGCGCTTGCGATGTCGACCAGAAGGAGGGCATAGCGCCAACCAAAGTTTTGCAGGAGTGGTTGGACGAGGTTCAAACTCAGGGATGTCGTGTACAAAGGCACCAGTGGGTTTGCGAGGGAGGGATTAGTGAGCCTGCGGTTGTTGCTGAACTGAACCGAGATTTGTCCGCCGGTCAGTAAGGTTTTGCGGATGCCAGCATTCAGGGTAAAGTTTTGGTTGAAGAGCACAGGGGAGCCGCCGGCAAACAGAAAGGTCGTGGCGGGCTGCGTGGCTCGATCGCGCGTCAAGTTCGCGAAAAAGCGCGGATCGAAGATGGCACGAGCTCGCCGGACCTCGGCACTTGCGGCGATCGGGTTGAGCCGCTGGACTTGCAAGCCCGTGTTGTTTTGCAGTGCGAGCGCAATGCACTGGGCCAAAGTCGTTGGTTGCATCTTGGCTTCGAGTAGTAAGCCGTAATGCGATAAGTCGGTTTCCGCTTCTTGGGCATCCGCCGGCAGTTCTCCACTCCACTGATCGCGTAGAACCTCTCCGATACCAGGCAGTTGCTCGAGAGTTTCGACGGCGCGCAACGTTGGCGCCGAAATTTGGCGAAGGTCGATGGGTTCCGCGGCGGTGCGGGAAACGGCTACGGCCAGGGCCACGCTGAGCCCGATTAGGTTGTAGGCTGCTTGCCTCATATCCTTCCCCTCCTTCCACGCCCAGAGGTTCGAGGCTTTTACGCTTTTGCTCGTCCGTTTGCCACGCCAAGGATCTGGTCGCCGCGCGCTCGCACCCAACGCACCAGCGTTTGCAGCACCCGGGCTTTGCCTAGATCGTCGAACAAAGAATAGGCTACCGGGGTGAGAAGCAGGGTAAGAAGGAGGCAAAGCGCTTGCCCGCCGATGATCACTTTGGCCATCGAGGCGCGCGTACTCGATCCGGGTCCCTGACCCAGGGCGATGGGGATCATGCCCGCGATGAGCATCAGGGTGGTCATGAGAATTGGGCGCAAGCGAACGTGGTTGGCTTCGAGAATGGCGGTGTCTCGCTCGATGCCTTGTGCCCGAAGAGTATTGGTGTAGTCGATTTGCAAGATTCCGTTCTTTTTGACGATGCCGAAAAGCATGAAAAGACCAAGCACGCTGTAGATGTTCAACGTTTCCCCCAACAGCCAGAGTGACAGCAGGGCAAAGGGTACCGACAGGGGTAGCGCGAGCAGAATCGTAATCGGGTGGAGCAAGCTTTCGAACTGCGCCGCCAGGATCATGTACATGAACACCAAGCTCAGCACGAACGCCACGGCGAAGTTCGAGCCAGTTTCGCCAAGGGCTTTGGCGCGACCGCTAAATTCGGCCTTGTAAGTTGGGGGCAGATCCAAGCTCGTCAGAATCTTCTCGATATGCGCAATGGCCTCGGACAGGGGGAGATTTTCCAGGTTCGCCACAATCGTGACCTTCCGTTGCCGCCGGAAGTGGTCAATTTGCGCGGGGCCGAGTTCCTCCTTGAGGGTGGCGACGTTCGAGAGCTTTACGAGAGAACCGGACGGTGTAGCGATGCTCAGGTCGCCCAGGGTTTGCGCGTCCACTCGATCCGGGCCGCGCGCGCGCAGCCACACGTCGTACTGCTCTTGGTCCTCTTTGTATTTGGTCACCACCTCGCCAGCGACAAAGGTCCGGAGCGTGGTCGCGATGTCTTCTACGCGTAGACCAAGGTCAGCGGCTTTCTCCCGGTGAATGTGCACGCGTAGCTCTGGCTGGCGGACGGATAAGGTTGTGTCCACGTCCACAATGCCTGGGATCCGACGCATCCCTGCCATCAGGCGGCGCGAATATTCTTCTAGCTTGGTCAAGCTCGGCCCTGTGAGGTCAAGCTCGATCTCGGTGTAACGCTGGCCGCCCCCCATGAACAGGTTGATGTTTTGCACGCTTGCACGCAGGTCGGGAAACGTTGCCAAGATTTCCCGAGCCCGTTGCATCAATTCGAACTGGGACTCCTTACGGTGCCGCAAGTCCGTAAGCTGGACGTAAATCGAAGCCTCGGTCACGGGTCCTTCGCCCGCACGCAAGGTGCCAGTGGCGTCGCCAATGGTTGTGAGCAAGTGCTCGATGTGCGGTAGCTCGCGTAACTTCGCCTCGAGCGCTCGCATGGTCGCATCCGTGCGCGCCAAGCTATAGCCCTCGGGTGTCTGCACAATCACTTCGAACTCGCTTTGGTCGTCCTGGGGCAAAAAATCTTTCCCCACCATGCGGAACAACGGAACGGTGGCGGCTACCGTTAGCAGCGACCCCACCACGATCACCCACCGGTGCTGCAGAGACCAGCGCAGCAACGCCCCATAGCCGCGATCGATGGCGGCGTAAAATGTTCGCTGTCGACTGCTTCCCCCGTGGCGAGGCGAGACCTTGAGGAAGCGGGCGCAAAGCATGGGGGTCAAGGTAAACGACACCAGCAGCGAGACCATAATGGCACAGGCCACGGTCACCCCGTAGCTGTTGAAAAAGCGGCCCACCCGGCCTTCCATGAAGGCCACGGGAAGGAAAATCACGACCAGGGACAGGGTGGTCGCCATGACCGCGAGGCTGATTTCTTTCGTGGCTGCAGCCGCTGCCTCGCGCGGTGGCAACCCCTTTTCTTCCGCGTAACGGAAAATGTTTTCCAGCACGACCACCGCATCGTCGATGACAATGCCCGTGGCTAACACCAGCCCCAGCATGGTGATGTTGTTGATGGTGAACCCGAGCCACCGCATGAGGGTGAACGTGGCGATAATCGAGGTAGGGATTGCCACTGCTGCAATGAGCGTGGCGCGCCAGTTGGCGATGAACAGGAGCACGGTAAGGCTCACCAACACCGCAGCCAGCACGAGGTGAAACTGCACTTCCTCGATGGACCGCTCGATGAACCGCGAGTGGTCCCGCACGACCTGCATGTGAACGTCACTCGGAAGTACCGCCTGCAGCTCCTGGAGTCGGCTCTTGATTCGTTTGATGACGTCGACCGTGTTTTGGCCGTTTTGCTTCCGCACCAGCAAGCTCACGGCAGGGTTGCCGTCGAGACGGGCCATCGTGCGCGGTTCGACGAAACCATCGACGACGGTGGCTACGTCTCCCAAGGTTACCGGCCGGCCTTGCACATTCCCGATGATCAGTTGACGAAAGTCGTCCACTCGCTCGATGCGCCCCATTGTGCGCAGCGTGAGCTCCTTACTGCCTTGGTCGACGTGGCCGCTCGGGAGCTCCACGTTTTGCGCCCGCAAGGCGGCGCGAACTTGATTGATCGAGAGCCCATACGCCGCAAGCCGCTGCGGGTCGATCTCGATGTTGATGGCTCGTTCGAGTCCCCCCACGAGGGTGACCGAGCCCACGCCGGGCAGAGTTTCCAAATCCTCCTTAATCAGCTTACGCGCAAGCTCCGTGACCTCCTTCAGGCTTCGCTTGCCAGCGACGGCGATGGACAGAATCGGAGAAGCCTCCACATCGAACTTCATCACAACGGGCGGATCCGTGCCTGCGGGAAGCTTTGCCGTCACCGCGGCCACTTTGTCGCGCACATCCTGCACCGCCGCTTCCCGATTGCGCTCGAGGTGGAAGATGACGACGACGTGGGAGAGGCCTTCTTTGGTCGTCGAACGCAACTCTTCGATACCCTCGATGGTGTTCACCGCTTCTTCGATGACCTTGGTGACGTTCGACTCCATCTCCTCCACGCTCGCCCCCTTGAGCGTTGTGTTCACGACGACGATCGGAAAGTCGATGTTTGGGAATAAATCGACCGACAAGTGCCGGTAGGAAAACAGCCCCAGGACCACCAGGAATGCGATTCCCATGGTGGCCGCCACGGGGCGGCGGATGCAAATCTCGACGAGCTTCATAGATCCCCCGCGCTCGCTGTCCCCGGTTCCTCCACGTCGCCGTCGATTTCGACGGGTACACCCGTGTCCAGCTTGCTCAACCCGGATATCGCGACAATCTCGTTAGCGTTGACCCCGCGCAATACTTCGAGCAAACCGTCGGGCAGGCGACGGCCAGTCTCGACTTCACGGGCCTCCGCCTTTCCGGCAGTGACGACGAAGACGCGCTGGACACCCGCAAAGGACATCACCGCCTCTTGCGGGATGCAGACCGCCCGGTTGTCAACTTTGGTGACAATGGCCGCATTGGCGAAAAAACCGGGCTTGAGCTTGCCGCCTGAATTGGCAACCGTGGCTTCAACGGTGACAGAGCGGTTCTGGGGATTCGAAGCCGGGCTAATGCGTGCCAGCGATCCCGCAAAAATTTCGCTTGGGTAGGCGTCGACTCGAACCTCTACGGGCTGCGCGGGTGCCAAGTCGGGAGCAAACCGTTCTGGCACGTCCCCGCGTAGCTTCAGCGGATCTAGCACGACTAAAGTAAAAAGCGGGGTTCCGGCTCTGACGTACTCGCCAACAGAAACGAAGCGGCGCGCCACGGCTGCACTGAGGGGGGAGGTTACGCGGGCGTGGCGTAACGTGACCTGCAAGAGATCCCTTTGAGCCTCGGCCATTTGCGCGGCCGTTTTTCGAGCCTCGTATTCTTGCGGCGAGATGACGTTCTCCTGAACCAATTGGCGAGCTCGCTCCTCGTCGGCCCGGACTTTGGCCAAATTGGCCTCGGCTTCTCGCAACCTGGCACGCCACGCGTCGTCGTCGATTTCCAATAGCACAGCCCCTTCGGTAACCACGTCGCCCAGGTCAGCGTGGATACGCTCCACTTGTCCTTCCACTTGGCTGGCGATGGTGACCTCTTCCCGGCCGTACAAGGTGCCGACGAAGTTGACCGTTCGCTTCACCGGTCGCTCCACGGCCCTGGCCACCCTCACGACGACTCCTCGCACTGCAGTTTCCCTTCGAGTGGCAGCAGCGCTTTCCGTTCCGCCGGCGCGGCCGCAGCCATTTGCAAAAACAAGCAAAATGAAGAGCAAAAGACCGTAAAAATGCTGCATAATTTCTCCTCAGCGGCGAGCAGTGACGACCTGGCGCGGGGCGGGGCTTTGGCTGCGCGACTCCCCTCCCAAAAGTCCGGAGAGGAATAGGCGAGAAATCGTACGAGCTACTTCCTGCGGCCGATCACTGCCTTGGCGGTAGACGCAGGCACCGCGGATCATCCCGAGCAATGCTTCGGTCGCCACGCGGGATGAAACACGGGGAATTTCTCCACGCTGCACGGCTTGGTCGATACGGCGTCGCAGCATGTCCACGATTTCGTCGCGACGCTGCCGCCATTCCGCTCGCTCTTTTGCCTTGAGCTTTGGCTCCAAGCGATGCATCAAGACGAAGAAGTCGCGTTTGTCCCAAAAGTAATCGATGAGCGTGTGCGCAAGCCGTTCGATGGTCGGCACCAGCGGTGAAGGCTGGGCCAGCACGGCGGTTACCGACGCGTGCAGCTCACGCAGCCCGTCGCCAATGGCCGCGAGGTAGAGCTCTTCTTTAGATCGGAAGTACCGGTACAGAGTCCCTTTGCCAACGCCCACGTGCGCGGCGATATCGTCCGTAAGCACTTCGTGAAATTCGTGCTTGGAGAACACCTCGGCCGCGCCCCGCACGATCGCCTCGCGAAGTTGTTGGCTTTTCTTCCGTCCTGCCATAGTTCGATATTTCGAAACGGACTAGTCCGTTCCACAATACCAAGGGTCGCCCTTCTGTCAACTGCGTCGATGGAGCGAGCCAGCAGCGTCGCTCGGTTAGGCCATCCGCTCGGAGGGAACACAACGACGCCAGGAGGTTCGCGGTCTAACGAGGGGCGGGGAGGCTGCAAAGAGATCCGTGCTCCGATGGGATCACGAGCTGGGAAACGGAAGCGCGACGGGCCGCGAAACGGGTGTGCGGGGGCCGTGCGGTGCGAGCGTGGAGCGAACGAGAGGCTAGTCTAGCGCGTTAGCGTGAGGTTGCGCGGAAGGGCACGTGGTCGAAGCCGTGCACGTTACTCATGTGGGCGCGAACACACTGGGCCTCGTCGACCTCGAAGCGGGGAAAGGAGCGAGCGAATTCTTCCATGGCCACACGGGCTTCGAGCCGGGCAAGAGAGGCGCCCAGACAGAAGTGGATGCCGTAACCGAAGCTCAGGTGCAAAGGAATCTGCCGTTCGATGTCGAAGCGGTCGGGATCCGCGAAAGCACGCGGGTCGCGCGTGGCCGCGGCATTCAACAACAGGATCCGTGCCCCTGCGGGAACCGTCGTTCCGTACCATTCCACATCGGTGGTCACCGTTCGGGCTTGGTATTGGGAAGGTGGCCAGTAACGGAGGACTTCTTCCAATGCTCGAGGAATGCGTTGGGGTTCTTGGCAGAGAAGCTGCCAAGCTTCGGGGTGTCGATGGAAAAGCACGGCGGCATTACCGAGGAGGCGGGTGACCGTTTCGTTTCCTGCGGCGCCTAGCAGTGCGCAGAACCCCGCGATCTCGCCGTCGGTGAGCCGGGTGCGCGCGCCGTCGTCCGTATCGATCTCAGCGTCGAAAAGCGCACAGATCAAACCGTCGTTTGGCCGACGACGCAGCGTGTCCAGGAGCTGGAACCAGTAACGAATCAAGTTCATGCTCGCCTCGATCGCGCGTGCTGGGATGGCCGGAGTATCGGGGTCGCGTTCGAGTGCGCGATCCATCCACTCCCGAAGTTGTACCCGGTCTTCGCTGGGGACGCCCAGCAGGGTAAAGATCACTTCTCGTGGAAGCGGCGCCGCAAACTCGGAAACGAAATCCCCTCCGCCATGGGCACGCAAGCTGGCCAACAGTTTCTCGCAGAGTTCGCGGACAAAAGGTTCCAGGGCAGCAATCCGGCGAGGAGTGAATGCCGAACTCACCAAACGCCGTAAGCGGTCGTGCTTGGGCGGGTCCATGAAAATCATCATGGGCGTAGCTTCGAACAGCGTCGTATCGATGCGTTCGAGCGTAACCCCTTCACGGGAGCTGTACGTGCGCCAATCCAACAATGCGCTCCACACATCCTGGAACCGGGAGAGAGCGTAAAAGTCGAGCTGCGGGTTGTAGTACAAGGGGGCGTGCTCGCGGAGCCACGCGTACACCGGGTAAGGATTCTCATGAAACTCGTAAGAAAATGGATTGAGTTCCATAACTTGGGCTTCTTACCCCGAAGTGCATCCGGGAGAAAGTAGGTCTGGTGAAAACCGCGATGGGTCGCGGAGAGGGGCTAACCGAGGCTAGCGCAAAATCTCGCGAGCGATGGTGAGGATTTGCATCTCGGTTGTACCACCGCCCAGCTCGATCAACTTGGCGTCACGTGCGAGCCGCTCGACAGTATATTCTTCCATGTACCCGTAGCCGCCGAGGATGTGGATCGCTTCGAAGGCGACAAAGGTGCCAACCTCGGCGCAGTAAAGCTTTCCCGCGCAGATCTCGGCAACGGATTCTGACAGCGCGCGGTCGCTGTAGTAATCAGCGTACACGAAGCGCCGGGCGTTGCTCAAGGCAACGTACATTCGTGCTAGGCGTTGCTGCACGAGCTGGAAGTTGGCAATTGGCTGGCCGAACTGCTGTCGCTGTTTGGCGTAGTTACGGGCAATGTCGAAACAGCGCTCGGCAATCCCGTAGGACAAGGCGGCTAGCCCGAGTCGTTCTTGGGCCAGGCTGGATTTCACGTGATCCCGTTGTCGTACTCCGCCTCCGAGGAGTTGTTCCGATGGCACACGCACGTCTTCGAGGAAAACTTCGCCTGTAGGCGAGCCCCGCATGCCCATTTTTTTCATCGGTGCTCCGGTGCTGAGACCTGGCATCCCACGCTCCAAGATAAAGGCCTGAATGGAGCCGTCGAGGGGACCGCCTTCGACGCGTGCGTAAACCAGGAAAACGTCGGCGTATGGAGCGTTTGTGATGAACGTTTTGGAGCCCCGAAGCACATAATGCGTGCCCTCGTAACGAGCCCTCGTTTGCATCCCGCCCAGGGCATCGCTTCCGGCTTGCGGTTCGGTCAGACACCACGAACCCACGAGCTCGCAGCGGATCACCGGCAACGCATAACGGGCTACTTGCTCCGGGGTGCCACGCTTGGCCACGTTTGCGCCGAACAGCCCTACGCTCGCGCCATAACTCAAAGCGAACGAGGGGCTGACTCGAGCCATCTCGACCGAAAACGTGGTCCGGGCATAGCGGGTGACGTGCTCGTCGCCGGCCGCTGTTACCGATGCTCCGGCCGCCTCGGGGTTCGACACCGCAGATCTAAGGAACGTATCGAGGCCGAGCTCCCGGTGCATCCGCCGCATGAACGGGTAGGGCAACTGCTCTCCTCGCTCCATTGCGGGAACAAGTGGTTCGAGCTGCTCCTCAAAATACGCGCGAAAAGTGTCGCGAATCATCCGCTCTGTCGAACCGACGTTCCAATCCATGGGTGCTCCCCAGAACAAATTTGCTCGCTAGGCTACCTAGACGCCTGTGTGCAGCAAGAGGGTCGGATGTCGCTCGGGCAGGGCCGGCCTCATGTAGGCGGAGCTTGCAGAGCGCGTACTCGGGGAATGACTTCGGTGGTAAAGGCCCGGATGGTTTCCGAATCGAATGGCGGAAGGAAGCTCACGATGACTTCGTTACAGCCTGCGCGCACGAACGGTGCAATTTGCTCCGCAATATCTGCCGGAGAGCCGGCGAGAAGGTGCCAAGCAGTAGCTGCATCGACCTGGGGCAGCAAACGGGCACCAGTGCGCACCGCGGGTCCGACAAGCGGTACTCGAGAAATGGTGACCAGGGCGAACATCTTAGAGAAGCGCTTCGGACAGTCATGTCGCCCGATGCGTTGGCACTCACGTCGTATGAGCTCCACGCGCTCGGCAAATCCCTTGGCGTCCGTTTGCACGGGGGCGTTCCAACCGTCGGCATAGCGGGCCACCAGCGGAACGATGCGCTTTTTCCCCTGCCCGCCGACAATGATCGGCACACGCGGTGACTGCACGCCTCGCGGGGCGAACGGTGCCTGGTACAAGGTATAGTACTTTCCGCGGAACGTTGGATGCTTCTCGCCCCATAACAGGTTCAGTACCTGGAGCGCCTCAGCTAAGCGTTCGGCCCGCTCGCGCTCTGTCCCAAAGTGAAATCCGTAGGCAAAGTGCTCTTTGCGATACCAGCCAGCACCAATGCCGAGGTCGAGGCGGCCCCGGGAAATTTCATCGACCGTGGCGGCCATTTTGGCCAAAAGAGCAGGATTGCGGTAGGTGTTGCCGGTAACCAGTACGCCAATGCGGATGCGCTCTGTTTGCGTGGCCAGTGCCGCGAGCAATGTCCACGCCTCGTACTGGTTGCGATCTGGGTCCCCAAAGACAGGCATAAAGTGGTCGTTAAGCCAGGCACTGTCCCAGCCGAGCGTTTCGGCTTCGCGCCAGGCGCGCACGATGTCTTCGTAGCGAGCGCCGTCGGTTGGGGTCATCAACCCGAAGCGCAGCTCGTGGTTGGCTTGGGGATTGGCCGTTGAATTTGAATAATGATGTGCGCGCTGGGCACAACCCACCGTTGCCAGCAACACCAAGGTCAGCGTTGCGGTCCGTTTTCCGTTCGGAAGTCGCTTCCCCATGCTGTAACCCTCCTTTCCCCGACGGGTCAGGGCAAGGGTATGCAACAGCATAGGGGGATCCTGGTCAAGGTGCCGGCTGGGAGGCGGGTTATGGTCTTGGGCGGTTAGCTTTTAGACCGCTGCTGCCGGGCCGCGCGTGCCTTTTCTTGGGCACGGAGTCGGCGCCGGATGGAAGGTGCAAGGACCACCCGATGCTGCCGTCCAACGACGCGGTGCTGGTTGGCGAGTTTTGCTAGGCCCGTCGATCCGAGCCGCTCTGCACGAAGCTGCAAGCGGCGCAGGCGCGCGCGGACCGCTTCAGCTTCGAGGCCAAGAACGGCACAAATATTTTCGAAGGAGAACAGCCACGAGCGGTCGCTCAATGCCATCCAGCGCTCCGCATCTCGCACGAGCCTTTGCGTCCGACGATTCCGCGTCCCCGCATACTTGAGCACGGTGTACACAGCGTCCTCCAAAATCGCCAACATGAGGCGCTGCTCCGGTGACAGAAGGCGCTCCGACGCGGGGGTGAAGTATTGCGAAGGCAGGAGAAGCTCGTGCGTGATGAAGTTTGCCGACACTTGGCCGGAAACGTTAGGACTTTGAGGCCGAACCGGGTTGGTTGCCTGCTCGTCCCACCCCTGCAACGAATCCAAAACAATATTGGTCATGCAACGTATGATGACGCAGAAAACCGTAATTTTATTCCGCCCCCGTCGTCGGCTTGGTGGACGGCAAAAAAAACGGCGAAGGGTTTTCCGAGCCCTTCGCCGTTTTGCGCTCGCTCAGGCGGATACAGTTACTGGAAGTTCACGAAGACGGTGATCACCTGACCCAGACGCGACAGCTCCACGCCCACTGGCTGCAACCCGAGTAGCGACGGGAGCGGGAGCGATCCGAGCCCACCCGCAAGCGACGGCAGGAACTGCTGCACGAGTTGCGGAATGATCGACTGTAAGTCGTTTTCGTTCACGCCGACAGCGTTTTGCAGCACAACCGTCCTGACATCGCTCGGGTTGATGTTGCTGATCGCGAAACTGATGGAGTTGGTTGCGGCCACGTAGTTGAGCTGCAATCCAGCGCGCGCGTCGACGGCACCCCGTAGGTACAGCGTGGAAAGATCGCGCGACCAGATCGAGATCAACAGATGGGCGAGTTTTAGCTCTGCCAAGTCTCCTGGGTTGGGTCCGAGGTTACCAGTGAGCACCGGTGCGATCGTTGGCTCGATGCGGATCGTGAGCTGCGTACCAGAGGGTAGGTTACCGAACTCAGGCAAGAACAGGGCTAAGAGGTCGGAAGTGATGTCCACCGGACCGGAGCCGAGGTCAATCTGGCTAATGTCGATGTTCAAGATTCCTTCCTCGGTCAGGGCCTTCAGCAACTGGTTCATCGCCGAAGTGCCGAGGCTGATGGCCATGTGGTAGGGCAAGTTTTGTACCGGTGTGGTGGTGCCATACGAAGGGAAAGCTTCAGGCACGTGTAAGGAAGCGGTGAGATCCGGTGTATACGCGGGCTTATCGGTCGACATAATCCGCGCATTGATCCCGAACGTGACGCCTTGATTGTCAGGGGCGACAAAGTTGAACGGCGCGTCGAGTTGCACACCGAGGGCACCGCCAATCGCCCCGGCAATCGAGAGCTGAGACAAGGCTGTCTCCATAGCGTCGGCGATCACCGAATCCTGCGGTCCGGGACCATCCGGGTCGCGCAGGTAGTTCACCAATTGCTCGCGGGCGGTTTGCTCGAGATCAACGAACAACGGGGCCAAGGCATCGAGAATGTCGCAGGCAAAGCCGCCTTCGATCGAAGCATTGAAACTCGAGAACGTTACCGTGACGTCACCCTGTTGATTGACGTCGAGGTAGCTTGGGTCGGGCGACGCCGGCGCAAGGGTGTAATTTCCGCGGATCAATGCCCAGTTCGCGGTAACTCGTAAAGCGCAGTCCGGGACGACTCCGTAGCCAACAATCCACAGGCGGAGCCGCACGTTGTACAGCGTAATATCGAGTTGGACGTAGCCGCTTTGCGAGTCGATGTTGATGGTGAAGCCGGAGATGGACGGACGATCTCCAGGTGCGCAACCAGCACCCGGTGGGTTACATACATAAACCTTGTCGATTCCGCCGAGGCAGGCTCCGAAGAGACTAGCCACACAGATGTCGTCGTCGGTGATCAACATTCCCGGAGGCAGCAGTTCGGCCAGGTCGAGCGGAATCATGCTCTGGATAATCGGTTCGAGCTTGTCGAAGCCAGAGTCGTTGATGCGCAAGCCCAAAGCATTGGTAGAAAATGCGCCGTCCGCCACCGATTGACCACGAATGATCACACGCCGGTCGCGCGCTTTGAAGCCGGTAGATGGAACCGTCAACTCCGCGAGCACTGGGTTGAAGATAAGCCCCGCATCGAGAGGCATGTTGTAACTGAAGTTGGTGCACGGCCCTGAACAAACGGTCACGCCGTTGACCTTAACTACCTGGCCAGCCACTGGGTTGACCACGTGCCCGGTGACGGTGGCCGTGCTCGCGGTGGTGAACACACCGTGTGCGGGTGAATCCAGATAAATTTCTGGAGGAGGTGTCGGTGTAAAGGTCGCGGTCGGTGTGGGGGTATTGGTGGGTGTGGGGGTTACCGTTGGTGTATGGGTTACTGTGGGTGTGTTCGTAGAGGTGGGGGTATTCGTGGGCGTTGGGGTGCGGGTTGGGGTCCACGTCCAGGTGGGGGTCAGGGTTCGCGTCGGCGTGTGTGTGATCGTTGGCGTATGGGTTGGTGTGTGCGTTCGCGTCGGTGTGAAGGTTTTGGTTTCCGTAGGAGTACGGGTTGGCGTGTCCGTTACGGTTGGCGTTGGAGTTACCGTTGGCGTACCGGTATTGGTTGCGGTGGCAGTGACCGTTGGAGTCGGCGTCGGGGTGGGAGAGGGCAGCTCTCTTTGGCAACCCTGGTTACAGCCGTCGCCATTGGCACGGTTCCCGTCGTCGCAGGTTTCATGATCCGCCTCGACGATTCCGTTGCCACAGGTGCTCGGCAAGCATTGAATTTTCAACGTATCGGGGTCGATAAGCCCGGTCGTGGTTTTCGCCATGACTCGAAGTGCCCGCGTTCCCGGGCGAATTGTTCCCGAAGCAGTTGTCTTTAGGGGAACGACAATGGGAACTGGTGCGCCGCAGAGGTTTGGAGACGAGTTCGAGCCTCCCGAAGTCGTTGGCGTGTTCCTCCGCATCACGGTGAGCCCGAACCCGGAGCTTGCTGCCGACTCCAATGCTGCAAGGTTAGCTACGTCTGCCGGATCGAGGCTGGTTGCCGAGGGCTTTTTCACCTCGAACAGCGCAAGCGCTGACGGAATGCACGACCCAGCAAAACGCGGGTCGGCGTTATTGATGCAGAGTTGCACCGGTACGGTGCAACTCTTGTTGTTCAGGTCGGGGTCGATGTCGCACCGGGGATCGCCTTCGTAACAGAGATACTTGTTTTTCGGTAGCCCGGAGCCCGTGAACTTCGGTGACTCTGGGATCTGCATCGTTTGCACGAGCCACTCCAAATGGCAGTCAGTTCCTTTCGACCCACCGCCCGGAATGCACTTGTTTGCAAACAGCCCTTGTGTGCAGCTTTGCGCGTGTGCCACACCGGGGATACCGGCTCCCAGGGACAAGGCCATCCCCATGGCTCCCGCAACAGCGAACCCCACAAATCCTTTGGTCATTTTCATAGCGACCCCCACGGCAGTCACGTTGCTCCGTAGAAAAACCTTAAATCTCTCCCTCGCGCCCAACCCGTTTACGACAGGTTGGCAACGGTTGTCAAGAAATAAGTTGTCTAGCACTCCAAGGTGCCAGCCACGGTGTTCCTCGTTGATTGGTGAAGTGGGTTGGCTAGGCTTCGGCGTCGACCCAGGTGTTGAGAGAGGCCCAGGGAGCACTCATGAGCAGCGCAGTTAGCTCTTCTTTTTTCTTTGATGTCGGTAACCGGGGATGCGCCTACCGTGGTGGGGATGGAATAGACGGGTCAAAGGGGTCTGCGTCCACAGCGCGGGGCTAAAGGCCTGCGATGGAATAAGTCCTAGGTGAGGCCAGGATGGAAACCAAGACCGCGCAGTCGGATACAGCTATTGCTGACACGACCACGGGAACCAAAGAGGCTGCTCGGCAGTCTGCGGTACTGGGTTTAGCCCTCGCGGCTTTAGGTGTCGTCTTCGGCGATATTGGTACCTCGCCTCTGTATGCGGTGCGCGAGTGCTTCGTGGGGCCGCACGCGGTCGCGATCACGCCACAGAACGTCGTGGGGGTGTTGTCGCTCGTGTTTTGGTCGCTCACGGTAGTGATTTCGATCAAGTACCTGGTGTTTGTGATGCGCGCCGACAACGAGGGGGAAGGGGGAATTCTAGCACTGCTAGCGTTGGTGATGCCCCGAGAGAGCCATTTGCCCTTACGACGCTCGGTGTTGGTTTCTTGCGGGTTGTTCGGTGCGGCGCTCCTATATGGAGACGGAATCATTACGCCGGCAATTTCGGTTTTGTCGGCTGTCGAGGGACTCAACGTAGCCACCCATGCATTCGAGCCCTACGTGGTCCCCATCGCTGCCGGAATTTTGTTGCTGTTGTTTGCAGTTCAGCGGCATGGCACCGGGGGGCTCGGCGCGGTGTTCGGCCCGGCAATGTTGGTTTGGTTCTTGGTAATCGGCATCTTAGGCCTCCGTGCGATTTTCAAGCAACCGCATGCGGAGGTGTGGATTTGGGCGGCGCTCAATCCGTGGCATGCAATCGAGTTTTTCAGTCGCAACGGATTGCAAGGCTTTCTCGTCTTAGGCTCGGTCGTGCTATGCATCACCGGCGGCGAGGCTTTGTACGCTGACATGGGACACTTCGGGCGGCGTCCCATCCGGCTCGCGTGGTACGGCCTGGTATTCCCGGCTTTGTTGCTGAACTATTTTGGCCAAGGCGCGTTGTTGCTTGCCAAGGGTAGTGCGGTGAGCCACCCGTTTTTTGAACTCGCGCCCTCTTGGATGCTCTACCCGCTGGTTGGCCTGGCTACTGTGGCGACGATTATTGCCTCGCAGGCGCTCATTTCCGGAGCATTTTCCCTCACGCACCAAGCCTCACAGTTAGGTTACTTACCACGGTTCAACATCATCCATACCTCGGAGGAGCAAGCGGGCCAAATTTACATTCCTCAGGTGAACGTGGCCTTGGGAGCGTTGTGCTTAATGCTGGTGCTGGGATTTCAAAGTTCCAGCGCCCTCGCCGGAGCGTATGGTTTGGCGGTGACGGGAACAATGACCGCGACGACGCTACTGTTCTATGCTGTGACCCGCCAGCTTTGGTCGTGGTCGCTGCTTACCGGGGTTGGGGCTGCAGCATTGTTCCTCCTGTTCGATCTTTCCTTTCTTCTGGCCAACCTGGCCAAGCTTCCACACGGTGGCTGGTTTGCTTTGGCTGTTGGGGTGGTCGTCTTCACGGTGCTTACCACGTGGAAGCGAGGGCGAAGCGAAGTTGCAGCCCTGTTGGAACGGGGTAGCGTGAGTGAAGAGGCTTTCCTGGCCGACGTACAAAACCAGCGCGTGGTTCGCGTGGACGGCACGGCTGTGGTGATGACGTCGACTCCAAAGGGGATGCCGGCCATCCTTCTGCACTACTTCAAACACACCAAAACGCTGCACAAACGGGTGGTGCTATTGTCGATCCTCACGGAAAAGCGACCGGAGGTGCCGGACAAGGAAAAAATCGAAGTGAAAGAGTTGGGGCAGGGCTTTTACCGCATCATTGCTCACTTCGGATTTATGGAGATGCCGCGAATCCGGCACGTGTTACGGCTCTGCCAGGCAAAAGGGCTGGCGTTCGATCTGATGACTACGACGTTCTTCCTGGGACGGGAAACCCTGCTGCCCACCGGACGAGCGCGCATGGCTAAATGGCGAAAACGTTTGTACATCCTCTTGGCGCGCAACGCCCCATCCGCAGCAGCGTTTTTCGAAATTCCGGTGAACCGGGTGGTAGAGCTCGGGGCTCAACTGGAATTGTGAGCCTGGGCTGGACGCTCCGACGCGGCCAGGAGTAGCTTTGAGTGCCAGGCGCTGCGGCAGCTTCGGTCTACGACACGCACATGAGGCCGGCAGTACTTTTGCCTAACTGATCAGCGTTCGTGGCTGATCAGCGTTCTCGCAGTCGGGAAAAAGCCTGTGCGCTCTCCCGGCGATTCTAGTGTTGGGCCGCCTGCGCGGGCTTCGGGGGATTGGAGAAGTTCCACTTGATCATCGTCCACACATCGCGCGGGTTCTCTCCCAGCTTTCGGATCACCGAGGGTTCGAAGCCTGAGTGCATGAGGCAATTTTGGCAGCGGGGATCCTGGCGCGATTCCCAATACCGCCAGTCGACGCCGTTCCAGAACTCCTTCCACGTTGGGTAGTAGTTTCCAGCAATGAGGTAACAAGGACCCTTCCAGCCCTTAGGGGTGCGGGTTGGGTTGCCCCACGGGGTACAGGGGTAGTCCCGTCGCCCTGCTGCAAACTCGAGAAACAGTGGTGTCGACGAAACCGGATACTTGTCGGCCAACGCCAGCACGCGTTGGAATTTTTCGTGGATCTCGTTTTTGTACAGGAAGTGGTTCCCTTCCACAGCCTCGTAGTGGTAACCAGGGGAGAGCAGAATTCCGTCCACGCCGAGTTCCGTGAGCAACTGGCACATCGCCTCAATCTCGTTCATGTCGGTTTCGCGGTAAATGGTCGTGTTGGTACACACGGAGTAGCCTCGGCGCTTGCCTTCCTTAATCATGGCAATGGCCTTGTCGAACACGCCCTTGCGATTCACCACGTAGTCATGTGTGTCACGAAGCCCGTCGAGATGAACATTGATCGATAATCGCTTGTGCGGCCTGGATCGTTGGTAGAAGCGATCGAGCAAGATGCCGTTCGTGCACAGGTAAATGTGACGCTTGAGCGCGATAATCCCCTCGACCAGCTCCGGCAACTCCGGGTAGATGGTTGGCTCGCCACCGCAGATCGACACAACGGGCGCGCCACACTCGTCGACCGCGCGCAGACATTCGTCCAGAGGAAGGCGGTCCTTTAGGTCTCCGTTGTACCGCTCCGGCGAGCAACCGATGCAAGCCAAGTTGCAAGTGTGTAGTGGCTCCAACATGAGCACGAAGGGGTAACGTTTGTTGCCACGCCACCAATTTTTGAGCTGCCACTTCAACATGTCCGTGGTGATGTGCAAGGGAAAACGCATCGTTCCGAACCTCCCGTCGACTCAACTTTGCCCTGCAGACGAACTCCAAGTTGGGGTGGAACGCGACGCGAACCACCGGCCATAAAAACGTGTTAACGTGCTTTGCGCGAATTGCACCCAGTTGTAAAGTTCGTGCAACTCCTGCCACCTTGCAGGACCTCCACGAATGACCTGCCGAAGCAAGCTGCCAGGCCGCACGCGCCCACTTGCAGGATCTACGAGCCCGTCAGTGGGCGGCAGTTCTTTCAGCGCAGGATCGAGAACTGCGCGCACACTGGCAAAGGCAATCCCCCGCCTGGCGGCCTCCCGCATGACGGCGGCACTTTCCATATCCACAGCGAGGGCTTGAAAGCGGATGGCGGCTTGTTGCTTCGCTGCCACCGACGCGAGCGGTTTGCTGACGCAAAGCTGGCGGCCAATCACATACTTGAGACCACTTCCGTTTGTCGCCTCGGCGAAGGAGGCAACCACGGGCTCTGCTACCGAAAACACCGAACCAGTGACGCCACAAACAATCTCGCTGGCGATCACGAGGGCGCCCACTTCGAGGGTTGCGGTGAGCCCACCGGCGCAGCCTGTGCTGACCACAAGCGTGCACGGGAATTCAGTGAGAACCGTGTTGGTGGCCTTTGTTGCTCGCTCTATGCCAATTCCAGTTTGGACCAAGCGGACGCGAAAAGGCCCCGCATTGCCTTCCCACCACTTGAATGCACCGCTTTTCCCCCGCCGAACACCGCGCAGAGCGGGTAACACGCACTTGCACTCCCAGGGCAGGGCAGCGAACACGGCGACCGGAAGCATCAACCCTTGCATCCTATGCCCTTTCTCGCCGGAGGACAACCGCGTTGGCTGCCGCAACCGCGCTGGCAACCGCGCTTTCGATGGTAGCGGGTAGGCCGGTTGCCACCCAATCCCCGGCCAGGAACAGGTTTTTGATCTTCGTCTGGGTAGCCGGGCGCCGGCGTTCGAAGCACGGTGTGAGCGACGGTGTAGCCCGCTTCTCCCGTATGACGATGACATGCCTGAGCCGGATCCCGCGAAGGGCTGGAAACGCACGAAAAAGTTCGTTCAGCACAGCATCTTCCAGTTGGCGGTCTGAGAAGGAGATTTCCTCGTGCGCTGCGCTAATAACGACGCTCGCGATGTACGGGTACCCGCTCGTTTGCGCCATCGGGTTAGCCCACAAGTTTTGCCGGTCGAACACCCATTGCGCGTGGCCGCCGAGCAAACCGACAAAGGGAGGCAGTCCCAGTGGTTGGTCGAACCAAAGGTGGAGGGACACAATGGGTGAGTATGCAGCCTCTGGGATGTCTATGCCGTGTTCTAGCAAGAGCCGTCGGCCGTGGTCAGGCGGAACTGCGCAGACTACTTGAGCCGCAGGGAGCATGGTTCCGTCGCGGAGCTGAACGGCATAGACTCGTTCCTCCTGACACAACAGCCGCTGCACGACGGCCCCAGTCCGTATCACCCCGCCGTGGCCTTCGATGAACGCGCGTGCGTCGTCCACGTAAAGCTGACTTAGAGGTGCACGAGGGAAAACAAATTGTGCATCTCGTTGGGAACCGAAAAAGGCACGGGCGACAACTTCCGCGAAGGGTGCTGCCGCAGCACGGCTCGGCCACTCATTGAGGGTAGCGACCGCGATGGGATACCAAACTCGTTGGCGGGTGAGCGACCGTTGTCCGCACAGGCACAAAAGATCCTCGATGGTGATCCGCTGAAGCAATGGATCGCGGCGCTGCCGCAGGAGGTAAATCCGAACGCCTCCGAGTAAGGCTTCGAATCGCATACGCCGGGGCAAGAGGCCAAAACGAGCGATCCCATGGGCAACGTGGAACGGACTGGGTCCGCCCCCCGCACACAAGGTGGCGCGCTCACCCGAAGCCAGGTCGACGTAAGGCACCCGGAGGCGATCCTGCCAAACGAGTTTCTTCGAAGCGCCAATGCGCTCGAGGAAGTTGAGCGTATGGTGGTAGCAACCCATCATGGCGTGTTGGCCGTTATCGACCTCGTCGCCTGTCGTTGGTTCGCGAAACGAAGCCGCCCGACCACCCAAACGCTGGCGGGCCTCGAGCACGAGTACGCGTTGGCCGCGGTGGCTAAGCTCCACCGCTGCGGCAAGTCCAGCGATGCCGCCGCCAATGATCACAGTCGGCGCATCGTGTTGCGAAGAGTGTCGCGAGAGAGCAGAGGGTGGCATGCCTTCGGTCTAAACGGGCCGCTGCAACTGCGAACGACCCCAAGCAGCAAGTGCCAGCGAAACCTTCTGATACCGTGGTAAGGTAACCCGCTGGCGGAAGACGTCGAAGTTTT
>BEIG01000029.1 GCA_002898795.1 bacterium HR30 | reverse complement strand
GCCCGCAACGCCGCGAGCTGTGCCGATGCCGCTACGTTCTCCAAAGCGCGCGCCCGAGCTTGCATGACCAGGATTCGCCACCAATGCAAATTAAACCCAACGACGCAAAGAATGGCGGTGGGCACGATCGGGATGAGGAAGTAAATGACTGGCGCATGGCGCAGCGCACTGGCAGGAATGGTGATGGTGCGGTCGGGCCCGTCGTACGGATTCAAAATGGAGTGGCCGCCAAAGAGAAACGAATTTGCCTCCACGGTGAGAAAAGACAGGGCGGCGATGGCTCCTGCTGAGGTTAACACCTGAGCTGTAAGTCGGGCTGGGAAGCGGAGCGCAGCGAAACGGGGTAAAACCCAGATCCACAGCGCGAGGATGACCGTGCAGGATAACAACGTTGCGCCGAGGAAAAAGAAAAAGGCCCGGGGTGAACCCCAGAGGTAAAGATGCACGAGAGCCAGGTGGAGGCCAATGGCAAGTCCGGTGAGATAAAGGAAGCCGACTTGAAGCAGAGGTGAAGTTGCCGTGCGTTGCGCGCTGCCTGGTTTGGCCTCGGCTGCGTGGTCGGCAAACAGAGCTGCAGAATGGGTCCCCCCAATAGCTTCGGCCGTTTCCTTGACTGGAGAAGCGCCGGGGTGAATCCCCACTTGTTGCCGTACCTGTTGAAGTGAAATTGACATAGCCGAGCCAGCGCGGATACTAGTGCACCTATGAGCTTAAAGAAAGCAGGTTGGATCGGCGTTTTGTCCGGGCTGTTCGCAAGTGCCTGGGTATCGGTGGCGGTGGCCCAAGAGGAGGTCAAACTGCAAGGAGAAATAGTTGACCTTGCGTGTTACATGGCGAAGGGCGCAAGGGGGGCTGGGCACAAGAGCTGCGCCCAGATGTGTGCCAAGAAGGGCACTCCGCTGGGGCTGCTTACGGATTCTGGCGAGCTGTATCTCCTGGTCGATGACCACAACAACGAAGCCCCTTACAACGAGGTAAAAAAGCTCGCCGGAGAACGGGCAGAGGTGACCGGCAAGAAATACATTCGGAACAACTTGCCGAGCGTCGTCGTTGGAGGGGCCAAGGGCCTCTGATCCGCTAGCCCCGGGCCATTTTCCCTGCGTCGGTGCGTTACCTAGCGCCGTATTGGCTGCAGTTCGCGGTTGGGGTGTGCGTTGCCGGCATGCTGTCGGGGTGTGCCGGTGATGGGCCTCCCTCAGTTGTGTCGGGCGGTGAAACATTTGCCGCGTTGCAAAGTGAAATCTTCGCTCGCCATTGTGCACTCGGGCCATGTCACTCCGCCGGAGTTGCCGCCGGCGGTTTGGTACTGGAAGGACCGAACGCGTACGATGAGTTGGTGAACGCTGCTCCGGAGAATGCTGCGGCTCGCGCAGCCGGCTGGCTACGGGTGACACCGCATGCGCCGGAGCAAAGCTTCCTGTGGATCAAACTCACTGGGCCGGGCCCAGGCTTGGGAAGCCGCATGCCGTTAGGCGCAGCCCCACTGTCCGAGGATACGCTTGCGCGCATCGAAGCTTGGATTTTGTCGGGTGCCCCCCGAGGCGAAGATCCGGTGGCTGTGCCAACACCGAGCGCTACTCCCACGCCTACAGTTACGCCCAGCGGACGTAGTACTCCAACACCCAGCTCGTTTACGCGCTTGCGTGCGGAGATATTTGGCCCCCGGTGCGCTGTGGCGTTCTGCCACGATGGGACTTCACGCGCGGCTGGGCTCGATCTGACCAACCCTTACCAAGCACTCGTTGGCGCTGTTCCGACCAACGCACACGCCCGCGAGTCTGGCTGGCTACTGGTTGCTCCGGGGCAGCCCGAGGCGAGCTTTCTGCTGACCAAGCTCAAGTTGAGCAGCTTCGACCCTCGATGGGGTAGCCCGATGCCGTTGTCGGGCCCACGCCTGGAACCTGAATGGTTGGAGGCGTTAACGGATTGGATCGCGCGTGGTGCCCCGGACGACTAGCGCTTGCTGAGCTTCAATCGGGGATGCAGTACTCGGTGAGGGCTGAACCTTCGGGCGTTCGTATTTCGAGCGTGCTTGGCCCAAAACAAGTCATTGGCATTCGAAGGAAAACGCTCGTTGGCGTTGCCGCTTCTACCGTGGCGGGAATTCCGTTCACCGTCACGCAGAAAGCGTCCTCGCAGGACCCACCTTCCCCCGCGCAAACGAACGACGAGGTTTGCGGAAAGAATCCTGCACCGATAACACGCACCAGCTCTCCGGCTTGAGCAACGCGCGGCCGCACCGCCCTGACGAGAGGTGTTTGAGCGGTGCTCGCTGCAAGGGCTGGGGTCAACGCTGCTTGGGTTGTGTTGCCGGCGATGTCTTGATCGATCACGACGCCCTCGCAGTTGCCGGGGGCAGTGCAACGTTCCCAATAGTTTCCGCGAGCGAAAAGCGGCGTGCGTGCGGCATGCACGAAGTTACGGCGGGGTTGGCCCGAGCCGTTCCATGCGAACAGGTTTCCGCCCGTTCCCCCAAACGCCCCGCCTCCGAAATCAACTTGTGTGTCCGACTCTACGACAAAGCCGGCAGAGCGGTTACAGACAAACGCATTCTCGTCTGCTCGCACTGCTGGGCTGCCCGCTGCGTCAACGGCCTGCGCGCGGCCGCCGTCGCGGGCGTTGTGAGCGAAAACGTTCGCACGCAGGTAAGCAGCAGATTGGGCGCGAACGAGAACGCCGGCTCCAGCGTTACGGCGCACAAGGTTGCCGTCGGCAAGAAGCAGTGCGGGGTCTTCCGGACTCGCAGGGTGTGCCCCGTTGACAGCGATCCCGTTTTGCGCGGACGAGCCTTCGTTGTGTTCGATCAGGTTGTCACGCACCAGTACCCTGCCGCCCAAGGTGGCTTGAACTCCGCCATTGCCATTGTGGATCACCCAGTTTCGCTCCACACGAGCGTGTGCCCCGGTGGTCACCTTGATCCCTTTATCGTTAGCACCGCGGATCACCGAGTTGCGGATGACGTTTGCCGTAGCCGCAAAGTCGCGCCCTGCTCGGTCGTCGATACCGACAGCGTCGCCCGTGGTTGAACCCTCGATGAGGCAGTCTTCGATCGCGTTGCCAAACGCGCTTGGTCCGGCGATCGATACCACATCGCGATCGGTGCCCCCTACGTTACGAAGCGTTAAACCGAGCACGTGATTGCGGGCGCTGCGGATGGCTAACGCTGGGTAGGCACCACCGTT
Source organism: bacterium HR30 (assembly GCA_002898795.1). Lineage (GTDB taxonomy): Bacteria > Desulfobacterota > Binatia > HRBIN30 > HRBIN30 > HRBIN30. The sequence continues at coordinate 29,874 of BEIG01000029.1, read as the reverse complement.
GGCATCGATGATCCGAAAAGCCGCGTTTCCGCCGGCGTCGTAGCCGTCGATGGTGATGTTGCCGCCAGTCAAGGGTGGCAGAGCGGAGCGGAGTAAGACAGTTACCGGTTGTCCGGGCGGGAAGACGGCATCGTCGAAGCGAATCAGGGTCGGAGCGAGCGAGGTATTAGCTCGCTCCAGGGCAGCACGGAGGCTCAGCGCAGAGTCGTTTCGGTCGTCGGGTGTCGTGACCGTGTACACCGACGCGAACAGGCGCCAGCGCAAACGGTTGGGTGTCGGACCGGCAACGACTAGCCCTTGACGATGTTGCACTTGGCCCGTGGGAGGTTGGAGGACGGCGACGTGGTGAATCCAAACCCCTGGCACGAGACCCTCGAAGCTAGCCGTGCCTGTCGCCGACACTTGGCCCGAGTAGTTCGTGGCCAGCGGTGAATCCGTGTTGCAACTGGGGAACAGCAGCTCGCCGCTCACCAGCGCCGTGGCATCGGGCAGAAGCTCGCCGTTTTGGAAGTCGATTTCCACGCTAGCAGCACCATCTGGAGGGCAAGGTGGCGGTGTGGGAGTAATGGTGGGGGTAGGGGTTTGCGTTGGTGTGCGGGAAGGTGTTGGAGTGGGTGTTCGCGTGGGTGTATTCGATGGGGTCGGGGTTGCCGATGGGGTTGGCGTGTTCGTGGGGGTGTTCGTTGGCGTAGGGGTACCGAGCCATGGAGTGGGAGAAGGCCCTGCCCCCAATAGGAGGATCGCAACCACCCAGTCGGCCACGGAGACGGTGCCGTCGCCATTCCAGTCGAAACACTCGGGTCGCGGTGGCGACTCGAACAGTGCGGCAACCTCGGGCCAAGCAGGGACGGCCGCTGCGGGGCAGAGCTCGGTTGCGCTCGCCCTCGCTTGGGGGGCGGCCACGGCAATGTTCGAGAGCAAGCCAAAAGCAAGCGTGGTGGTGATTAGGTAGCCCCAGAATTGGTCTTTGTTGTGCGCCGTGTGCGCTACGCGAGCACAAGAGCCCTGGCTATTCCATTGTTGAGCGCTTGCACGGCTGCATTGGGCTAGCGCCGCACCAATCGACAAAGCAGGCAGCTCCGTTCTCGCCACTTGAAGATTTTTTGCCATGGCCATCGGTCGTTCAAGAAGATGGGCAGGAACTTTACGGGTCACCAACTGAAAACGCGAGTGACGTTCACCCTTCTCCCCGGCATTGCCTGGGAGCGCAGAGGTCTGGTCCGCAAAAACCCGGAGTTGGATGCAGGCCGGCATACCTGGGCTCCCAGCACGCGTCGCCTGGGAGTGCGGACGTCCCGTCCGCAATCGGGCGGTGCTTGCGCTTGGGCTACACCACGACATTGCGCACGGTTTCGCACGATAAGTACCGCGGAATCAAAAGGAGAAGGGAACAAAACCGGAGCCAGCCCAATTTGCCGAGCTAACCGTGGCGTTGACTTTGCTCACTGGAGCTTTCTAACGTGGGCAGCGTTTCCGATTGCCACGGAGGAGGAACGAGGATGACCGAGCGCGTGCGTGAAATTCTGAGTTGGTACCGCAGTGAGAATCCCGGGGTGCTGACCAACTTGGCGCGGTTGCTCAACCACGGGCGTCTGGGCGGAACGGGGAAGCTGGTTATTTTGCCGGTCGATCAAGGTTTCGAGCACGGACCTGCTCGGAGTTTTGCCCCAAACCCGGCCGGCTACGATCCGCGGTATCACTTCGAATTGGCCATCGAGGCTGGTTGTAGCGCTTATGCGGCGCCGTTGGGATTTCTCGAGGCTGGCGCAGCAGAGTTTGCGGGGGAGATCCCCCTGATTTTGAAGCTCAACAATTCCGACACTCTTTACACCGGCTCCGATCCGTGCCCTGCCGTGACGGGGAGTGTGGATGACGCGTTGCGTCTGGGTTGCGTGGCTATTGGGTTTACCATCTATCCTGGCTCGGCGGCACGCAATGAGATGTATGGCCAGTTGCGAGCATTGGCCGAGGAGGCCAAACGGAAAGGACTTGCCGTTGTTGTCTGGTCGTACCCTCGTGGGTCGGGTTTGTCGAAGGCGGGGGAAACGGCTGTAGACGTGGTGGCATACGCTGCTCAAATCGCTGCCCAGCTTGGCGCTCATTTGATCAAGGTGAAGCCGCCAACATCGCACATCGAGCAGGAGGCGGCTCGTAAGGTTTACGAAAAGCAGCGCATTCCGATTGAAACACTCGCTGATCGAGTGCGCCACGTGGTACAAAGTGCGTTCAATGGGCGCCGCATCGTGATCTTTTCGGGCGGCGAGGCCAAAGAAACGAGTGCGATTTTGGACGAGATTCGGGCCATTCGCGATGGTGGTGGTTTCGGCTCCATCATTGGTCGCAATTCGTTTCAACGCCCGCGTCAAGAAGCCATCGAGTTTCTCCGCACCGTGATGGACATTTACGCTGGCAAGGTGAAGTAACGTACGCGATCCGTCGGGGCTGGAGGGCTGCGGACGCCAGTGGGACGAAGGGCGTGTGCCCAGCGTGTGGGCTGAGGCTGGGCTTCAAGACTTCAGAAGATTCCGCGCGATGACGACGCGTTGGATTTGCGATGTGCCCTCGTAAATTTGAAGCAGTTTGGCGTCGCGCATCAGTTTTTCCACCGGGTACTCGCGCATGTACCCGTAGCCACCGAAGATTTGCACCGCGTCCGTCGTAATTCGCATGCAGGCGTCGGCTCCGAACGCTTTGGCGTAACTGGAAACGATAGGCGCCCCGGCGCCTTGGTCGAGCAGCCAAGCTGCCTTGTACGTCAAGAGCCGCATGGCCTCGAGCTCGATGGCCATGTCAGCGAGCATAAACTGAATGGCCTGAAAATTAGCGATCGGCTGGCCAAAAGCTTGCCGTTCGAGTGCGTACTTTTTTGCCTCGTCGAGAGCACGTTGGGAAATGCCAATGGCAATCGCGCCAATTTCGGGCCGAGTGTGATCGAAGGTTTGCATCGCCAATTTGAACCCCTGCCCTTCTTCACCCACGAGGGCGCTTTTCGGAACCACCACTTCCTCGAACACCACTTCGGCGGTGTCGGCGGCACGTTGCCCGAGTTTGCCGTGCATGCGGCGGCGTTTGATCCCGGGCGTGTCGGCGGGCAAAACGAAGCAAGAAATACCTTGATGGCGGAGGTTGCGGTCGCGGGTAGCGAAAACCGTGTACCAATGGGCCATGGATCCGTTGGAAATGAAATGTTTCACGCCGTTGATGACAAAGTCATCGCCTACTCGCCGGTAGGTGGTGGACATGCCGGCGACGTCGGATCCAGCTCCGGGCTCGGTGGTGCAAAATGCCGCAAAGGTAAACTCCCGGGCTAGCATGCCCAGATACTTCCTCTTTTGTTCCTCGCTTCCCGCTTTGATCAGCGGCACGGCCGCAAGGCCATTGGCCGCCAGCGCATTGGTGATACCGGCGCAACCATAGTTGAGTTCCTCGAGGATCAACACGGTGTCCAAAACGCCAAGCCCTGGACCTCCGTATTCCTTCGGGACTTCGAGGTTCATCAAGCCAAGCTCCCAGGCTTTTCGGCAGACGTCCACAGGGAACGTTTCCGTTTCGTCGCAGTGGGCGGCGATGGGGATGATTTCCTCTGCGGCGAACTTGCGCGCGAGTTCTTTCATTTCCCGTTGTTCCGGACTCATCTCGAAAGAGAACATGAGGCACCTCCTTGTCGCCCCGAAGGCGTGGTTGGAACGAGTGTTGGGGAGCCACTAGCACGGCTACTCCAGGGCGTTCCAGGGTGGCCACAAAGGCGCTTGCTTTACATCGGTAGTTGTGCGCTAAAGGCTCATTCGACTGTTGGGAATCTTTCTATTTGACAAACCTGGTGCGGGGTTAAAGAAAGGAGCCCGCAATCTGGAATGGCTCGAGGCAAAAGAATTTGGTAAGCCGGTCGCGATCGAGACGAGGAGAATGGTTCATGAGGCGTACGATTAGTGGGTTTGTCGCGCTTGTCGCAGTCGGGTTTGTGGGGGTGGGCTCTCTGTCCGCGCAAGTTTCTTTCATCCCCGGGGAACAACGTCTGGTTCCAAATGGCCCCACGTACGTCACGGGTGGCGACTTCAATGGAGACGGGATCAACGACGTTGTCGTATCCAGTACAGTTCGCGATCGCGTGACCGTTCTGTTTGGTACCCCAACGGGGGTGTTCCTTTCCGCGGTGGAAATCCCAGTTGGCACCTTGCTTCGGGGCGTGGCCGTTGGAGATTTTAACGGAGACAACATTAACGACATTGCCGTTACCGACCCGAACGTCGGCAAGCTCTTTATCATCCGGGGCGAAGGGTCAGGTGGTCGTAACGACGGGCGGTTTGCCACACCCCAGCCGTTCGACGTAACCCGGCGCGGGCCGGTGTGGGTGGCTACCGGCTACTTTGATAGCGACGGTCGAACGCGTTTGGACGCGGCAACCGCGAACGGGGCGGCGGATTCGTTCACTGTTCTTGTCAACCAGGGAGGAAATCGGGGTTTGAGCAGGGTTGGAACCTTTCCCCTGACCGCGAACGCAAACCCGCGGGTGATCTTGGCTCACGACTTGAATGGTGATCGGTTGGACGACGTGATCTTGCTCGATACCGGAACCCGCGGCACCGACGAAGTGTCGGTTTTTCTGAACACGGGCACGGGTACGTTTAGTGGGGTCGTTCCCCAGCGGTACGTGGTGGGCAACGACGCGATTGGCATGACTAAAGGGGATTTCAACAATGACGGTCGGATCGACCTTGCCGTGGTCAATCGCGACATTCGCACCGTGAACCAATTTTCGATCTCGATTTTGATTGGCGGAGAGAGTCCGCTGTTTCGTGTCTTGCCGCCTTTACAGCTCTCTTGTCCGTCGAGGATTAGCGGCGTGGCCGTGGTTTGCACTCCGCAAGATATTGCGGCAGCGGATTTCGACTTGGACACCCGGCAGGACCTGGCAGTGTCGTTCAGCACGCGAGCAGCGGACAACAACGCAGTGACTGCCGGCTTCGTGAACGTTTACACCGGGTTGGGCGACGGTCGTTTTGAGTTCGGTACGCAAGTGATCGTTGGCTTGGGTCCACGCCGCATCGCAGCGATGGATTTTACCGGGGATGCCATTCCAGATATTGCCGTCGCCGAGTTTTCGAACAATTCCGTTCGGGTGTTGCGTGCCCGCGAGGTACCGCCCCGCCCGAATGGCGCGGCATGCATAGTTGGGAGGCAGTGCGAGTCTGGCAACTGCGTAAACAACACTTGTTGTAGCACTCCAAGCTGCCCGCAGGGGGAGCGATGCGACATTCTGCCTCCGCGGGCGACCACCTTGGATGGCGTCTGTCGGCCGCCAGCGCCTAATGGCAGCCGTTGTACGCTGGGTGCACAATGCGAGTCCGGACGTTGCGTGGATGGTTTCTGCTGCGCCTCGGCTTCTTGCCCGGAGGGGCAATACTGCAATACCGGAACTTGCGGACCACCTGCGGGCAATGGTGTCCCGTGCAGTGCGCCAGAGCAATGTGCCTCGGGTTTCTGCACCGATGGGGTGTGTTGCAGCGACCCGCAGTGTGCGGTGAACGCTGCTTGCAACATTCCTGGCTCCGAAGGTACATGCACCACTCGGCTACCTCCGGGAAGCCCGTGCACCGATCCGGCGCAATGTTGCTCCAGCATCGATGATCCAACCCAGTGCGATCCGTCTTTCTGCATCGATGGGTTCTGTTGCGAACGGCAGTGCTCGAGTAGCGAAACATGTGGGCAACCCGGGCGCGAGGGCCAGTGCGTGCCCAAACCAACGGCGACCCCAACGCCGATTTTCACTCCAACGCCGCTGCCGATTGGATTCCCGTGCACCTCGGATGCGCGGTGCATTAGCGGCTTCTGCGTGGACGGTGTTTGTTGCCGCGAGCGCCTTTGCCCTGAGGGGCAGTCGTGTAGTATTCCGGGGTTTGCCGGTACTTGCCAGCTCAAGCGGCCTAACGGACAGGAGTGCGACAGCAACGATGACTGTGAGAGCGGTTTCTGTCGGGCAACCGGAGGGGGCGTAGGTGTGTGTGATAATCCTCCGCCCACGCCCACTCCGACCAAAGTTCCGCGAGGTGGCTCGTGCTCGGACACTGCGCAATGCGAGTCCTTCTTCTTCTGTAACACGATCGAGGGGGGCGTATGCTGCAATCAGCAGGAGTGCCCGCCGGGGCAGTCGTGCCGTGTTCCGGGCAACGCCGGTTTCTGCCAGCCAATTCCACCAACGCCGACGCCGCGCCGCCGCATAGGCGATACGTGCTCGCGTCCGGAACAATGCGAGTCGGACTTCTGTGTGCACAACGTTTGCTGCGAGGTCGAGCAATGCGAACCGGGCGAGCGGTGTGACATCACGGGATTCCGCGGATTCTGCGTTCCTCCATTCGACGTAGGGGAGACGTGCCAGAAAAACTCCGATTGCATCACGAGCCTCTGCTTGGCGGGTGTTTGTCAGGCACCGCCAACTCCTTTGCCCACACCTCCGACCCCGCTGCCGGCGACTCCGACCCCAGAGATCGTCACTCGGGTTAGTCGTAGCGGCGGGTGTGAACTGGTGTCGGCGAACAGCTCTACGCCGGGGTGGTTCTTACTCGGAATAGCCGCCCTTGTTTGGTTCCGGCGGCGAAGTCAGTCAGGCGGAGGGTGTTAGCTGCGGAGCAGCAAGAAGCTGTTCGCATGTGGCCCGCCACTCTTCCATCAGGGTGGCGGGCCATGTTGTGTTTGCCTTCGGTAGCCGAAGGAGCACCCCGCTGTTGACGCGCCGATCGCGCAGCCACGCGGCTAAAATCACGCTGGCGTCAACACGGTCGAACTGCCGCTTGGGACACGGGGAGTCCAGCGCACAGCGGAGCATCCAGGACTCGAGTTCGCTCCCATGAAAGATCACCGTTCGGGCTACGAGTTCTCCCCCGAGCACCACATACGCGCGCAGTGCGGCACGGTGCTCCTCTGGCAAAAGCAGCAAAAAGTTTTGTTCCGAGTTCAGCCAACCTAGAACACGAAAGCGAGAGCAAAGACGTTCGAAGAAAACGAAGTCTTCGTGGACTCGTTGTGCCGCCTCGAAGCGCTCGAGTTGGGCGAGGCGATCCCGTTCCACTAGGAGGTAGTTTCGAGTGGCTTCACCGTTGCTGGCAATGTCGTCCAATAGGGCCTGAACCCGCGCTTGATACGCGCCGGGTTCGATACGGGCAGCGCAGGGCACGGTGCAAAGCCCAGTTTGACCTTGGAAACACGGTGTTGCTTCGGGTGCGGGCACAAGTTCCCCGCGGCAAGTGCGTAGCCCGTAAATCCGTAACCAAATTTTAAGCAGTCGCTCGGCCTCGTGCCTCGAGCGTAAAGGCCCGATGAGTAGCTGTGCAGGCCCGGCGGGGCGCGACGTAATGGATATGCGAGGGAAATCCCGTTCCCGGCCGATCTTCAAGTAAGCGATTTGTGGCAGGTGCTTCGACCTTTGGTTGTAAGGTGGTTTGGCGCGGCGGATTTCTTCGGCTTCGCGTAACGCTGCCTCCAGTTCTGAGGGGCACTGCTCGACACTGACGCTGTGAATGTGACGAATCAGGTCGAGTGTTTTCGGAGAATGGTGTTCGGAGTTGCTGAGGTACGAAGAAACGCGGCGGCGCAGATCTTTCGCTCGGCCAATATACAGGAGCTCGTTGGCTTGGTTGTAAAAACGGTAAATGCCCGGCGTATTCGGTAGCTGCTCCACGACCGCGCGAGGCAACGGACAAAAGAAAGGTCGGCCGTCGCGGCCCTCGTGCTGTAAGGCAAGGATTTGGTCTACGCGATGCAACCCCCTCTGCTTTGCGCGCTCGAGGAGATGGAAGAGAATTTCCGTGGTGATGAGGGCATCCCCTAGGGCTCGATGGCGCCCTTCTAGGCGTAATCCGAAAAGTTCTGCCAAGGAATCCAGCCCGCGCCGGCGTGTTTCTGGCACCAGCCTACGGGCGAGTTTGAGCGTGCACAGGTACGTTTCCGCAAGGGGGGCTCCGCTGAAGATGCGCGAGGCCAAGTTCAGATAGCTCAGATCGAAGCTGGCGTTGTGAGCGACCAGTACCCCATCGCGTACGAAGGCGACAAAGTCAGGCCAGACCTCTGCGAGCGCGGGTTGGTCCCGCAACATTGCCCAAGTGATGCCGGTGAGATGAACAATAAAGGGGGGCGGGCGTTTGCTCGGGCGCACCAGTTGTTCGAAGCGGCCCACGATGCGCCCACGTTCCACCCGCACGGCCCCAATCTCCATGATGCCATCGGCATCGGGGGTGAGGCCGGTGGTCTCGATGTCGACAACGACAAACGTGGCATCGTCGACAGCTTGGCCGAACGTAGCAAATTCTCTGAGCTTCCAGCGCTGGAGGTGTGGGTCCCAGACAAACCTTGGGTCAGGTTCCAGAAGGAGTTGCACGAGGTAGGGGCGCAGCTCCGGATCGGCCCCGGGGTAAGTGAACATGAGGTCGAGTAACTCCTCGACGCTGGCGCCCGCCGGCCGTTGTTGGAGGTACGTGTAAATTTTGTCGCGCATGCCGCCTCGGCCTTCTTCGTGTGCGAAGAATCCGTTTACCTCGAACCAGGTGGCGATTGGCTGGCTTGTTGTCGCAGATACGCTTCGATGAAGGCATCGAGATCGCCGTCCAGAACGGCGTCGGCGTTGCCGACCTCGACGCCGGTGCGGTGATCTTTCACCAAGCGATACGGTTGCAGCACGTACGAGCGGATTTGGTTGCCCCACGCAATTTCTCGCTGCGACTCCGCTAGCTCAGCAAGTTGCTCCTGGCGCTTCTTCAGCTCGAGCTCATAGAGTCGGGCTCGCAGAATCCGCATGGCCATTGACTTGTTTTTATGTTGGGAGCGCTCGTTTTGGCACGTCACTACGATGCCCGTAGGAATGTGGGTAATGCGGACGGCTGAGTCGGTTTTGTTGACGTGCTGTCCGCCAGCGCCACTGGCGCGAAAGGTGTCGATCCGCAAGTCTTTTTCGTCGATGGCAACCTCGATGTCTTCGTCGAGATCGGGGTAAACGAACACAGAAGCAAAAGATGTGTGGCGGCGTGCATTGGCATCGAACGGGGAGATGCGCACCAAGCGGTGCACACCGACTTCCGCCTTTAGGTAGCCGTAAGCGTAGGGTCCTTCGACGGCAACGGTAGCACTCTTGATGCCGGCGCCTTCCCCCGGTTGCAAGTCGAGAATTTCGGTTTTGAAACCCCGCCGCTCCGCCCAGCGCAAGTACATACGCAGCAGCATCTCCGCCCAGTCTTGGGCCTCGAGCCCGCCTGCCCCGGGGTGAATTGTCAGGATCGCGTTTCCGCTGTCATGCTCGCCGGAAAGCAGCCGCTGGAGCTCGAGTTGCTCCAGTTGTTCCCGTAGTTGCGCGACAACGCGATTGAGCTCGCTGATAGATTCGGTGTCGCCCTCCCGAGCGAACTCTAGTAAGACTCGCGCGTCGTCGAGTTGGCGAGTTAGCTGCCGGCACGCCTCGAGTATCCGCAAAATCTCAGCTCGCTCGCGTTGCACCTCCCGTGCTCGTTCGCGCTTGTTCCAAAATTCTGGTGCTGCTGCTTCGGCATCGAGCTCGGCAAGGCGACGTTCACGTCCGGCTACGTCAAAGATAGCTCCCGAGGGTGTTGATCCGATGCGCTAACTCTTGCACCTGGTTCACCAGGGATTCGTCGAAGACCGGCGTTTCTGCGGAACGGTTTTGCATAGCTCTCGTTTTTAATGAACTACGGAGCAGGCGCAAGCACGTGCCCGAGGCGCGCTTAAAACTCGACGACTGCGTCCGGAGAACCGTCGAGGTGCACCGTATCCACGAAGCGGATGATCCGTTCCCGCAGAGTCATGATGAGGGAATACGTGCGCGCGCCATGACCAAAGAAGCGTACCCCCCGAAGTAATGACCCATCCGTAACGCCCGTTGCTGCAAAGAGGATGTCCGGACCAGGGGCAAGATCCTGTTCCGTGTAAATTCGGTTGGGGTCGACAATCCCCATCCCGCGCAATCGCTCTTCGAACCGTCGGCGTTCCTCTTCTCCGGGTTTTGCCGGCACGAGGCGCCCCTCCATGCCGCCGTTGAGGCAGCGCAAAGCAGCAGCCGTAAGCACCCCTTCGGGCGCGCCGCCAATGCCCATTACCGCGTGTACGTTGGTGCGGCGGATGGCTGCAGAGATCCCTGCAGAAAGGTCGCCATCGCTAATCAAACGAATTCGTGCTCCCGCGCTACGGATGTCTTCGATGAGTTTCTCGTGTCGCGGGCGGTCGAGGACGATGACCACGAGATCTTTTACCGCGCGGTCGAGCCGTTTAGCGATCGCGGTGAGATTTTCTTTCACCGTGGCATCCAGGTGCACAGCGCCGCGTGCGGCTGGTCCCACGATGATTTTCTCCATGTAACAGTCGGGCGCGTGCAGCAGCCCGCCCTTATTGGCAGCTGCCAAGACGGCAATCGCCCCTGGCGCTCCGGTGGCGCATAGGTTGGTTCCTTCCAATGGATCGACAGCGATGTCCACTTCGGGATCTTCGGCTCGCTGCCGGCCAACCCGCTCTCCGATGTAGAGCATGGGTGCCTCGTCTCGTTCTCCCTCTCCGATCACAACGGTGCCACGCATGGGTAGCCCGTCCATGGACTTCCGCATGGCTTCCACAGCCACCCGATCGGAAAGCCTGCGGTCGCCCTGCCCCATCGTGCGCGCCGCGGCAATCGCCGCCTCCTCCACCACACGCAAAAACTCTCGTGACAATAGGCCTTCGAAGGACACGATCACCACCCTCCCTAAGGGAACGTGCAAACTTCCTGGCATAAGCGGCTGGCAGAGGCAATGGCGCTTGTGCCCCGAACAAGGGTCTTTGCGGCAATGCCGCTCGAGAGGAAACGCGTGCTGAAACTCGCGCAAAGCGGGGGCAAGGCTTCGACTGCGATTTTGGACACGAGGAGTGCGAGTACGGGTAAGCCAAGCGTACAAAGGGAGGTCAGCGAGCAGCGTTTTCTGCACCGGATCCGCACTGGCGTTGGTACCGGCGGCGGCCGATGTCCCTTTGTTTGCTTCGCTTGAGTTGGAATCTGCTGCTTCCGCCGTTAGCTAAGGACTATGCTGCCGCGCGCTTTGTCCATTGCGGGTTCCGATTCTAGTGGTGGTGCGGGAATTCAGGCGGATTTGAAAACCTTCACCGTGTTCGGCGTGTACGGAATGACTGCAATCACCGCCCTGACGGCGCAGAACACTTGCGGAGTGGAAGACGTTTTGATCGTACCCGCGACCTTCGTCGAGGCGCAGATTCGGGCGGTGGTGAACGACATTGGCTCAGCGGCGACAAAAACGGGAATGCTGGCTACCGGGGAGACGATCGAAGTCGTTGCCGCTGCCGTGCGGCGCTACGGGCTGAAGCCTTTGGTGGTGGACCCAGTGATCGTGGCGCAAAGCGGGGCGCGCTTACTGGAGCCGAATGCAATCGAGACTCTCCGCTCTTCGTTGCTTCCTTTGGCTACTGTGGTTACGCCGAACGTGCCAGAAGCCGAGGCATTGCTCGGTACAAGGATTCACTCGGTGGACGACATGCGGCGAGCTGCGCGTGCATTCGTGAATATGGGGGCCGGGAGCTGCCTGTTGAAGGGCGGCCATTTGGAAGGGATGCAAGCCGTGGATGTGTTCGATGATGGCCAAGAGTCCGTGCTTCTCTCGCAGGTGCGTGTGGCAACCCCGCACACGCACGGCACCGGTTGCCAACTCTCGGCAGCCATCGCCGCCGCCTTGGCCAAGGGACATGACCTGTACCACTCCGTGCGTCTGGCCAAACAGTTTATTCAGAGAGCAATCGAGCAAGCGTTGCCGTTGGGAAAAGGGTGCGGTCCGGCCAATCCACTCGCATGGCTGGGCAAGGATCCCTTTCGACTTCCTTGAATGACCCGCGGGATAGCGGGGGACATAGACACGCCTTGCCTTGAAGGGTTGCAACAAGTGAAGGGCCGGTTTGGAGCACTCTTAGGCGCTTTGCTGAGCTCGCAGATGAGCTTCGATAACGTGACGGGGCAGTTGTTTCCGCGCAAGTTCGCGTGCGGCTGGCAACCGCGACAAATGGAAGGCGGCCAGAGCTACGCAGAAACCACTGGCGACCACAGCAAGCACGGGTAACGCTCCGGGGTCGACCTCGAAGCTCCGCACTTGGGTAAACGCAAAGGCCAGGGAACCAACCCCAACGCCGACAGCCCCCATGGCAGAGCGCCAAGCTGACTTAATTGCCGCTGCTGGGGAGCCAGCGAGGTAATGTTCGAGCTCGCGCGGGGAAAAGTGATCGAGAAACCAGCCGGTTTGTTCGTCTACTTCTCGGTCCTGGGGAGGCGGCAGCGTTAGCCCCGTAAGCGGGTCAATTGCTGGTAATCCTTCGCGGTGGCGGGTTATTCCTTGCAAAATTTCGCGATGAATCTGTTCCGAGATGGGAAACCGCAATGCAATTAAAAATGCCAAGAAGGCGAACACTGCGGGGGCCAGCGCAAAAATCGCCTTGATGGCGAATACGACCTGTGGAGTTTGCGGCTGGTTGGGCACGTAACCGATCGAACCCAAGATTGCGATTGGAATAGCGGCACTGGGAATCGCGACCAGTTTGGGCAGCATGCCCCAGAAAGCCGAATATTGCGCCTCTCGGCGCCGACCCGTGTGGAGCTCATCATAGTCGATCACGTCGGCCTGCATGGCCGGCCCGAGAAACAAGCCGGCACCGAAGCTGGATCCAGCCCAAGCAATGAGGAACGTCGCCGAGACTAGATCGCCGGGACCCAGAAAGAAAAGCCCGGCCCCGCCCGTGATTCCCATGAAGAAACTGGCCAACCAAGCGCCCTTTTTCCCGATGCGGCGCGCCAGCAGAACCCAGCCGGGCAGGCAGATAAACGCCGAGGAAAAATACACTGCGAGCAAGATCGACAACCAGCCAGCTTTGTTTTCCGGCTGCAGCACGTACGCGTTGTAATACGGCATCAGGGTTCCGGGAATTGCGCCGGTAACGCTGGAGACAACGTACGTGGCGAGCAAAATGCGAAAGGGCCGGTTGCGTAAGGCCCGGCGCACGCCGGGCGCGAATGGGTTGGAGGTTCGTTCGGCAAAGCCCGGGCGTTCTCGGATAAAAGCCACCACACCGTAGCACGTCAGCACCAGCAGTGCCCCGAATACCACGCCAATCCAAGCAAAGGCCTCACGTTCGTCGAGATGAAAGGATGTGACGAGCAAGCCCGGGGCTACCGACGCGCAAATCGTGCCGAGAATGCTGAACGCTTCGCGGACGCCAAAAAGTTTGGACCGTTCGTGATAGTCCAAAGTCAATTCCGCTCCGAGCGCCCAATAGGGTAGTCCATAGGCGGTGTGAAAAACGGAGTACAAAACGAACATGGTGGCGAACCAAACCGCCGCGGCCTGGGGAGATAAGGATCGCGGAGGGTCGAACAGCGCAAGAAACGCGAGCGCGCAAAGTGGCGACCATAGAGCAATATATGGAAGGCGGCGCCCAAAACGCGTGCGATGATCTGTGAGCCAACCAAAAAACGGATCGCCGAGAGCGTCAATGGCTCGGGCAACGGCAATGGCCAGCGCCAAGTACCCGAGGGGGACCAGCACGACGTCCGAGTAAAACTTGGGCATGTGGATTAAAATCGGCACGAGCATCGCCACTCCAGCGAAACTCGGGGCTCCGTACACGACCAACGTTCGCAGCGAAACTCGTTCCCGGTCGGAGTGCAGCGCCCTGGCCGGGCTATCCTCTGCGGCAACGGTGTGGCGACTCGACGCTGCTTGGGTCATGTGGCAGCGGCTGGAGTATCGAGGTCAATTCCCAGGATTTTGTCGTAGCGAGAAAGCCGGCGCACGTCGCCGCTTTGAATGCGCCGCGCCCCCATTTCGATGGCCAACGACCGCCGATCGAGAAAACTTCGCGCCGCAAGCCGCTTTCCCTCGGAGCGGTTTGCTTGGTGCAAAAGTTCTACCGCCGCGACCACGTCGATCACCATCTCCGCGAGCCGTTTGGCATTCAACAAGGCATAACGCGGATCGGCAAGCAACGAGGGAAGCGAGCCGCGGATCCACTTTTCGACCAGTTCCTCGATCCGCTGGGATTCCTCGGGGTAGGCGCCGCGAAGGGTTTGGACCTCGGAGACGATCTGGTCGAAAAGGGTAAACAAGCTTCCTCGACTCATTTCTTTTAGGGCGAAGCTGGCCTGGATTTCCGAAGTGCCTTCGTAAATCGTGGTAATAATCGAATCGCAGTGAAACTGCGCCACGGGTGAGGAGGCCATGTAACCAATGCCCCCATGCACTTGCACCGCTTTGCGGGTAACATCGTTGCTGATTTCGGTTGCGTAGTATTTGCAAAGCGGTGTCAGTAATTGCACGATCTGCCGCAGTAGCCCCAGTTCCTGACGCAGTTCCTCTTGAGATTCGCTTGGTGCTTGGGCCAGGAAGTTACGGATCGCTTCTAGGCGGTCGACCAGCGCGGCCGTACGGTAAAGCAACGCGCGCGCGGCCTGCAAATTGATGCTCATTTGCGTCAACATGGATTTCACCAGCGGTTGCTGAATGATCGGGGCATCGAACTGAATGCGTTGCTTGGCGTAGGCTAAGGCTTCCTGAAAGGCCGCTTCTCCAACCCCGAGCGCTTGCGCCGCCACCCCAAGGCGAGCGCTGTTCATCAGATCGAGCATCGCGCGAAAGCCTTGGCCGGGGCGACCAAGGATGAACCCTTCTGCGTGGTCGAACTCCACCGCACATGTGGGAGATCCATGCAATCCCATCTTGCGTTCCACTTTCGTGACCCGCATGCGGTTGCGTGTACCATCGGGCAAAAATGCAGGAACCAAGACTAAGCTCAGACCCGTGGTCGTTCCGCGTGTTTTTTGGAACGTCGCGGCGTCGCGGGCGAGAACAAGGTGAACTTGGGACCCACCATTCGTGATGAAGATTTTTTCCCCGTCCACGAAAAAGCGTCCCTGCTCTTCCGTCACCCTGGTGACAATACTTCCTAGATCCGAGCCGGCGTTGGGTTCGGTCAGGTCCATGCTTCCCTGCCACTCGCCGCTGGTGAGTTTCGGCAGATAGCGCTGCTTGATCTCTTCCGAGCCGTAGCGTTCGATGTCGCCCGCGACGCCCGTCTGCAGCCCGACGATCGTCATGAGACTGGAGTTTGCTCGGGCGAGCATTTCCAAGTAGAAAGTATTGATGAGAAACGGCAAACCGTAGCCGCCGTAAGTTGGAGAAATAGGCAGGCAAAGAAGTCCGGCTTGCCGCAACTGTTCGTACCCCTGCGCAATGTGCGGGGGCACCTTGACTTCTCCGTCCACCAGTTCCGCCTCCTCGTGCCAGTGTTGGCGCGATTGTTCCGCGAGGCTACGACACACCTGGTCCGCAGTTTCCAAGATCGCGACGTAGGTTCCCTTTTCTTCCGCCGCAGACTCGGGGGCCCGCCCCTGTAAACGCAGAAGCCCAGGCCAGTCGACACGGTTCTGCATAAACCATCGCATGTCCTCGTGGAAAAACGCTTCGCTCACGGCTCATTCCTCCTTACGGTGTCACGAAAGCGCACCCTTTTTGGCAAAGCTTTGCGTCGAGGCGTCGCGGTGAAACACGGCTCGATAGAGCGAGTATGCCTGGCCGCTGCCTACAGGGCAAACTTCTTGGTCGGCGCATGGGCTCGTGGCGTAAAGGGCCACGGTGAAGGACTCTGCACTGAAGTCCAGGACAGCAAAGCCGTGTTTGGCTGCGGCGAACATGAGCTTGGGGTCCGCTCGAACGGGGCTGCAGTAGGCGCCACTACCGACGACCAGTTCCGTAGGAAAACCTCCTTCTTGCGGCGCGAGGAGCTGTAAGCTGTGGTCGTGGCCCGCGAGGAAAAGATCGACCGCGCCGGGATGGTGTTTCCATATCCGTTCGATCGTGCGGCGATACCGTTGGTAGCGAAACGAGTAAGCTTCTTGGGAAAGAGCGGAAAACGGCGGCAAGCCTCCTGCAGCAAGGAAGTGGACCGGAAAGAGCACGAACGTCAACGGCTTGCGTATGCCCGCCGGGAACGCCCCGTCGTGTTCCCCCAACGTTCTTAGCGGGTGATGTGCTGCAACAAGCTGCCATCGATAGTGTCCAGGCTCCTCGGTGATTAGCCGCTCCAGGGCTTCGGCGGAAGCTCGAAGGGAGTTGCCGTCTTGTACCATGGGTTCGCTGTCCAGTAGAAGCAAGCGCAATCGTGCTGTGGAGAAAAGGACCGCCTGAGGTTCGCCGTAACGGAAGTTCCACAAGGATCCCCAACGCTTGTGCGGGGGTAAAAAGCGGTCGGGATTCGCTTGGTTCTCTAAGCCAAACGTCCCACACCCGTGGTCGTGGTTGCCCGGGATTGCTGTGACCGGAATGCGCAGTTCGCGCAAGAAGGCAAAGGGCTCGAGCACGGCTTCTAACTGGTGCTCGATTGCTGCAGGGGTTGCATGGCTTGGGTCGCAGTGGCCCTGCACCCCGACGAGTCCGCGCGGGTAGAAGTTATCGCCCAGCAGCAAAACATGCGTGACTGCCTTGGCTTCCGGCGTAGCCTGCAAGAACTGGTGCAACGCTCGAGCCAGGGTTGAGTTGCGTTGCTCGTAACTCGCGCCAAAATCCCCAAGCACCACAAGCCGTTGGAGCAGAGGGCCGGGCGCAACAGACGCTGCGTCCGCAGAAGTCGACCAACACCCCCGGACGCTCGGGAGGCCAAGCCAACCACAGCCGGCAAGGCCAAGGGCTAGAAGGACAACTGTAGTAACTGCAGTCGCAGAGCTCAGTAAGATGCGGGTAGGGACACTCATGGTTGTGGTCGTTTTTACGGGCTGCCGGACAAAATGTCCATGCAATTGCTGAAAGGAGGCGACCGTTGTAAAAACCACGTATGAAGCGGCTAGCCGGTGAAATTGCGTTGGTGACCGGGGGCGCAAGTGGCATTGGCCGCGCCACGGCAGAAAAACTCGCAGCACTTGGCGCTCAGGTTGTGGTTGCGGACCGCAATGGGGATGGCGCCGAACACGTCGCGCAGCTCCTTCGGGACGGCGGCAGTGCAGCGTTGGCTGTGATGATGGATGTGACAAAACGGGAAAGTGTCCGAGCTGGGATAGAACGGGCGAGGACCATTTTGGGACCAATCACAATTCTGGTGAGCGCCGCAGGGTGGGACCGAATTCAACCCTTTGTCGAGAACTCGCCCGAGCTTTGGGAGCAATTAATTGCGGTCAACTTGCTGGGGCCGATTTACGTGACCCGTGAGGTGATCGACGACATGATCCACGCCCGGCGCGGGCGGCTTGTTTTCGTCAGCTCCGACGCCGCACGTGTGGGCAGTAGCGGAGAAGCGGTGTACTCTGCGGCAAAAGGCGGCTTGCTTTCCTTCGCGAAAACATTGGCACGGGAGCTGGCACGTTATCAAATCACCGCCAATGTGGTGTGCCCCGGACCGACCGAGACACCGCTTCTCGACGAAGTGCGAAGCAGCGAAGCTGGGGCGAAGATCATCGCGGCGATGACCAAAGCAATTCCGCTCGGAAGGCTTGCCAAGCCCGAGGAGGTCGCTGCGGCCATCGCGTTCTTCGCCATGCCAGAAGCAGGTTTCATCACGGGGCAGGTCCTCAGCGTGAGTGGCGGACTGACCATGGTTGGGTAAGCCTTTGGTGGCCAGAAGCTGGCTGGCCGGCACCAACGTTTGGGAGCGACGGTGCCCAAGCTGCTTGCCGATCACGACGGGCTGGGCTAAGCCGCAGCAACGCATGAGAAACAGCGCGACGCTTGTTTTCGCCGGCTTCGTAGCGCTTTGCCTTGTCGGCTGCGCGAGTATGGCCTCGCGTACTTTTGAACCCGCAGCAGGAACTACGACCACTCCGCTTCTCTTACGCCAGGTGCAGGTGGTAGGGGTCGATCAAGGCTCTGGCCGCGCAGTGCTGCTCCGTTTGTCGCGCCCCCCAGATCTGGTGCGCTACGAAGGAAAGTCGCGCCCGGCCCGAGTGGTGATCGAGGCAACAGCAGCGAACGCGGGGGAAGATTTTCCGGAACGGACGATGCCCCAAGCGGACGTCGAGCTGAAGGGCGTGCGTGTGGCACGAAAGAAAGGAGTGCTCCGCGTTACCTTGGAGCTGGCGCGCGACGAGCCCCCGCCGTACGTCGTGCGGGAAATGGCCGACTGGATTTTGATTCGGTTTGGGTCGCCGGCACCTAGCAGTTAAGGCGAGATTGAGTCGTTGAGGGAACATCCAATGGTGCGAGGGATGCCACGACTTCATGTCCGGCCGCGGCGAATGGTCGCTTGCGTGCTCGCCCTTGTGGCGTTTTCCCTCATTGTTCCGGTGCTCGCTTCAGCTCAGTTCACCAACCGTACTCTCCAGCAGCGCAACCGCGCGCAGACGGGGTCGTTGGACGAACACATTCGCAAGCTCAACAACCCCGACCCCGACACTCGACTCGAGGCGGTGCGGCAACTAGCGGCCTCGCGCGACCGAAAGGCCGTAGAGTATTTGATCCAGTCCCTTGGGGATACGGACATGCGCATCCGAGCAAAAGCAGTAGAAGCTTTAGGAGAGATGCGTGCTGCCGATGCCACGCAAGTCTTGGTGCAGCAACTTTTCTTGCGCACGAGTGAACCAGCGATGAAGCAGCGAATTTTGGCGGCCCTCGGGAAAATTGGAGATCCTCGCGCCGCGCGCCCGATCGTGGAATTCCTGCAGTTGGACCTCGACCCGGCGACGCGAGGTACGGCGATTTACGCACTCGGAGAGATTGGCGCGGTGGAAGGACTCGAGGTTTTGCATCAGCTTGCCAATCACGACCAGGACCCTACTGTTCGTCGTTTGGCACGGGAAGCTTCGGCCAAGATCGAATACTATCAGTCTGCAAAGGCGCGCGAAGCCAAAGGGCCCACAGATACCTTTCTCCCCAAACAACCACCACAACCACCAAGATGACAGGATCCGTGGATGAACCGGTTGCATCCAGGGAGTTCGATTCGTTAGGGAAGCGAGCCGGTTGATGCCCCAGTGGTGGAATGGCAGACACGGCAGACTCAAAATCTGCTCCGGGCAACCGGGTGGGGGTTCAAGTCCCTCCTGGGGCATCCCCAACTTTGCCAGTGCCGCGTTCTCGCTGGAAAATGGTCGTCTGGCTAGGCCTGCACGGCACTTTACGCAGTAGCGGTGGCCACAGCGACATCTCTTTTGCAGCCCCTGCGTGGCTATGATCTTCTGCGGGCGGCACCCGGCCACGTGTTCAACTTTTTTCGTTGCCTACGACGACTGGATTCCACGAACGATCGCCAATTCCGTTGGCCGGTTGCGTTCACTCGGCCTGCCGGTGCACCTCGCTTACTTGAGCGTGGGCCGGTGTCCCTTTTGTGATGCGCTGTTGCCGGGTACCCTTAGGCCTGCGGCGTGAGAAGTCCGAAGAACCGACCCGCCCACGATCCCGCTCGTTTCTCCCACACCTTCGTTCAGCCGTACAGAGGATAGGCCGTTGTCACTCTGGGCACCGCGGAAAAGGTCGTCTACCACCTCGATCACAAATGCTTGGGAGCGGTATGACCGTCTTGCCGACGTGGGAGAGCGCTCTCCCGACTCGTGGCGGAACCGATAGGATATGTGCAGATGCGGCGGAAATACTACGGTGAGCGCTACCCGCCGCGCGCGCTGCATCGGGTCAAGGGCTGAGGAGAAGCTTAGCTCGCGGCTGCTGGCTCTTCTGCGCGGCAGCAAGGGCAAATGTCGCGTAAGTATGGGTAAGTATAGATGCCCGTTTCGTGCCCATCGCTCCACCGTAGGTTGAGAGCATATCGCCCAACGACGGACACGTACTCTAACCGCGCGGCCTCAACCTCGCGAAAACGTCGTGTCCCGCTGTGCCCTTGGCATTGCGCACAAGGACACCAACCCCGTAGATAGCGCCACGGGTAGCGACTGACGTGACCGTCGCTCCATGTCACTTGCATAGAGTCCTCCCCGGCATCTCTCCGGACCTCGACGGGATACGGTGGCGCTGTTCCTTGTGCCATGGGGACTCGTGTCACGACGCAGGAGGCGTCGGCTCTGGTTTGCGTCCGATCACGATAACGTAGGTCTGGTCTTCGGCAAAGTCGAAGCCGATCCAATTCGGATTTTCCGCCTTTTTTTGGCGGTAGAACTCTCGATATCCCCGGCCCGACTGGGTGATCTCGATCCCGGCGTCTTCCAAAGCCTGCTGTGCAGTGCCGACATAGGCAGGTGGATCTTCGTCCGCTGCAAACACATAGACACCAGGCTTCATCCGAAAGCGCACCGGTGCGTTGCCCTTGACGATCCACCCAGCCTCCTCGAAAGCACGCTGGATCTGTTTTTGAAAGGCTACCGCTTCTGGGTCAGTCTGCACCGTGGCGAACCAAACGGGATTGGCGAGACTCGAGTTTGGTCCGCCAAGCGTACGCACCATCGCTGCACGTTGCTCTTCCGTGAGCACTCGCCCCGCTGCTGCCGGCGCTGCAGCACCGCTGGTCTGGGAAGAGGCCGGATCGCGTTGCGGTCGTGACGTCGTCGCGCGTGCTGCTTGAACCTCGCGTTGGAGTTGCTCGATCTCCGACCGCAGCTCCACGATGTACCAGCCCATCGCGGCAACCACGACTAAGCTGGTGAGAAACGCAGGCATGGCAAGACTTTGCATGGTGAACCTCCGATGCTGGGAAAACGCCGCTCTTCTAGCCAAGCCGTTGCAAAATAGACAGTACGGCCTTCAGTCCCCCTCGAGTTGATTTGCCGGTGAGACTGTCGGATCATCTCCAGGTTCGGAAGTTCATAACGAGAGGGTACGCATGGACCTGACCTATCCACCGCAGTACGAAGCGTTTCGTCGCCGGGTGCGGGCCTGGCTGCGGAAGAACCTTCCCTCGCGACCGCGTGGATTGGCGAAGCTTGCCTTTGACGATCCCCGCCGCATCGAGCGCGCCAAGCAGTGGCAGCGCAAGTTGTACGAGGCAGGGTACGTCGCGATGAGCTGGCCGAAGGAATACGGGGGTCAAGGAGCCGATGTGTTGACTCAAGCAATTGTGGACGAAGAGTTGGTTCGTGCCCAGGCCCCACCGCTGATCGGCCAAATGGGCATCCAAATGGTCGGACCAACTCTGATCCAGTTCGGTACGGAGGAGCAAAAACGTCGCTTCCTGCCGAGAATTCTCACTGCGGAGGAAATCTGGTGTCAGGGTTACTCGGAGCCAAACGCGGGGTCGGACCTGGCCTCTCTGCAAACTCGCGCGGAGCTGGTTGGCGATGAGTTTATCGTGAACGGTCAGAAGATTTGGACTTCCAACGCCCAGTTCGCTGATTGGATGTTTTGCTTGGTGCGCACCGATCCGCATGCTCCGAAACACCACGGCATTTCCTATCTGCTGATCGATATGAAGTCTCCGGGTATTAGCGTGCGACCATTGATTCAAATGACCGGGGAGCGCGGTTTCAACGAAGTGTGGTTCGAGAATGTGCGGGTACCCCGTAGTCACCTGGTGGGAGAGTTGCATCAAGGCTGGCAGGTGGCCAACGCCACGTTGCTCCACGAACGAAATATGTTGGGCGCTGCGACAACAACCCAGCAGCTCTTCGCGGCTCTCGTGCGGCTAGCCAAACTGTGTACGCGTCAAGGGCGATCGGCCGTAGAGGATCCGGTGGTGCGGCAGCGTCTGGCAGCCCTAGCCATGCGGGTGGAGGCTATGCGGTACCACGCGTATCGGCAGTTGACGGATACGATTCTGGGGCGCCCTCGGGGGATTGCTGCCTCGGTGAACAAGTTGGTCTCCACCGAACTCAACCACGACATTACCGTTTGTGCGCTCAACCTCCTGGGCAGCTATGCCACGCAGACTTCTGAGTCAAAGTTCGCGGTGGACGGCGGGAGATGGATTCGCGAGTTCATGTTTACCCTCGGGATGATCATCGGTGGGGGAACATCGGAGATCCAAAAGAACATCATTGGCGAGCGCGGGCTCGGGCTTCCTCGCGAGCCACGTGCACTGCCCGAGTGAACGCTCGATGGCCGAAGGGGGTGGACCGTGAACTTTGGGTTGTCTGCGGATCAGGAGTTGTTGCAACGCACGGCGCGCGATTTTCTTGCCGCTGAATGGCCGCCGGCGGCCGCCCATGCGGTATTTGATGCCGACCACGACGGCTACCCGCGAAAGCTTTATGAGCAAATGGCGCAGCTTGGCTGGTTGGGCTTGCTGGCTCCGGTTGAGTTTGGCGGCGCGGGGGGAACGTGTTTGGACGCTGCGGTTTTAGCGGAGGAACTAGGCCGCGCCGCAGTGCCCGGCCCCTACTTGGCGAACACACTGTCCATTCTCGCTTTACGCCAAATTGGTGTGGCCAGTGTTCGGCGGCAGTGGCTGCCCCTGTTGGCGAAAGGGCAAGCGGTGGTGACACTGGCGTGGTTCGAGGAGGACACGGCTGCTTGGCCATTCCCCCTCAAGGCGCGCGGTTCTGTCGGACGATTTGGCCTCCGCCTCAATGGAACGAAACGGTTTGTCTTGGATGCCCACGTCGCCGACGCGTTCCTTGTGGTTTGCAGGCTCCCAGCGGGGCGTGCGCAGTCGACGGCCATTGTGTTGGTGCCGAGAGAGCAGGCTGGTGTGGCCGTGCGGCCGATGAATGACGTGGATCGAACACGCCGGCCGTGCGAAGTCGTGTTGAACGATGTGACGGTACCGCGGCGCTCATTGTTGGCCACAGGTGGCCAAGCCGAGAAGCTGCTTGCCCGTGTGCAAAATGCGGCCGCGGTGTTGTTGGCCGCTGACTGCCTCGGTGGTGCGGAGCGGTTATTGGAGATGGCTGTGGAGTATGCGAAAGTTCGTCGCCAATTTGGCCGGCCAATTGGGTCGTTTCAGGCCGTGAAGCACCGCTGTGCGGACATGGTTGCACAAATAGAGCCGGCCCGTTCGCTCGTGTGGTACGCCGCCCATGCAATGGATGCTTTGCCGCGGCAAGCTGCGTACGCGGCGTCGTTGGCGAAAGGGCACTTGTCAGAGGTGTTCAGCAACGTCGCGGAAAACGCGTTGCGGGTGTTCGGCGGGATCGGTTTCACTTGGGAACGCGATCTGCACATTTGGTTCAAGCGTGCCCAGTGGAATCGATATGCGTTCGGGAGTCCGGAATGGCACCGGGAGCGTGTTGCGCAAGAGTGCCGGTGGTGAGGGGGGTGACGGCTACCAAGGACCGCACCGCAGCACGGCTTGCTGGCTGCCGTCCAGCGGCTCTAGGATCGGAGGTGCCGTGTCTACCTTGATGGAGCGCAGAGCTGACGGTGTGCGCGTACTGCGTAAAAGGAGGCCGTGGTCCTGGCGGCGAGGAGCGCTCGCAGGGGGAATCGTCGCGATAGTGGCAATCAGCGTTGGGTGGTGGCGTTTCTCTCCTTTGGGCGGTTTGGACGTTCCGCGGGGGTTCGAACCAGTGGAAAACGCGAATCGGGGCATCGGTGCCTCCGCCGGCGGCATATCTGGCCCAGAAGCTCCGCAAGCCTCTGGGCGTCGGTTGCGGGTGAGGCTCGGAGGGAGCGGGGAGGGGCCAGTTGCGGATGTGAAGCCGGAGCCTGGCACAGGGCAAACAAGCGCAGAGCACACGCCGGTTGTCCAGCAAAAGCCGGAGGAGGCAGGTCAAGATGTGGACACCGATACAACGGAGGAAGGTGTCAGTGGAATCGCCCTTTTTCCTCCGCCTGGGACCAATCCGCCTAAGAGTGGCTTGATCGTGCCCGACGATTTCGACTTGCCTCCGGGCTACGTTCGCCACTACCAGGTGACGGACGATGGAAAGCCGTTGCCCCCAATTCTGATGTTTCACCCGGATGCGGAGCTTTATGACGAGGAGGGGAACCGGATTCCGTTGCCTCCGGACCTAGTTGTGCCCCCAGAGTTAGCGCCTCCGGGTTTTCCGAAAGAGATTTTGCAAGTCCCGGAACAGAACGTCCCCTTCTTCGAGCCACCCCCGAGCGATGCGGTTTCCGCACCCCCTGAGGAGTGACTGTCTGCCCCGCAGCCAAACCGGCCCGAACGGGTGAGGAACTGGAGCCGCGAGGAGCATGGCACTGGCCTGGAACGTGATTGGCACCATTGCCGGCGTTCTCCTCCTTGCCCTGTTCGGGCTCGGTGAGTGGCCGTACGTCTATGCTGGCTGGTTCGCGCTTGTTCCGTGGCTCATCGTGTGGAGCCGATGCCGAACGATCAAAGAGCTCTTCTTATTTGCAGGCGGTGGTGCTGCCGCATTTGTCGCGCTGGTTTTCCCCTGGTTTGCTGTGGCGGTCAGTGCGTACACGGGTTCATCGATCTTGCTGGCCACGATCGTTTTGATTGCGGCGAGTGCATTCTTGGAGCCGCAGTTCCTCGTGTTGGCCTTGGTGTGGTACGGACTGCGCCGTGATCCATCCTTTACGACGAATATGGCCCCGCCGACCTTGGCCTTAGTTGGTGCTGCGGCCTATGTGGCTTGCGAAGGCACGGCACCGACGAAAATCCTGGCTGATACACTCGGACTCGGTTTGTGGCCTGTGCTCCAGTGGGTGCAAGCTGCGGATGTTGGCGGGGTGTATCTTCTCACCTTTGCTTTGGTGTTTGCCAACGCTTGCATTGCGTGCGGTCTAGAAGATCTCGTTTGCGCGCGCAGATATCCGAAAGCAGTTGGGTCTTTCGCTCTCGCTGGAGCCACGGCGGTAAGTTTATGGCTCTACGGTGACTGGCGTCTCGAGGGGCTCGCGGGGGCGGGGCTTAAGGCCGATCCTCCACGGGCCGTTCGTATCGGCGCGGTCCAGGGGAATATTTCGCACTACGATCGGCTCCGGGAGCAATTGGGAACCTTTGGGGCGGTAAGGTACCTTCTGGATCGATACTTCCATTTGACCCGAACGCTACCGGCGGAGATCGATCTCTGGGCTTGGCCCGAGACCGTGTACCCGACCACCTTTGCGAAACCGAAGAGCCCCGAGGGCGCGTTGTTCGACCGAGAGATCGCTGCGTTTGTCCAGGTGCACGAACGGCCGCTGATTTTCGGCGCCTATGATCGTGACGATCGCCGCGAGTACAATGCCGCTTTTGTTTTGCTTCCAGAAGTGGAGACGGGCCTGCGGGTTAAGGTCCAACGCAAATTGCACCCCTTTCCCTTTACCGAATACGTGCCTGAGTGGCTCGATAGCCCGCAGTTGCGCAGGCGCTTTCCGTGGTTGGGTACGTGGAGTCCGGGAACCAAACTAGAAGTGATGGAGATCCCAGGACGCGACGGAACTAGATTCCGCGTAGCTGCGCTCATTTGTTACGATGCCGTGCTTCCAAAGCCGGCAAGGACGGCGGCCGACAGAGGGGCAGACGTCCTTCTTTCTTTATCGAACGATTCTTGGTTCGAGGGAGAGGCGGGAAAGCGCTGGGCGCTTGTGGCGAGCGCGTTTAGAAGCATCGAGACGCGCAAGCCGCAGGTGCGGATCACTCCCACCGGCATTTCTGCAGTGGTTGAGCCTTCCGGCCGCGTGAACGTTTTGGTCCCCCCAGGCAGGGAAGGCGTGGGTGTTGCTCGGGTCGAGTTTGGCTCCGCAGAACCTACCTTGGTGGTGCGATGGGGAGATTGGGTGGTGTGGGGTTCGGTGGTGGGAGTTGTATTCTTGGGCATCGCGTGGTGGATCCAGCGCCAGTTACGAAGTAGAAGCAAGCCCCCGGAAAGTTCACGGCGTTAGTGCCCGGAAGGCATCGGACCCGTTCGAGCGGGTTGTGCAGGATGGAAATCCCTGGTAAGGGGGGTGAGACAAGAAAGAATGCCCGGGAGGCATGGGTCCGACGCAATCCCCCAACTAGCCGTGTTGTTGCTTCGCCGCGCTTGGCGATAACGGCGCCGCTGTGGCGTGATTGCTGTAAGCCGTCCGACCCGGAACGAAGGAACTGTGGACTTGCCGCAGCGATAAAGAAGGAGGATGACATGGGTCGGAAACTCTATGTGGGCAATTTGCCGTTCGACGCCACCGACGCGGATTTGCTTGCCTTATTTTCCCGTGCGGGGCAGTGCGAATCCGCTGCGATCGTCACCGATCGCTACACCGGACGTTCGCGAGGCTTCGGTTTCGTGGAGATGGCCTCGACTGCCGAAGCGGCGCAGGCGATCGAACAACTCAACGGCTCGTCGTTCATGGGTCGCAACATCACGGTGAGCGAGGCCCGCGAGCAATCTAAGGGAGGGTCCGGCCGCCAAGGTGGTCGGGGTGGCCGCAGCGGTGGCCGTCGTTTTTGAAGCGGAAACCCGCTCACACCTTTAGAGAACGGACAACTGACAGAACGGACAACTACCAGCCGAAGCTCGTAGCTTCGATACCTCCAGGGCTAGGCGCGGCCTTGTTGATTGATTGGCTCGGCTGTGGACCGCCATTTGTTCGGGGGTTGACCTTGGTCTCCAGGGCGCGGTGGCACTTTGGTCCGTAAGCCCGCTGCTCAGGCAAAAGATCGCGCAAACAGCTCCTCGATCGCTTGCCGTCCGTTTGGCTCGAGGTAGCGGGTGCCGGTGCCACAAAAGTGGTGATGAGAAATTTGAGGGAGCGCTTCCACCCAGAGTTCGTTGCTCCACTGAAACCAGTGATTGCGAGCTTGATCGAACACGAAGAGGGGCTTGTTGCACAACTTTGCGAATTCAGCGCCCCATCCCGTGCCTCCTTTAACCGTGCCGTCCGGGAGGATCGTGCCAACGACGAACACTTGTTGTGCGCTGTTTACCTGGTACCAAATCGTTTGCAAAACTTTCTTGAAGTAATCGGTTTCCGGGTATCGGCGGTGCATGAGCTTCGAGACGTAAGCCAGGCTTACGTCGCCCTTTTGCAACTCCTCGTGTGTGAGAACGCGCAAACCTCGTTGGCGCTCGACTTGGTGCCCTTCGAACGTAAAGGTCACTTCTTCGATCCCGTAGCGCTCGGCGGTAGCTCCGAAGCAGGCTTCGCTTCCTTTGAGTCCGCCGCTGAACAAAATGCATTGATGCGGATCTAGCTTGGTCATTGTTACTAACTCTCCCCTTGGCGCTTTCGTCCCACAGGTTGAACGTAGCCCGGAAAGCGAAGTTGGGATGGCAATGCAAGCTTGGGGACGAGGACTGCGGTACACTAGGCTGTGACGTTTGGCTACCACCAGGGTGCGGACCCTCGTTGACCGCTCTCCCGTAACAAGACAAATGGGGGCCATGTTGTGGTCCTGCTTTCAGAGGAGAGGGGCGGGTCGACGGGGTGCGGAAGCTTTCTCACTATGGGCATGGCGGATGCCATCGGTGCGGTTTTGGCCGGTGCTGGTCGTCTTTGCGCTGCTGTGTGCATGTGGCGACGACGGGGAACAGGTCGGAGGGGCTCAGGAGGCCGGCCTTGGTTCCGATTACCGGCTCGTGTTCGAGAGTTCGACCGGGTACCTTACATTGCAGCGTGGCGCACGCGTGTTGGTGGCGGTTCCTCCATCAGCTTGGCAACTGGGTGTTGTCGAGGCGGTGGATCCTGGGTTTAACTACGATCCCTACCCGCTTTTCGTTCCTAATGGTGTTTACGTCGCTCCATCGGGGTTGCGCTGGTTACACCCTGTGAGCGTCCGCGTGGTTTCGCAAAGTAGGACAGGCTGGGAGCTTGCCCTTTCCTACGAAGAGGGTTTGGAGGCTCGGCTCTCGATTACGGAGATCGACCACGGATCCTTCCGGGTTGTGTGGAGTCCGGGTGGTAGCTGGCCGGTTGCCTATTTTCGCTTCCAGTTTGCCGCGCCAGAGGAAGAGGGTTTTTACGGCCTGGGTGAATACTTCGATGACGTGAACCACCGCGGGAAACTTCGAGCCATGCAAATCGAGGTCGACCCCGAGTTGGAGAGCTTCTACAACGAAGCCCATGTTCCTGTGCCGCTGCTGATCGGTGCCAATGGTTGGGGCGTGTTTATTGCTTCGTATTACCCAGGAATTTTCGACGTCGAGCGAAGCAATCCAGAACTCGTCGATGTTATAGTGGGCACCGGTGAGGCAAGTAGCCTCGGGTTAGAACTCTACTTGTTCGCCGCCCCCAGTGGGTTGGATGTCACTCGGCATTACTACAACGTCACGGGTTATCCGCGATTGCCGCCGCAATGGGTTTACGGCCCATTAATCTGGCGTGACGAGAACCGAGACCAAATTCAGTTCGAGCACGATCTGACGAGGATGAGGGAACTCGACCTTGCGGCTACGGGCGTCTGGATCGATCGGCCGTATGCCTCTGCCGTCAATTCCTTTGACTTCGACCCAACGCGGTTTCCTGACCCGCCGCGAATGTTCGAGCAAGCACGGCGTTTAGGATACCGTGTAGCTCTCTGGCACACGCCGTACTTGGATGCTCGGGCTGAGGCCACGCGTAAACTAAGGGAGGAGGCCCAAGCCCGCGGCTTCTTTCCACTGCGTACGGGGATCCTGCTCAATCCTTGGGGCAGGCCATTGGACTTTACTCAAACCACGGCGCGAACGTGGTGGCAGGAGTTGCTGCGGCCGTACCTCGACTTGGGAGTTGCTGGCTTCAAGCTGGATTACGGAGAAGATGTCGTTGTCGGCCTTAGCTCTCAGCGCAATCGTTGGCTTTTTGCCGACGGCAGCGACGAGCGCACGATGCATGCACGGTACCAACTCTTTTACCACAAGACATACGCAGACGTATTACCCCCCGAAGGGGGCCTGCTGCTCGTGCGGCACTCGACGTTTGGAGGTCAGGCTTTCGGGCCGGTAATTTGGCCTGGCGACTTGGACGCGAGTTTTGCGCGTCACCGAGAGCGAGTGTCGGAGAAGGGAAGAACGTACGTTGCCGTTGGCGGCTTGCCCGCGGCGGTCGTTGCCGGCTCTTCGCTCGGCGTGTCTGGTTTTCCGTTGTTTGCGTCGGACACCGGCGGTTATCGTCACTCGCCACCTGATAAAGAACTGTTTACGCGCTGGTTCCAACACACGGCGTTAAGTCCGGCCATGCAGATTGGCACGAGTACCAACGACGTGGCGTGGGAACCCACCCCGGAGAATGGATTCGATGGGGAGATGCTTCAGTGGTATCGCAAATACACGCGCCTGCACTTGCGGCTGTTTCCGTACGTGTGGACGTACTTGCACCGCCTGCGCGAGGATGGGCGGGCAATTCAACGCCCCCTTGGATTGGTGAATCCTGCGCTAGGGGCGCATCCGTGGGATCAGTATATGTTGGGCGACTACCTCCTGGTGGCCCCCGTGGTGAATCGAGGCGAACGAGAGCGCACCGTGCTGTTCCCCGGTGGAGAATGGATCGAGTGGTGGTCGGGTCGGCAATATGTAGGGCCAGGGTACCGCCTAGTTCCAGCGCCCCTGCAGGACATGCCTTTTTTTCTGCGCCGCGGAGGCCTCGTTCCGATGTTGCGCCCGACCATCGATACTCTCGTACCCACTGAAGAGCCGGATTTGGTCGACTCCTTTGCTACCACCCCTGGGGTCTTGCACGTGCGTGTGTTCCCAGGACCTCAAACCGTCTTTCGGGTGTTCGATGGAACGCGACTAACCCAGTCTCTCGATTCCCGGCAGGGATCGGGTGCCGTCATGCAGCTGCGCTACGAACCAGGGGCGGATTTCCAATTTGGTGCGTTGTTCGAGTGCGTGGGGCTCGGGTCAGTAAAAATCGAAAGCGTGCGTATTGGCGGTAAACTTTTCCCTGAGGAAGCTCCGGTGGGAACTTTGGAGCTGGTAGACGAAGGCTGGCAGCACCAAGGCGATCACATCCTGGTCCGCCTTTCCCCTGCTTCACGCGAGGCCACGGTCACCCTGCGCAGCCCTTCCGAAGCGACCGAAAGATACGTGGCAAGGTAAGCCTCGGGGTTCTTTCCGAAGGCGTGAAAAGATGGCCGAGCGCAAAGCGAACGTTACCAGTGGTTTACTTCGCTCCTGGTGCTTGGCTGGGGCCGGAGCTA
>BEIG01000028.1 GCA_002898795.1 bacterium HR30 | reverse complement strand
CGGCCCCGAGGGGTTCTGGGACCTTCGGCTCCTCGCCTTGGCGGGGCCACCAGGCCAGCGCCACGGTCGAACCGCTTTTGCCGAGTGGCGGTTTTGCGCCAGCGCCCCACCCGCTCGAAAGGCAACGCCAGGGCTGGGAAAACGGCAAAAGGGCCCCTTTGAGGTCACGCCGCCGAGGCCCAGGCTTTCGCAAGCCAAGGTGTCCGTCGTGCTGATCTGGCCCCAAAGCTCGGCGACCGGCCCATCCGATCCCGAACGAACACCTCCCCACGGCCCCGAAGAACTTGCCAGGCAGGGTGTGTTTTTTCCCTGCTGAGGCCCCGAAAAACCGGCCTCCCTAGGAGTGCTTGCGGGAGGCAAGCAACGAACGATGCGGTTTCACGGAACAACGAAAGGAGAAGGTAAGGGAAGGGGAGGCTCAACATGACAAAGGGGATTTCAGGGAAGGGGCACAAGGCGTTTTTGGACCTGGCTTTCTGCTTTGTCTTGGGGCTTACGGCCGGGCCGGCGGGAGCGGCCACGTACACCGTGAACACCACAAACGACACGGTGGACTCTAGCGATGGGAAATGCTCGCTGCGCGAAGCCATTCAAAGCGCCAACGGCGCCGGTAACGGCAATTGCGGCCCTGATAGCCCAGGTGACGACACCATCGACTTTAACGTCAGCGGCACGATCACGCTCGGCTCCACGCTGCCCAACATCGTGAGCGCGAGCACTGCAGGGAAGCTGACGATAGACGGCACGGGGCAAACCATCACCATCAGCGGCGGTGGCAGCGTGCGGGTGATGGTGGTGGACAGTGGCGCCAACCTCACCCTGCAAAACCTGACCATCGCCAATGGAGCGAGCAGTGGTGACGGCGCCGGCATCTACAATGGCGGCACCCTGACCGTGACCAACAGCACCTTCTCCGGCAACACGGTCATTCCTCCGGGTGCGGCCGGCGGTGGCGGCATCTTCAACGCCGGCGGTACGCTGACCGTGACCAACAGCACCTTCTCCGGCAACAGCGCTCAGTTCCATGGCGGCGGCATCTTCAACGCCGGCGGCACCCTGACCGTGACCAACAGCACCTTCTCCGGCAACAGCGCCTACCACGGCGGCGGCATCTCCAACGCCGCCACGCTGACCGTGACCAACAGCACCTTCGCCGGCAACAGCGCCGTCGGCGGCGGCGGCATCTTTAACTACGGCACGCTGAACGTGACCAACAGCACCTTCTCCGGCAACAGCGCCAGCCTTGGCGGCGGCATCTCCGTCTATACTGGCTCCTCGGCGACGCTCCAGAACACCATCATCGCCAACAGCCCAAGCGGCGGGGATTGCACCGGAACGTTGAGCGGCTCAAATATCAACAACCTCATCGAAAGCACCGGCACGAACGCCTGCGGCCTTCTCAACGGCGTGAACGGCAACATTGTCGGCCAAGACCCCGCTCTCGGCTCGCTCACCGGCTCCCCCGGCTACTTCCCGCTCAACTCCGGCAGCCCGGCCATTGACGCTGGTGATAACACCACCTGCGCCAATCCACCGGTCAGCAACCAATCCCAAAACGGCGTCACCCGCCCACAGGATAGCGATGGTAACGGCACACCTATTTGCGACATCGGCTCCTTCGAGGCCCAAGGACCCCCTGTGGACGCCGTGGATGACGCGGCCACCTTCCTGGCCAACACCAGCCAAAGCTACAACGTGGGCACCAACGACCAGTACGGCACGGGCAGCCTGCCAGGAAGCGCTACCTTTAGCTTGTTGCAGACCGGCACCAATTGCCCATCCGCCAACATCAACAGCACCACCGGCGAGGCCACCTTCACCGTGCCGTCCTCCGGAAGCTGCGTGGTGGCTTACCAGGTGTGCGTGGGAGCCGTCTGCGACACCGCCGAGCTCACCATCACCGCCTGGCAGCGGGTGGAGCCCATCCCCACCGTGGACCAAAGGGGCCTGGCAGCACTGGTGCTCTTGCTGGTGTGTACCGGGCTGTACCTGGTGCGACGGCGGGTGGTGGTGGTGTAGACGGTCTGCCCCCCCGAGCAAGCAGCGGTTTTCCGCCGCTTCTCCCTCCCGCCGCCGTAAGCGGCAGGGGTTTTGCTCCTAAAGGCGCCGCTTGGGAACGGAGGTTTCCCGCGCCAAGCGAAGGTGCCCTAGCGGGCGGTTGCACCCCCGCGCGGAGCGCAGTGCCACGCCTGCCATCCCGATCCTTGCGGAGCAGCACGAAGGCTCTGGTGTTTCGACGTGAGCTTGGCTTGTGGCGCAACGGGAAGCAGATTGCTCTCTCAACCGAGCTGGCCTTGAATCGTGCCTACCTGAAGGCGCGGATTGGCTTGCGCTTCTTGCCCAAAGGGACGGACAACGCAGGCGACAAGCACGGCTACGAAGGTTCGAGCCGGAGGAAGGAACGATCCGCGACTTCGATGCTTAGTCATGGCCCGATCCTCCTGAGTTCCTATCCGGGACGTCGGCCGTCACAGTTGGGACAGGGCCCCAGTCCTTGCTGGCCGCAACGCAAGCCCAGAGGAGTTTTCCATCGCTGGGGGTTGGAGTGGATCCTAGAGAGCGCGTTTCTCCTGGACCAGGCAACAGCGTTCTCGGCAAGTTTCGAAGCCACTGTGCCCCAGCACGCGGAGGTGAAAGCTTCCTTGGGCACCGGAGCCCGCGAGGGCAACACCGACCTACGCGCATGGGAGCCCATGGCCAAAGCGACCGTTGGAAACTCGCCCACTGGGGTGCGCTCGATTCCCGAGGATCGATGCCGAACGGCGCATCACTCCAAATGCAGGCGAGACGCCTGCGCTCCCAGGCGAAGTTGGTTCGTGGGGCTTGACGCAGGTGCTTTGCCCGTTTAAATGCGCGCGCACGCATGCTCCCTGGAAACTTCATCCACTGTTGTTGCTGTACGCAGGCCCGTGAGGCCTCTCGGGCCCCACGCCGGGGAGACGTGTCGCTCCGCGCTTCGTAAACCCCCTTCGCGCTCGCGTCACTTAGGCCCGAGAGGGAATCGCCTCTCGGGCCTTTTTGTTCGCGCAGTCCCGCGTTCGCACCAGTTCCAAAGCAGGAGGGTTTATGAAGTTCGCACAGATTGTTGTCTTCGTTGGCGTCGTCACCACGTCGGTGATGTCGCCGATCACGGGCTACAGCGATTCTCGCTCGCTGGAGCTTCTTCACGTTTCCTACGACACCACGCGCGAGTTGTTTCGGGCGATCAACCGAATCTTCGTTGCCAAATACCAGCAAGATACGGGGATCACTCTCTCCATCAAGCAATCCCACGGTGGCTCGGCGTCACAGGCGCGAGCAGTCATCGACGGCCTTGGCGCCGATGTCGTGACGCTGGCCCTTTGGCCCGACGTGGATGCAATTCGCAAAGCCGGACTCATTGCCCCAGGCTGGGAGACCCGTCTTCCGAATCGCTCGGGGCCTTGGACTTCGACGATCGTGTTCGTGGTGCGGAAAGGCAATCCGAAGTCCATCCGCGACTGGCCGGATCTCGTACGACCCGGGATCGAGGTCGTCGTGCCGAGCCCCAAAACATCGGGCAACGGCAAGCTTGCGTTTTTGGCGGCGTGGGGTTCCGTGACGCAGCGCGGCGGCACGGAGAAAGAAGCGCGAGAGTTCGTGTCGAAGCTTTACCGCCAGGTTCCGGTACTCGACTCCGGTGCACGTGCTTCGACGGTCACGTTTGCGCAACGGGAAATCGGCGACGTTCACCTCACCTGGGAAAACGAAGCCCATTTGGAAGTGGCAGAAGCCAAGGGCCAACTGGAGTTGCTCCACCCACCGATCAGCATCCTGGCAGAGCCAACCGTTGCGGTGGTCGACGCTAACGTAGAGCGGCGCCGAACGGGAAAGGCGGCCAAGGCTTACTTGGAGTTCCTCTATTCGACGGAAGCCCAGGAGATCGTTGCCCGGCATTTCTACCGGCCAGTCAACGCCGAGGTACAGCAACGATTTGCCGCGGCTTTTCCCGCCATCCGGTTGTTTACCGTCGGGGATATCGCCCGCGACTGGGTCGAGGTGCACGAGAAATTTTTCGCTGACGGCGCACTTTTCGATCAGATTTACCAGGGAGGGGCACGATGACCCAGGTGGGCCCTGCGCGTGTGTTGCCAGGTTTTCCGACCGGCCTCGGGTACACGATCTTGTATCTCACGGCCATCGTGCTCGTTCCGCTCTCCGCCTGTGTGTTCAAGGCTTTTTCGCTGAGCTGGGAGGAGTTCGCGGCCGCGGTGTGGACCCCACGGGCGCGCGCGGCTTACGCGCTGAGCCTAGGCACCTCGCTGGTTGCGGCAGGGGTGAGCGTCCCCCTGGGCACGCTCATCGCGTGGGTGCTCGTGCGATACGAGTTTTTCGGAAAGAGGCTTCTCGACGCTCTGGTCGATCTGCCCCTGGCGCTGCCCACGGCAGTTGCTGGGTTGGTGTATTCGAGCCTGTACGCGAAAAACGGTTGGCTGGGACGCTATCTCGCGCCTCTCGGGATTCAAGCAGCTTACTCTCGGCTGGCGATTGTCTTGGTGCTCGTCTTTCTCGGCATCCCATTTGTGGTGCGCACCGTACAGTCGGTGCTGGCCGATCTCGACGCGGAATGGGAGGAAGCCGCGGCCTCTCTGGGCGCATCTTGGTGGCAGACGATCGCATGGGTCATCGTGCCTTCGATCCTTCCCGCGCTGATTACCGGATTTGCTTTGGCCTTCGCACGGGGGCTGGGCGAGTACGGGTCGGTCGTGTTCGTATCGGGGAACCTCCCGTTCAGGACCGAGATCGCGCCGGTTCTCATCGTCGCCGCCCTGGAGTCGTTCCACTACGCCGAGGCCGCCGCGATGGGCACAGTGCTGCTCGCGGCCTCTTTGGGGATGCTGCTTTTGATCAACCGATTGGAACGTTGGAGTAGTCACCATGATTAGGAAAAAGATGCTTTCGAGCCCGACCAAGGTATCACACGATCCTGCGCCGATACGGCTCGTGTCGATTGCCACCGCGATCGCCGTGATGGCCGTGTTCGTCGTGGTGCCTTTGGCGCAAGTGTTTTCCGAGGCGCTGGCGCAAGGCCCGCGGGCGTATTGGGATCACATCGTGAACGACCCCGAGACGCGTGCGGCCATTTGGCTCACCTTACGAGTTGCAGCGGTTGCGGTAGCCGCCAACGCGGTCTTTGGCGTAGCCGCGGCGTGGGCCATAGCGCGCTTTCGGTTTCCGGGGCGCAGCTTGCTGGTGGCTTTGATCGATTTGCCCTTTGCCGTGTCGCCCGTGGTTGCCGGCATGAGCTTGGTCTTCCTCTTCGGCTTACATGGCTACTTGGGTCCGTGGCTCCGGCAGTACGGCATCGAGATCGTCTTCCACACCCCCGGGCTCATTCTGGCTACGGCCTTCGTCACCTTGCCGTTCGTTGCGCGGGAGCTCATCCCAGTCATGGAGGCGATTGGCTCGGATGACGAAGTTGCAGGCGTGAGCTTAGGAGCACGAGGCTGGCAGATTTTCTGGTGGGTCACGCTCCCGAACATCAAATGGGGCCTCTTGTACGGGCTGATTCTCTGTAATGCCCGTGCCCTCGGGGAATTCGGTGCGGTTGCCGTGGTTTCCGGCCGCATCGCTGGCCAAAGCGACACGATGGCCCTGCGCGTGGAACGACTTTTCCAGGAATACAACATGCCAGGCGCATTTGCCTTGGCTTCCGTGTTGTCGCTGCTGGCGATCGTTACGCTGGTGCTGAAACGGTTGGTGGAGTGGAAAACCACGCGCGACCTCGAAAGCCGCTTTCACGAGCGTACCGGCGAAGCGGATCGAGCCACCGGCGAAGCCCGAGTGGATGTCGCTCGCCATAGCGCCCCTGCGAAGAAGGCTCCGCTTCCTCAGGCGGAAGCAGCCGGTGGCATCGTGGTGCGTGAAGTGACCAAACGGTTCGGGGCGTTCACGGCTGTGGACCGCCTGTCCCTCGAGGTGCCCGATGGTTCGTTCGTGGCTTTGCTCGGCCCCTCTGGCTCGGGCAAAACCACGCTTTTGCGCATCATCGCCGGGCTCGAATTCCCTGACGAAGGAGCAATCCTTTACCGCGGCGTTGACGTCACCGAACGTCCGGCGCGCGAGCGCAACATTGGCTTTGTCTTTCAACACTACGCCTTGTTCCGCCACATGACGGTGTTCGACAACGTTGCCTTCGGGCTGCGGGTGCGCGGGTGGAAGAAAGCCGAGATCGAACGGCGTGTCCGCGAATTGCTTTCGCTCGTGAAGCTCGAAGGAATGAGCGGGTTACTGCCTTCACAGTTGTCCGGAGGCCAGCGGCAACGCGTCGCGCTTGCCCGGGCGTTGGCCCCGGCCCCAAAGGTACTTCTGTTGGACGAGCCATTTGGCGCGCTCGACGCTCAGGTGCGAAAGGAACTGCGCCAATGGTTGCGCCGGCTTCACGACGAACTCTCGGTGACCACGGTTTTGGTCACGCACGACCAGGAGGAAGCCTTCGAGGTAGCCGATCGCATCGTGGTGATGAGTCGTGGCCGCGTGGAACAAGAGGGTACGCCAGAGGAGGTGTTCGAGCGGCCGGCCAATGCGTTCGTGATGGACTTTTTAGGAAACGTGAACGTTTTTCACGGCCGGCTCGAAGGTGGCCGGGCGCTTCTGGGCAACTTGGAAGTTGTTTACCCGCACGGCTCGCACGAGGAGTCGCAACCTGTAACTGCCTACGTTCG
This sequence comes from bacterium HR30, assembly GCA_002898795.1. Classification (GTDB taxonomy): domain Bacteria; phylum Desulfobacterota; class Binatia; order HRBIN30; family HRBIN30; genus HRBIN30. Next base: position 26,619 of record BEIG01000028.1, on the reverse strand, counting down.
CCCGCACGAGTTCGAAGTCGATCGAATCCCGCGGGGCACCTCGAGCCTCAAGGCCGAAGTGATTCGAATTGTGCGGATCGGCGCGGCCGTGCGGCTCGAACTCTTTGCTGTGGACTTTGGTTTTCCCATTCGCGTGGAGATCGCTCGGGAGCGGCTTGCGCAGTTGCAAATCAACTGCGGGGATCGTGTGTTCGTGTTCCCCAAACAAGTGCGCCTCTTCGTGCAACATTACCAAATTTGAGGAAACGACAGCCCCCTCCGCGGGAGCAAGCAGCCAGATTGTCGGCGCAACCTCAGCCAAGCAACGTTCCCGTGCGCGACTCTGGCGGCTGCTCCCCTTCGTGGCCTTTAGGAAAGCTGAGGGCAGCCGCAGCGTGCTCGGTTTACGCGGCCTTTGCCAGAACGCGCCTTGCTGCGGGGAGTTTCTCGCACGCGCAGCGGGTGCAGAGAAAAGGATGGCCATTGCCCCAAACTACCCCGTGCGTCCCCTGCTGGCACAGGGAGCACCGCGTGCCTGGGCTCGTGCGGCGCACCTCGTGCAAAACACGGTCGAGGCGCACCGCAACGACCTCCCGATCCCGCAAAAAGTGTTGCAAGGCGTGGATGAGGAGTTCGCAGTCGTAAGCGCTGCGAATGGGCAACACATATCCACCACCACCAGCGAAGATTTGGGCAACAACCATCGGGGCACCTCCTCGAAGCAAGGCGGCTTTTGACGATGCTTCGTCGAGGCAATTCGAAAATGTTTCCGCCATTTGCGCGAAGTCGTCTGGGCTTCCAAATGCGTCTAGCGTTGACTTCACCAACTGCCGTCGCTACCTGTACTCGCTCGCAACGCTGGCGCGGGGTGGAGCAGTCTGGTAGCTCGTCGGGCTCATAACCCGAAGGTCGGAGGTTCAAATCCTCCCCCCGCCACTCTTCGACGGCAAGCGTTGTGCTCGAGGTTGGCTCGAGCGGGCTTTCTTTGGAGCCTCGGGGACTAGCTGGAGTGGGGCAGCACCAAAGTTTCTGTCCGGGCGGTCCAACGCCAATTCGTTCCCCCTGGTTACGAACGACCCGTTCCCTTTGTCTTCTCCTTCGGAGAAGGGAACACGGGGACCAAGGGTTGCTTTGCAGCGCCGCGAAACGTCATTGCCCCGAGGGCCGATGGAGTTCAGCAGCGGCGTTGGCAGGGAGATTGCGTTGGAGTCCGTTGGGGTCGTGCGTGGCGTGCGGTAAACACATTCCCAAAAGGCTTCGGCGATGGCGAGAGAATTTTTCGAGCGGCTGAGCGCGATGGACCGGTTCTTCCTGGACATCGAAGACCGTAACGTCCACATGCATGTGGGCGCGGCGGCGGTTTTTGAAGGGGGGAACTTGGTCGGGTCGGACGGTGCTTTGGATTTTCCTCGGGTCTTGAACCTGGCCGAGCAAGTGGTCGCGGAAGTTCCACGGCTTCGGCAAAAGATTCACTGGGTGCCGGGCTTTGGCCACCCGGTGTGGCAAGACGACGAGCGTTTCAACATTCACTACCACGTTCGCCATACCGCACTGCCGCACCCTGGGGACGAGCGGCAGCTCAAGCGCCTAGTCGGCCGCATTCTCTCCCAGCAGCTCGACCGCGGAAAGCCGCTGTGGGAGATGTGGTTTGTCGAAGGGCTGGCGGAGCGGCGCTTTGCGGCGATCAGCAAGGTTCACCATTGCATGATCGACGGTTTGGCTGGGGTAAGTTTGATGGAGCGACTTCTCAGCCCCGAGCCCGAGCCGCCTCCGCAGGGGCCGCCGAAACCTTGGCGTCCGCGGCCGCTCCCTTCCGATTGGGAGCTGTTTCTTCGCGAGTGCGCGCATCGCGCTGGTTTGGTTACCGAAGCCTGGCAAGCCGCGCAGTCGGCGGTGCGCCACCCGGTTTCCACGCTCCAGCGGGGCCTTGCTTTGGCGGCGGGCGTTGCCGAGGCCATTGTCCGCGGCTTTCAGCCAGCCTCGGTCACGCCGCTGAATCGGCCCATTGGCCCCCATCGGCGCTTCGACTGGTTGCAATTGGATCTCGAAACGGTTCGGAACATAGGGCAGCACTTCGGCGGTACGGTCAACGACGTAGCGCTGACGCTCACTGCAGGGGCGGTCAGGATGCTTTTGCTGCGCCGTGGAACCGACGTGGAACAGGTGCGCTTTCGCGCACTCGTACCGGTGAGCGTTCGAAGCGAGGAGGAAAAGGCTCAGCTCGGGAATCGCGTGTCGCTGTTGGTGGTGGACTTGCCGATTGCAGAAGCCGATCCCGTGCGTCGCTTGCGCTTGGTGCGCGACGAAACCGCCCGCTTGAAGAGTTCCACCCAAGCCCGAGGGGCGGCAGCGCTCGAAGCCCTAAGCGATCGGACGGTTACCTCCTTGTTCGTGAGCTTTGCCCGCCTTGCCGCAACGACACACTCTTACAATATGATCGTGACCAATGTGCCGGGACCGCGGCGTCCGCTCTACCTCCTCGGCTCCCGCCTGCTGGAAATTTATCCCGTGGTGCCACTGTTTTCGAATCAAGCGCTGGGCGTGGCCTTGATGAGCTATGACGGAAAGCTGTTTTGGGGGTTCAATTCCGACTGGGATGCGCTTCCCGACTTGCACGATTTCGTTTCGGCCATCGAACAGGAATGCCGTCTGTTGAAGGCGCGGCTTCCGCGACGCACGATCGCGCGTGGCGCCGGGGGCAGAACAACGGCCCCCGTTCGAAGCCGGGTGCGTGCCACTACTTCGACTCGCTAGGCGCGCCGAGAGGGAGAGCGGCGGGCAGCGAGGCGGCGTGTGTTCGAAGGTCTTCCCACACGGCCGCCATTGGCCGGCCGCGAACCGGAATGCTCCAGGCTCGCCCTTCCGCGCTCCTCAGCCAACGGTGGATAATCCAACGGCGATCCAAGTCGCCTTGCCCCACGAAGAGAACCGTCTGCCGCGCAGGCGAAAACGCCGCCCATAGCTCGCGAAAGGCCCTGGCCAGCGCCAGCCGTGGAACTTCTACCGTGCGTGCGACGTCACCATCCCGAATAGCCCAAAGCACGGCGTGCTCTGGTTCGACCGCCGGCTGAAGGACCAAGGCATCGTCGCCCCGATGCACCGCAAGGGCGAGCAGCCGCTGTGCCGCGCGCACACGCAGCTCGCGATCCAATAAACGGCCTGCACGTTCGAACTCCAGGCTCTCGGCTAGTTGCGTGCGCCGTTGTTGCCACTGGCGTAATGCTTCGCGCGATCCTGTCAGCGTGCGCACCGCCTGCAGTACGGCCCTGCCGTAAGCGCCCGGTGTCGCATTGCCGACGCACGGGGCAAGGCACGTGCGAACATGGTACCGCCAGCAACTTCGCCCTTGCTCCGCACTTGGCAGCGGATCGGTGCAAGTTCGCAACCCGAAGGCATCGCAGATTTCTTCCAATGCCGTGCGCATGCGCTGCCGTGCTGCGAAGGGGCCCAAGAACACCCCTTGGTCGTCCAGTTGGGTCGTGAGCGTGATTCGCGGGAAGGGTGCGTGAAAATCCACCCGAAGGTAAGCGTAACGTTCCGGGTGACGCATCCGGCGATTGAATCGAGGATGGAGGTGTTGCACCAATTCGAGCTCGCGGAGCATGGCGGCGAAGTCGGAACCGGTGAGCTCGATGCTGACAGTTTCGGCAAAAAGCTGCACCATCTTTGCCTTGCGCCGCTCTGTAGCGCGGGTGGCAAAATAACTTTGCAGGCGCCGGCGCAAGTTTTTGCTCTTACCCACGTACAGCGGCGCACCGGTTGTGTCACGAAACACGTACACGCCCGGCTGAAGCGGAACCACCGCGAACAGCGGAGCGTGCTCCGCAATGGTCAGCGTCTGCTTGCGCACCTCGCCTCCGTCACCGCACCACGCACCCTGTGTGGCAGTCGTGCCAACGCAATGCAACAGCGCACCCGCGGCGAGCATGCTAGAGAAGGTGGCGGGTTGACTCAGCAGCGTTCCTCTGCGTTGTTAAATGACTGGAGGGCTGGTTATGGGCCGATGGAGATGGTGGCTGGTAACGATTGCGGCAGGGCTCCTGCTTGCTGCCTCTTCCAAAGCGCTGGATGGCGAGGCGCTCTACAAAGAGAAGTGTGCCAAGTGTCACGGAGAAACGGGCAAAGGCGACACTCCCACAGGCAAATCGATGAAAGTGCCGTCGATGGTCGGCGATCCGAAGGTGCAGGATGCCTCGCCCGAGGAGCTCATCAAAAGCGTCCGGGTGAACAAGAAACACAAGGAGCCGGTGAAGAAAATGAGCGACGAGGAGCTGCAAGCCGTAGTCCCCGTGATCAAGCGGCTGGCTGGGGGGAGCTGAGGGCACCCCGAGTTTGCAGAGCACCAGGGGCAAGGGCACGACCGCATCTTGTTGCGCCTTTGTCCTCTCTCGTTGCATGCGATGACTACGGCAACGCGCTTCCGGTGACACTCCTTGCTAGCGCCCCGCCGGCGAGGGAAAAGGAATGCTGTTCTTCCCGTGGGGCGCACCGGGCAAGCGCAGCGCAGCCCATGAGAACGATGGGACTTTGTGCTCCGTGCGGCGTTGAGCCCCTCGGGCTGCTCTGAGCCGAATGATTCTTCTTAAATCCCGTTCAGCGGCGATCTTCCGGCCGACTCGAGTCCGCTGCGGAAAGCTCTAATCTGCCAACGGAGCGAGGCTAGCTCTGATCGCATCTGGCGGTGCGACGGGCTCGACCCTTGCCGCCGTTGCCCTTCTCTGTCGAAGACGAGCTAGCGCACCACGACGCTTTTGATGTTGGTGAATTCGCGGATCCCGTAAACTCCGAGTTCTCGTCCGTAGCCGGAGTGCTTCACGCCGCCGAAAGGTAGGCGGGGATCGGAGTGCACTACGTCGTTGATGTGCACGGCACCCACGTCGAGCCGCGCTGCGAGTGCCTCTGCACGCTTGCGGTTGCGGCTCCAAATGGCCGCGCCCAGTCCGTAGCGGCTGGCGTTGGCCAGGTGCACGGCGTGGTCAGCGTCGCGGGCAACGATGACCGCAGCCACTGGCCCGAACACCTCTTCGTCGAATGCCGGCATTCCGGGCCTCACCCCGGTGAGAACCGTTGGTGGGTAGAAAAACCCGGGCCGATTCAACGGCTTACCCCCGAGTTCCACTTTGGCGCCCAGTCGGACCGACTCTTCCACTTGCCGGTGCAACGTTGCCACAAGGTCGGCTCGGGCTAGCGGACCAATGCGCGTGTCAGCGTCGAACGGATCGCCCACCTTGCAGCCTTCCATGGCAGCAACGAATGCTGGAAGAAACTCGCGGTAAACTGCCCGCTCCACGATGATCCGTTTTGCCGCAATGCAACTTTGGCCTGAGTTGATGGTGCGCGCTTCGGCGGCGGCCTTGGCCGCGCTCTCGATGCCTGCGTCGGCCAAGACGAGGAACGCGTCGGCACCACCGAGTTCGAGCACGCATTTCTTGACGTGTTGCCCGGCGAGCGAGGCAACGGCCTGACCCGCTCGCTCGCTTCCGGTTAGGGTTACGGCCGCCACTCGGGGATCGCTGATCAGGCGGCCCACGCGTTCGTTTTCGACCAGCACGACCTGGAAAAGCCCGTTCTCGGCCCCTGCCCGCCGCCAAAGCGCCTGGATGGCAAGTGCACACAGGGTAACGTTGGCTGCATGCTTGAGGACCACGGTGTTGCCCGCCACCACCGCACCAGCAGCAAAGCGGAACACCTGCCAAAAGGGAAAATTCCAGGGCATGATGGCCAAGATGACTCCCAAAGGGTCGAACCGCACATAGCTCCGATTGGCCTCGGTGCTCACCTCTTCCGGCGCAAGAAAGCGCGGCCCGTGTTCGGCGTAGTATTCACAAACCCAGGTGCATTTCTCGATTTCTGCGCGCGCTTGCCCGATCGGTTTCCCCATCTCGCGCACGATGAGGCGCGCCAGCGCATCGCGCTGGCGACGCAACTCGGCGCCCACGCGGCCCACGAGCTGAGCGCGGCGCGCGATTGGCTGCTCCCGCCAGTGCCCAGCATACTTCCGGGCTTGGGCCAAAATGCGTTCCACCCTTGCGTCGGAGTACGGCTCGAACGTGCGCAACACCTTGCCCGTACTGGGGCATACCGACGTGAAGACCATACTTGCCCCTTAGCCACCGCGCTGGCCTGGCTTCCAGGCCAGCCGACGCTTGGAAGAGGGACTTTGCGTAAGGCTTGCCTTCGATGTTGCCTTTGCTGTCAACCGGGGCGGGGGCGACAAAGTGTGGTCAGGCGTGGGTGGCAGCGGCGGGAAGGCGCCAGACGCACTGCTCGCAACAGCGCTCTCCGGCTGCCCGCAAGGAGCACCACCGCACGGTACGGACAACAATTCCACTGCGGCGCTGCTCGAGTACGTCGACGCGGGCTGACTCCTTTCGCACTGGGCAAACGAGGCTGACCACGAACCGCCGGTCTGGCGTGGTGTCCGTATCGCGCATGAGATAGAACGCTAGCACCATTAACCCCATGACCACCGTGGTCAGCAAAGCCACCAACACGCCTGCATCGATCGCTGTCATGGCGAGGTACCTCTAGAACGAATTCGACATGCGTTAGCACCGAGCGTGCCTCCACACGCCGACCGAGGCATCGCTGCCGGGCAAGACCCGCTTTCCGAAAGGCGCGAAAGACGAAATCCTGACTTCGCCCTCGTCGGAAGCAAGCGTTGGGTCGGGGATCGGCCACTCACTCCTACCTAGCCCGCCTGGGCTGGTCGATCCCCTTGGCCGGCGGGCGAGGGGACTAGCAAAGCCGAGAGGACGTGTGGCAAATTGCAAACTGCTAAGTGGGCAGGGCGAGATGAGCCTAAAGTTGTACCGCAGCAATCGGTTGGAAACGCTGGCCGAGAAGCTTTGCGAACTGCTCGAGCGCTTACCGCGCCACCCCACCGAACGGCTCACCATTGTCGTTCCCGGCAGCGGGATGGACCAGTGGCTTTCCATGCAACTTGCGGCGCACTTTGGCGTATGCGCCAATGCCCGCTTTCCGTTTCCGAGGAACTACTTCGAGTCGCTTTTCGCGGCCGTAGGCCCACGTGCAAAGGAGGGCGAGAGTGCATACCTTCCCCGCAACCTCGCGTGGGCCATTGCCGCGGAACTCGAAAGCTTGCTCCCGCAGCCCGCGTTCGAGCCGGTACGCTGCTACCTGGAGCAAGCGGAGCAGGCTGGTTTGCGCAGCGAGCCGGGCAAATGCTCGAGCGCTTACGTGACCCTTTGCCGCCGTTTAGGGGAGTTGTTCGATTACTATGTGGTTTACCGGCCGGAGTGGATCCACCAGTGGGCCGCGGGATATGTCGCCCCCGATGATTGGCAAGCGATCCTCTGGCGCGCAGTGGTTCGCCGGCTCGGTGAGCGGCACTTTGCTGCTTGCGCCCGGCAATGGATGGAGCGGTTGCAGTCGCAAGAGAATGCGAACCTGCCCCCTGTGGCCCTGGTATTCGGGGTGACCCACCTGCCCCCGTTGTATGTCAGCCTCTTCGCGGCGCTGGCTCGGCGGATCGACGTGCACTTGTTCGTGCCCAGTCCCTCGCCGGAATACTGGGCGGAGATTCGTTCGCGGCGCCAATATTGGCGAGAGCAGCTCGAGCATTGGGGTGCTTTGGAAGGGAGCGAGGACGAGTTCCAAGCATACGAGGGCAATCCGCTGCTCGCTTCGCTTGGTCGCGTCGGCCGAGAATTCCAGGCTTTGGTGGAAAGCTCCTGGGATTACGAAGAGGTCGCGTGTTACGTACCGCCTGCCGGTCAGTCGGCGCTGCAGGTGCTGCAGGCCGATGTGTTTCATTTGCGGAGCCGGCCGAGCCCGGAAGCGCCGGCCTTAGCTCTTTCCCCCACGGACCGTTCTATTCGCGTTCACTCCTGCCACAGCCCGCTGCGGGAGCTCGAAGTACTGCACGACCAACTGCGCAGCTTGTTGGAAGAGGATCCGACCCTGCAGCCCGAAGACATCGTGGTCCTCTGCCCGGATTTGCAAACGTATGGCCCGCTCATCGATGCCGTGTTTGGCAGCGACCGGGAAGCGCCGCACCACATCCCCTACACGGTTGCCGACCGTGCCCTGCGCGCGAGCGACCCAGCCATCGATGCCTTCTTCACCATCATCGAGCTGCTCCAGGGCCGAGTGTCGGCGAGCGAACTCTTGAGTTTGTTGGGATGCGAACCGGTGCGCGAGCACTTCGGGTTCACTTCGCTGGATTTGGAAATGGCTCGGAGGTGGCTTGCCGACGTAGGGGTGCGGTGGGGCATCGACGGACGACACCGCCAAAACTTTGGCTACCCGAATTTCGAAGAGCACAGTTGGGCCTTTGCCCTGCGGCGCTTGCTTCTGGGTGTGGCGATGCCGCCGGATCCGACTCGGCTGTTCGCTGGAGTGTCGCCGTATCCCGAAGCCGAAGCCGAAGGGGCCCAATTTGCGGGAAAGCTCGCCGAACTTTGCGAGCGATTGTTCGCTTTGCGACCCGTTCTGCAACGAACTCACCGCGTGCAAGAATGGGCGAAGCTCTTAGACCGGATACGGCAGGACTTCATCGCCGAGACCGATGCTTACGCCTACGCGCACCGCCAGCTCCGCGATGCCTTGTCTCTTCTCGCCAAAGGGGCGAGCGACGGCGGCTTTGACGGGGAGGTGCCGCTCGAGGCTGTGATGCCGTGGTTATTGGCCGCGCTCGAGGAACGATCGAGCGCCTTTGGCTTCCTGCGCGGCGGGGTCAACTTTTGTTCCTTGCGACTGGCCCGGTGCATTCCGGCGCGGGTCGTTTGCTTGATCGGCTTGCACGACGCAAGCTTTCCGCGCTCCGAGCCTGCGTCGCCCATGAACCAGGCGGTGCAGCGACGCCGGCTTGGCGACCCCGACCGCCGTGAAGAAGACCGCTTTTTGTTTTTGCAAGCATTGCTTGCGGCCCGCGATCATTTCTTCGTCACGTACGCGGGCCGCGACATCCGAAACAACAGTGAGCGCCCGCCGGCGGTCGTCGTGGAGGAGTTGTTCGACGCTGTGGATCGTACCTTTGTGCCTCCGGTACCAGGTAGCCGCGCGCGCGAACTGCTTTGGGTCCGGCATCCTTTGCAGCCGTTCAGTCCCCAGTATTTCACGGGTCAGCCGGAACTCGTGAGTTTCTCGGCAACGCTGTGCGCGGGCGCTCGGCAATTGTTCGGCCCGCGACACGCGCCAGCACGGCCGGTAGTGGACCTTTTGCCCCCACCGCGAGAACGCGTCGTGACGGTGGAACAACTGGCCTCGTGGGTGGAGCATGCCCCGCTTGCTTTTTTGCAGCAGCGACTTGGTGTGTACCTCGGTGCGGAAAGCGAAGGCCCGGAGGACGAACTGCCACTGGACATGGATGCCCTCGCTACGTGGAAGGCGGGCACGCAATTTCTGGAGCTGCGCGCGAAAGGTGTGGCGCCGGAAGGGACGTACGATGTGCTGCGGGCCATGGGTTCCTTGCCGCCGGGGCGGCTGGGTCGGGTACTTTGGGAGCGAGTGTGTACGATGGCAGAGTCGCTGTGGGCGCTCGTGTCTCCCTTTGCCCGAGAGCAACGGCTTCCACCCGTAGACTTGGATTTGCCGATTGGAGAGTGGAGCGTGAGCGGCAGCTTGCGACGCGTTTGGCCTAAGGGGCAGGTGATTTGGACGTTCTCGCGCCTCCACGCCAACGTGATGATGCGCGCCTGGGTCAGTCACCTGGCCTTGTGCGCCGCACGTTCCCGGGGCGACCGGCAATTGCCCGGAACGACCTTCCTGATTGGGCGTAGCCAGAGGGACGAACCGCAGCTTCTCGAGTTTACGCCCTGCGCCGAGGCGATGGAACTTCTCTCAGACCTTGTCGCCCTGTATGAGCTTGGGCTTCGTTACCCGCTGCCCCTTGTTGCCCGGCCCGCTGCGGAATTCCTCGAGCGCGTTGCCCAGGGCAAACCAGAGGCGGAGGCACGAAGTCGGGCCGAGCAGGCACTGCAAGGGGATTGGCAGCAAAATGTGCCGGAGCGTCACAAACTGGCGTACCTGCTCCTTTACCGGTCGATGAGCCCGAGCTTGAGCGATTTGGAAGCAGACCTGCCCGCAACGATTCCATCGTTTTCCGTGCTGGCGGAGCGAGTGCTCCGAATCATGGAGCGCTACGTGTGCCAGGCACAGGAGCAAGCAAACCCAGCCCAGGAGGGGCGTTTCGACTCATGAGCCAGCGCCCACCGTTGCTCGAGCCCCTGGAAGTGCCGCTGCATGGCTGCTCGCTGATCGAAGCAAGCGCCGGCACCGGCAAAACATACACGATCACCACCCTCTACTTGCGCTTGTTGCTCGAACGGGAGCTGCGGGTGGAACAAGTGCTGGTCGTTACCTTTACCAATGCCGCCACCGCGGAACTGCGCGAGCGTTTGCGTAGCCGTGTAGCGCTGCTGCTCGAGGCAATGGAAGGCAAGTGCGTCAACGATGCCGAGGTGACCGCTCTGGCAAGCAGCCGGCTGAAAGCTGGCGCAGCGGAGCGCGACCGCACCCGGCTTCGCGCTGCTCTTTACGACTTCGACCTAGCCCCGATCCACACGATCCACAGCTTTTGCCAGCGGGTGTTGCAGCAGTACGCATTCGAGGGAGGTCGGGTTTTCACTGCCGAACTCTCGCCCGACAGCGAACGCTCCATCGAAGCGGCGGTTACCGGCTATTGGCTCGATGCCATCGAACGCGCCCCCGAGGATGCGCCCTTCCTCGCCCCGCGCACGAAAAAGGACGGCGACCCTATTCCCGGCTTACTCGAGCCCGAGGCGCGTGAGGCCTTGCTCGAGCTCGCACGCTGGCAACGGCGCTGCCCAGACTTGCAAGTGTTGTGGCCGCTCGGGGCGACACCGAAGGAAGAAGCATGGCGCGAATTCTTGCAACGGGGGTTGGAACACGTCGAGCAGTGGCTTCGCCGCGAGCGTCAGCAGCGCGGTGTGCGGACTTTCGACGACCTCCTGCAAGAGCTGCGCGATGCGTTGCGCGCACCTCGAGGAGAGGAGTTGGCAGCGTTTATCCGCCGCCAGTTTCCTGCCGCACTGATCGACGAGTTCCAGGACACGGACCCGGTCCAGTACGAGATTTTCCACCGCATTTACGGAGGCGAAAACGACTGCTCCTTGTTTCTTATTGGGGACCCGAAGCAGGCCATTTACGCATTTCGGGGGGCCGATGTGTTCGCCTACCTGCGCGCGAAGCGGGATGCGACTCGATTTTACACCCTGGTCCGCAATCACCGTTCAGCAGCCGGGTTGGTCAGGGCGGTGAACGTGCTGTTCTCCCGCCAGCCTCATCCGTTCTTGATCGACGGCATTGAATTTTATCCGGCAGAGCCAGCTCTGGACGAGGTTGCTGGCGCGGGGCTCGAAATTGTGTTCGTGCCCGCTGCGCCCAAGCAGTCGCCAACGAAGCAATGGGCGGAGAAGCACGTACCGCAGCACGTCGCGGTCGACATTCATGCCCTTGTGGCCAGTGGCGCCGAATTTGGCGGCGAGCGGGTCACCTACTCCAGCGTTGCCGTGTTGTGCCGCACGAACCGGCAAGCGGCCATGCTTCAGCAGGTGCTGCGAAAGGCAGGCATTCCCTCGGCACTGGAAAGCGAATCGAGCGTGTTCGATACCCCGGAGGCCGCCGAGCTCGAACTGATCTTGGCAGCGCTGCTGCAGCCAACGAGCACGGGCAAGGTGAGGGCGGCACTGGCGACCTCGACACTGGGCCGCACCGCAGCGGAAATTGCTGCGCTCGACGAGAACGATCGCCAATCCGACGAGTGGGCCCAGCGATTTTTCCAGTGGGGCGAATCGTGGCGGCGGGGCGGCGTGCTCCAAGCGTTGCAGCAGGTATTCGACGAGCTGGAAGTGATCCAACGCTTGCTGCTGCGCATCGATGGCGAACGCTGCGTGACCAACTTGCGCCACCTAGCGGAGTTGCTGCACCAAGCGGCAACGGAAAAACGGCTGCCTCCGGAAGAACTGTTCCAGTGGCTCGCAGCGATGCGCCGGGAACCATCGCTGCGCTTGTCGGACCGTGGTCTCGGCGAGGCGCAACAACTTCGCCTGGAAAGCGACGAGCAAGCGGTGAAGATCGTTACCATCCACAAAAGCAAGGGATTGCAATATCCGATCGTGTTTTGCCCGTTCCTGTGGGACAACCCGAGTCCAAACACCCATCGCTTCATCTTGATGCACGAGCCCGACACCGGCGACTTGGTCGCCGACTTGCGTTCGCCGCCGGCCGCGGAGTCGCTCCGGCGAGCCACGGTGGAATCCCGGGCCGAAGCAAGGCGCCTTCTGTACGTAGCCCTTACCCGCGCGCGCTACCGTTGCGTCGTTTACTGGGGAGCATTCACCAGCGCCCACGAGTCGCCCCTGGCCGGACTGTTGCACCCAGCACTGGAGCTTCCGTGGTTGAGCCGTCCTCCTGGTCGCACCCGTGGCGCAAAACTGAACGAAGAGTCGGTGAAGGCGGACCTCGAAGCTCTGGCTCGCGACGCCCACGGCTATATTTGGGTGCGCTCGGCCAGCACCGGTCGCCACCGTATGGCCGAACCTCACCGAAGTTCGGCCACCCTCGAACTCGGTTTCCGCCAGCCTCGCCGTCGCTTCGACGAAGTCCGCTGGCAGGTGGCCAGTTTCTCTACGCTAGCGCACGGTGGCGCCGAGTTTTCCGCCCCTAGTCGCGAAGGTTACGACCACGATGGTATCGGGCAGCGGCCCGTGGAAAGGGAGTTAGCTGCGGGCGACGAAACCGCGTGGTTGCACCGCCTCCAGCCTGGCGCCCGTACCGGGGAGTGGCTGCATGCGTTGTTGGAAAAGCTGGATTTCACCTGCCCGATGGTGGATCAACGGCGCCTTTTGGCAGAAGCTCTCGAGGCTGCACAGGTGGCGCTCTCTCCGGAAGAACTGGCGCACGGGCTGCAAGCGATCGTGGATACGCCGCTTACGGCAGACCTTCGTCTGCGCGACATCCCGCTCGAACGCCGGCTCAACGAGCTGGATTTCTTCCTGCCAGCCGATGCTTCGGGTCGGAGAGGTATCGTGGCGCAGGACCTAGCCGATGTGTTCGCCGCTCATGGGCAGTCGCTGCTGGTGCGTCGCTACGCAGAGGAAATTGCCCGTTTGCCGTTCGCGCGGTGGCGCGGCTTTTTGAAAGGCTACATTGATTTGGTTTTCGAGCACCGAGGCCGTTGGTACGTGGTGGACTACAAGTCCAACGATCTTGGTCCTCGTGCTGAGGACTACGCGAGCAGCCGGCTCGAAGTGCCGATGGCCGCGCATCATTATTTGCTTCAGTACCATTTGTACACCGTTGCGGTGCATCGGTTCTTGCAAGCGACGCTCGTGGGTTACGACTACGAAACGCACTTTGGCGGAGTGTTCTACCTTTTCTTGCGCGGAATGTCGCCGAGCAATCCCGCGGGCACTGGGGTGTATTTCGACCGGCCGCCAGCCGAACTGGTAGAAACACTGGCGGAACTGTTGACCGGGAAGAGGCGGGCAGATGAACGGTAACTTCGTGGATTCCGGCGAAGTTCTCGATCGGCAGTTGGCACGGGCGTTGGCGGAATTGAGTGGCGACACGACTCCCGAAGTACAACAAGCCACGGCCCTCTTGTCGGCGGCGGTACGAAGCGGCCACGTGTGCTTAGACTTGTGGCGGCCACCAGCCCTGGCAACGGCGGAGGATGCGCTCGAAGGGCAAGCGCCGGATTGGGACCCTCGCGATTGGCTTGCCGCGTTGCGGGGCAGTCGTTTGGTCGGTTCGGGGGACGGAGACACGCCGTTGGTCCTCGATGCGTCAGGCCGGCTCTACCTCCGTCGCTACTGGGAGTATGAACGCCAAGTGGCGGCGTCGTTGAAGGAGCGTGCCCTCGCTTGCGACGACCGCCCGCTTTCGCCGGTTGTCCGTCAGCTCGTGCGGGAACTGTTTACCGAACCCGGAGGCGAGCCTCGCGAGCCCAACTGGCAGCAAGTGGCGGCGCTGGTCGCTTTGCGCCGGAAGCTTTGCGTGATCACCGGTGGGCCAGGAACCGGGAAAACGTACTCGGTCGCCAACGTGCTGGCACTCCTGTTTGCCCAAGCGCAAGAGCGCGGGCAACGCCGCCCCCGAGTGGAGTTGTTGGCCCCCACGGGCAAAGCAGCGCAACGCTTGAGCGAGTCGTTGCAGGCAAACAAGGAAAAAATCCGCGCCCTTGCTCAGGCACGCGCCTTGACGTCGATTGCCGAGGCTGCCGAGGCCATTCCGACCGAGGCCAAGACGATTCATCGTTGCCTCGGCGTGGTTGGCGAATCTTCGGTTCGTTTTTATCACAACGCCGACAACCCTCTGGCCGTGGATGTGGTGGTGGTCGACGAATCGTCGATGATCGACCTCAGTTTGGTGGCTCACCTCCTTGCCGCTTTACCCGCCCACGCGCGGTTGGTGCTGGTAGGCGACGAAAACCAGTTGGCCTCGGTAGAAGCGGGCTCCGTGCTCGGCGACATTTGCAACCTTGGCGCGCACAGCACGTTTTCCCGTGCGCAGTGGGAGTGGCTCGAGCGCGAAACCGGCGGTTCCGTTGCTGTTCCGGGCGATGCTCCCGCGAGCAGTGGCTTGTGGGACTGCATCGTGCGCTTGCGGCGGAACTTTCGTTACGGTGCTTACAGCGGGATTGGGCGCCTCGCTGATGCCATTTGCCGCGGCGATGCTTCGGCGGCATGGCAGGCACTGCACAGTAACGATGGCTCCGTCCGTGCAGCCGCGCCGCTATGGCCGCGGCAGCTCAGTGCGGAGCTGAGACAGTCGTGCCGCGAGCAATTCGCCTCGTATATTCGGGAGAGCGATGCGCAGGCGCGATTGCGCGAGTTTGGCAAGTTTCGGGTGCTCTGCGCGAACCGCAGCGGACCGGTGGGCGTGTCTTTCTTGAACCAGGCCATCGAGTGGGAACTCGAAGGAGCTGGCTTGCTGCAAAACACGCGAGAGCGTTGGTACGACGCCCGGCCGGTGTTGGTAACGGAAAACAACTACTGGGTTCGACTGTTCAATGGCGACCTTGGCATCGTCATGGCCCAGGGCAAGCAAGCACCGAGGGTGGTGTTTCCAGGCTCGCGCCTAGGCGAAGTGCGCGAGCTTGCGCCCGGACGCCTACCCGAGCACGAGACCGCCTTTGCCATGACCATTCACAAAAGTCAGGGAAGCGAGTTCGATGTCGTCGAAGTGATTCTGCCTCGGCTAGGATCTCCGTTGCTGACACGGGAGCTGCTTTACACGGCGGTAACCCGTGCCAAGAGCTCGGTTCGAGTGCATGCCGACCAGGCTACGTTCGAGCAGGCCGTGAACCAACGGATCCAACGCTCTTCGGGCCTTCGCGATGCACTGTGGGGTTAGAGCACATCGGGAGAAGAACTGCGCTTCGCTTCCCCGGCTTTAGCGGCGTTGCTAGAGAGCCGGCGTGCCGTTGCTCGAAGTGCGCGATTTGCGGGTGAGTTTCTTCACGCCCCGCGGTGAAGTGCGAGCCGTCGATGGGGTGAGCTTGACCATCGACGAAGGGGAGACCTTTGGACTCGTGGGCGAATCGGGCTGCGGAAAAACCGTCACGGCGCTGAGCATCTTGCGCTTGCTCGATGGCAACGGGCGGATCGTGGGCGGGGAAATTACCTTCGCCGGGCGCAACCTGCTGGCGTTGGACGAAGAAGCGATGCGCAGCCTTCGCGGGGAGCAGATTGCCATGATTTTCCAGGAGCCGATGACGGCGCTGAACCCCGTGCTGACGGTGGGCTACCAAATTGGCGAGGTGCTGGAGGTGCATCGTGGTGCGAGTCGCAAAGAAGCGCGAGCGCAAGCCATCGAGATGCTGCGGTTGGTGGAAATCCCCGAGCCGGAGCGGCGCGTGGATGCGTACCCGCACCAGTTGAGCGGCGGAATGCGCCAGCGGGTGATGATTGCCATGGCGCTCGTGTGTCGCCCACGACTGCTCATTGCCGACGAGCCGACCACGGCTCTGGATGTGACGATCCAAGCGCAGATTCTGGATTTGCTCGGGCATTTGCAAGAGCGGTTCGGCATGGCGGTGTTGTTCGTCACCCACGACCTGGGTGTGGTTGCCGAGCGAGCGCGCCGTGTCGCAGTGATGTATGCCGGCCGCATCGTCGAGCAGGCGCCAACGGAAGAACTCTTTCGGCGGCCGTTGCATCCGTACACGCGCGGGCTGTTGCGCTCGATCCCGCGGCCCGGTGTGCGCCAGAGACGTCTGGAAGCGATTCCGGGTACGGTGCCGAATCCGTTGGCCCTACCGTCTGGCTGCCGTTTTCGCGATCGGTGCAGCTACGCAATCGGGCGCTGCGCTGAGGTGGATCCGTTGCTGGCGGCGGTGCGTGGCGAGTCGCACCGCGTTGCCTGTATCCGTGCCGAGGAATTTGTGCAGTGAGGGACGGCGCGAACAGCAACAACGCCGAATGGCTGGTGGAAGCGCGCGGGCTGGTCAAGCACTTTCCGGTGCGCCGGGTTTGGGGTCGTGCGCGGGAGTTCGTGCGCGCAGTGGATGGGGTCGATCTGTTCGTGCGGCCTGGGGAAACCTTGGGTGTGGCGGGAGAGTCGGGATGTGGCAAATCCACCTTGGGCCGGCTGTTGCTGCGTTTGCTCGAGCCGACTGCCGGGGAGATTCGTTTTCAGGGCGAGGATTTGTTGGCGTTGCGCGGGCGGGAGTTGCGGCGGCGGCGGCGGTGGATGCAAATCATTTTTCAAGATCCGTACGGCTCCCTCAATCCCCGCATGCGGGTTGGCGACATTGTTGGTGAAGGGCTGGACATTCACGGCCTGGCCAAGGGACGGGAGCGGAAGGAGCGGGTGCTTGCGCTGCTGGAACGCGTGGGGCTTCCGCGCGATGCTTACGACCGTTACCCGCACGAGTTCAGTGGTGGCCAACGGCAACGCATCGGCATCGCGCGGGCGTTGGCCGTGGAGCCCCGCTTTATCGTGGCCGACGAGCCGGTGTCGGCGCTCGACGTGTCGATCCAGGCGCAGATCGTCAACCTGTTGCAGGATCTGCAGGAGGAGCGGGGGCTAACCTACCTCTTCATTACCCACGATTTGCGGTTGGTGGAGCACATCAGTCACCGGGTGGCCGTGATGTACTTGGGGCAAATCGTGGAACTGGCGCCCGCAGAAGAATTGTACCGCAACCCACATCACCCCTATACGCGGGCCCTGTTGTCGGCCGTGCCTGAGCCAGATCCCGAGCGGCGACGTGAACGCATCATTTTGCCTGGTGACGTCCCGAGCCCCATAGCACCTCCGCGCGGGTGCCGTTTCCATCCGCGCTGTCCGTTTGCCGAGGACCGCTGCCGTGTGGAGGCGCCGGCGTTGGTGGGAAATTCCAGCGGGCACGCTGTGGCTTGTCATGTGTTTCCTGTGAGGTAGGCCTGCGGACGGGGACGTGTGCGGTCCCTGGAGGGTGGTCGACCTCCTCGCGCACCCAGGCGCCACCCTGTAGGGGCGCACGGCAGTGCGCCCTTGCCTCCACCACCACGTGCGTTGCCAACCCGGCTGGAACGCCACCGACGCGTCGTAGGCACACATGTGTTGGGGCGATGTGCGGACGGGGACGTGTGCGGTCCCGGAAGGGTGTCGCTGTGGCATCGCTGACGCGATGCCCGCGAAAGCATGGCTTTCGCACTCCACACTCCCACCTTCACTTCCCGGGGCACGCGGTAACGCCGCTGGGCTCGATCGCGTCTACGGGGCACATTGGTGCTGATTGAAACCGCGGGCGCACTGCCGTGCGCCCCTACCACGGTGCGCGTTTTGGAGTAGGGGCGCATGGCAATGCGCCCTTGCCTCCACCACCACGTGCGTTGCCAACCCGGCTGGAACGCCACCGACGCGTCGTAGGCACACATGTGTTGAGGCGATGTGCGGACGGGGACGTGTGCGGTCCCGGAAGGGTGTCGCGGTGGCATCGCTGACGCGATGCCCGCGAAAGCATGGCTTTCGCACTCCACACCCCCACCTTCACTTCTCCGGGGCACGCGGTAACGCCGCTGGGCTCGATTGCGTCTACGGGGCGCACTGGTGCTGATCGAAACCGCGGGCGCACTGCCGTGCGCCCCTACCACGGTGCGCGTTTTGGAGTAGGGGCGCATGGCAATGCGCCCTTGCCTCCACCACCACGTGCGTCGCCAACCCGGCTGAAACGCCACCAACGCGTCGTAGGCACACATGTGTTGAGGCGATGTCCGGACGGGACGCCCGCGCTCCCGGGGGTGCTGGCATTCCAGGGTCGGTTTGCACGCGCTCTCGGGAGCGGGTAAGAGGCACTGCAGAGGGAACGAGCGTGGCGTTTTGGAACCGCGACAACGACGAGGCAAAAGTGCAGCAAGGTGTTTCCAGTCGGGCGGAGCCAGCCCCTGCGCGGGCACCCGAGATGCCCGCGACTCCGGTCGGTCACCAACCCGCGGTACGGCAGCTTTTGGGGCGAGAGACCACCGTAACGGGCAAACTCAGCTTCAACGCGCCCACCCGGATCGACGGCGTGCTGAACGGAGAAGTGCGCGCGAGCGATTTGCTCGTGATTGGCGAGGAGGGCAAGGTGGATGGCGCCGTGCGTGCACGGCAACTGCTCGTGCTGGGAGAAGTGCGCGGCGAGGTGTTGGTGGAGGGCCGGGCGGAAATCGGTGCCAGCGGGCGGCTTTTTGGTTCCATCCAGAGCAAGGACTTGGTGGTGCAAGCTGGTGCGGTACTCGAAGGCGACTGCAAGATCGGTGGGCCCGCATAAGCTTGCCTGCGGCGCCAAGCCCGAGCCGAGTTTTGGCCACGGCCGCTAGCTCCAAGGGCAGGCATGAGAACGGAGAAATTGCGGATTCCGGTAGGCGAAGCCGACAGTGTCGGGGCTACCATTGCTTATCCCTATGCCAAGCCCAGGCGTACCGGGGTGTTGCTCGCGCACGGTGCCGGCAACGATCGTTTCTCCGACCTCTTGTGCGGCGTGCAGCGGAATTTGGCCAGGCGTGGTGGGGCTGTGTGTGCAACGTTCAACTTTCTTTACGCCGAGCGCGGACGCCGCATACCCGACCCGCTGCCGGTTTTAGTGCAAACCTACCGAGAAGTGTTCCGGTCGCTGCGGCAGAGCCTAGCTCGGCACGTGCAACAGTGGGTGATTGGCGGCAAGTCTCTTGGCGGCCGCGTGGCCTCGCACTTAGTGGCCGAAGGCGAGGAGGCGTGCGGGTTGGTTTTCCTCGGTTACCCGTTGCATCCGCGGGGCAAGCCCGAGCAGCTCCGTACGGAGCATTTGAGGCGGATTGCCGTGCCCATGCTCTTTGTGCAAGGCTCGCGCGACCCGTTGTGCGACTTGAACATCTTGGAGGGGGTGCTGGACGAGTTGCGCAAGCGCTACCGACGCAAGGTAAGGCTCGCCGTCATTTGGGACGGCGATCATTCCTTTGTGGTGCCGCGCAGGCTTGGCCTAGCCCAAGAGCTGGTTTACGCGGAAATCGCCGACCAGGTTGCAAGGTGGTTGAACTGCGTGGAGGAAGGCGACTGGTCTTCCTAAAGTAGGCGTGGTTCCGAAGGAGGCTCCCATGACCGACGAGAAAAAACCCACCCACGCGCCCGACCAAATCCAGATCCAAGTGGATCCGGAGCATGCGAGTGGCGTGTACTCCAACCTGATGATGATCAGTCACCGCAAGGAAGAATTCATCCTCGATTTTCTTTTCGTGCAGCCACAGCGAACTCCGCAGGGGCAAATGTTGGCGAATTTGCGTGCTCGTGTGATTACCTCGCCCGAGCACATGAAGCGCATCCTCAAGGCGATCGAAGAAAATTTGGCGCGCTACGAAGCTGCGTACGGGCCCATCCAGGCGGCTACGGACATCCCCCGCGTGACTCACTGAGTCGGTGGCTGTTCCTAGGGGCGGCGGTTTCGCCCTCGATTCAAGCGTCGGTACAGGGGGCGTAGTTGTTCGTACACGTGGAGAAATTCCCGAAAGAGTTCTTCGTAAATGCCGCGCTGAGAGTCGTTGGGTGTGAACTCGCGCTCGATGGCGATCCGCTGTTCCATTTCTTCGGGGCGTAGGTAACCGAGCGCGGCCAAGGCAGCGAACGCGGCGCCAACCGCGTTGGCCACGCGCGGATGTGCCGGGCGTAAAATGCGGCAGCCCAGCACGTCGGCAAAGATCTGGCACCAAAGGTCAGATACCGCCCCGCCCCCGATAAAGCGCAGATCGGCAAAAGGCCGCCCCACAAAGCGCTCGACGTACATGCGCAACCACCGGATGTTGAACGCAACTCCCTCCATCACGGCGCGCACGTAATGCGCCCGTGTGGTGCGGTGGCTCTGGTTCACGAAAGCGCTGCGCGTCCAGGGGTCGTCGGCGGGCACGAGGATTCCGTTAATCCACGGGGTGAACAGGAGTTTGTCGCTTCCAGGTGGCGCTGAAGCAGCGAGGGCATTCAAGTATTCGTACGGGTCTTGCAACGGGGCCACGCTCGGGTCTGCCTGGGGCAGCAGTACGTTGTCTTTGAAGACCTCGAGGCAGCGGCCTGCCATTCCTTGTTCTGCGGTGACCACGTAACGCCCCGCAAGTGCCGCGGGCATGGTGGCAATCATGTGCCGCAAATCCGTGCGTTTCCACGGAACGTGGCAGCTCATCCACGCAGTGGTTCCGACATAGAAGTAGCCGACGAAGTCTCGCACCGAACCGGCGCCGATGGCTGCGGACTGACCGTCGCACGAGCCCATGACCACCACCGTATCGCGCCGAAGGCCCAGGGTGTCTGCAACCTCTGGCAGGAGCGGGCCGAGTACGGAGTTGACTGGTTTGAGCGGTGGGAGTTTGTGTTCGTCGATTCCAGCCCAGGCCAAGAGGCGTGGGTGGTAGAAAATCCTGTTCGGGTCGCGGTTGTCCGTGAGCCAGTATGGAAACATGGTACCGTACGATGCAGCGATGCGGCCCGTGAGGCGGGCATTGAGGTAGTCCATGGGTTCCAGGAACTTGTACGCTGCTCGGTAAAGGTCTGGCCGCTCGTGCTTGAAGAACAAGAGGTGCCCAAGGCCATCGACGCCGGAGCGCGACGGGGCGCCTCCGGTAAGCCGGATCCACGCGTAGAGTTTGTGAACCGCATAGCCGGAAACCTGCGGCCAGCCGGAAACGATCTCGCGCACGTAGGGGGCGCCGCGCGAGTCCATCCACGAAATGGCCGGGCCCAAAGGCATGCCGCGCTCGTCGACCGGTACGGTCACCGCCCACTGCGTCGTGCACGCCACAGCGACTACGCGATCGCGAAGTGCCGGTTGGTTGGCAATCGAGGAGCGAGCCGCTCGCATCACTTGCTCCCACCACTCGTGGGGGTCTTGTTCCGCACCACCGCGCTCGAGCAAACGGGTGGAAATGGGCAGAGTCTGAACGCTCGCGACCTCGCCGCGTGCGGAGACGAGCGCTGTTTTTACCGCACTCGTTCCCATGTCGATGGCCAGCACCCACGGCTCGCTTGGCACGCGCGACACCTCCTGCTTCTCCACGCCGACGATGGGCAGCGACGCTAGCGTGCCGTGCGGGCAGCAAGCAACCGCCGCCTCCGTTCGTTGAAGCGGGCACGCTCCTTTGCGCTCAGTTACCGCTCGATCGCGCCGCCGCCAGCGCGGCTTGGTAAACGAGTTTCAAGGGTACGTTGGCTTCTTGGGCCAAGCGTTTGCAGTCATCGTACTCGGGCGCCAGGTTCCAATGCCCGTCGGGCATGCGGGCCGCTTTGATGCGCACGGTGCCGTAAGGAGTTTCCACCGTGCGTTCTTCGCGGACGAGAGTGTGGCGTCGAACCGGGTAGCTGCGCACCCCGAGGGAGGTTGTTTCATCGAGCATCGTGCGGACCACGTTGGCATGTTGTGCCGAGTCGACGAGCGCGTGCAAAACCACTGCGGGGCGATTTTTTTTCATTTGTGCCGCGCTTAGCCACACGTCGCGGGCGCCGGCGCGGAACAGCCGCTCGAAAATCCAATCGAACCACTCTGGCGGCATGTCGTCGATGTTGGTTTCCACGACCAGCAACTCGTCCTCGAGTGGCATCGGTGCGGGCTCGGCGAGCACGAGGCGCAAAAGATTCGGGCGGTCGGTCCACTGACGATCGCCGGCGCCGTAACCGATGCCACAAACGGTGAGCGGCGGAGGCGGCCCCGGTTTGCACACCGTAGCCACGATGGCTGCGCCGGTCGGGGTGACGAGTTCCCCTTCCCCGTCGCCGAAGCAAACCGGAAAGCCGCGCAGCAGTTCCAGCGTTGCCGGTCCAGGCACCGGCAACGCTCCATGCTGGGCGCGTATCACTCCCTTGCCCAGCGGGAGTTTGCTGACGAAGCCGGCTTCGATTTGGAAGTGGTGGAGACCTACGGCCGTGGACACGATATCCACGATGGAGTCCACAGCACCCACTTCGTGGAAGGTCACGTCGTCAGGAATCACACCGTGCACCCGCGCTTCTGCCACCGCCAGGCGGTGGAAGATATCGAGGGCGATTTGCTGGACCGATGGGTGAAGACGTGCCCGCTCGATCATCGAGCGGATATCGCGGAACGAGCGGTGCGTGTGCGGAGCATGGGGCGGAAGGCTGACTTGGAATTTCGAAGCAGAGATTCCACTAACCTCGCGCGGAAAGGCCAGGAGTTCGTAGTCTCCGAGGTCCAGTTCGACCAGCGCATCGCGCACCGCATCCAGTGGCAGGCCCAAGGAAAGCAGGGCCCCTACGGTCATATCTCCGCTCACGCCAGCAAAAGCATCGAAGTAAAGGATCCGCATGGCCGCGCCTGCTCTCTGGTTTTGCTTGGCACGTTACCCGCTCGGGAACAAGCCGCCGGCACGAGGGAGAACACGGGGAGGTGTGGCCCACCTCCGGCTGCGGGCATCGACCAATCGAACCCGTGGAACAAGGCGCGCCACACTGCGTGTTTCTCCAGCTTCGGCTTCAGGTGCTCGGGAAGGTCGAGCTTGGCAAGCGGGCTCTCGTACTAGATCGGCACAGTCGCGCCGCTCGGTGAGGCGCTGATCCGGCGCGATGCCGGCTCCGTGCGCGATCCGCGAGGCGATGGCCTCGAGCCAGCCAAGCGCGGCGGATTCGACGCCGGATTCCGTCAGATGCGCCATGGGTTTTCCGGTTCTGGTGCTATGGCCGCCGGGTTTTCGCGATCGAAGGCCCAGCGCCGCGGATTGTCGGCGATGTATTGTCGAATGCGGTTCAGGGATTCGTCGTTCCTGATGATGTGTTCGTAATAATTGCGTTGCCACAACCGACCGTTAAACGGCGGCCAGCCGGATTGTTTGACCCCACGGATGTATTCATTGGTCGTCATCGTTTTAAACCATCGGACAATCCCCGGTAGGGGCGCACCTATGTGTGCGCCCATGTGTGCGCCCCCCGCGCCGGCGTGTGCGCCCCTGGTACCCATGTGTGCGCGCATCGGGTCATCGGGATCGGGGCAGACACATGGGTCTGCCCCTACCGCGTGTGCGCCCGTGGTGCCCATGTGTGCGCCCGAATTGTCGGGGCAGACACGTGGGTCTGCCCCTACCGCCCCTACGGGATTGGACATTATCAGGACAATTCCGTGGAAATGGTTGGGCATGACGACGTATTCGTCGGTTTGTACGTTCGGAAATTTGTGATTCAATTCGCCCCACCATTTTTGGACCATCCGTCCGGCGTCATTCAACCGCATTTCCGTATCCACAACATCGCCGAACAGGCACACCCGATCCTGGGTCACGATGGTGATAAAATACGCACCCGGCTGGGAATAATCGTAATCTTTCAGGCGGATGCTGCGGCGGTGGTGTTTGTTGGGGTCGTATTTCATAACCCCCGTGCCTTCAAAAACCGTTCCGCATCCGTCACCCGCATCGACGCGTAGGGGCGCACCTACGTGTGCGCCCCGTGGATCACGGGGATCATGGGGATCATGGGGATCGGGGGCAGACACGTAGGTCTGCCCCTACCGCGTGCGCCCCTGGTACCGGTGTGTGCGCCCATGTGTGTGCCCATCGCGCCGGCGTGTGCGCCCGCGTGCGCGCCCGTGGTGCGCGTGTGTGCGGCCGTCGCGCCCATGTGTGCGCCCGCGTGTGCGCCCGTCGTGCCCATGTGTGCGCCCATCGGGTCATGGGGATCGGGGCAGACACGTCGGTCTGCCCCTACCGTGTGCGCCCATGGTACCCGTGCGTGCGGCCATGTGTGCGCCCATCGGGTCATGGGGATCGGGGCAGACACGTGGGTCTGCCCCTACCGTGTGTGCGCCCCGTGGATCACTATTCCTCTTCGAACCCCTGGCTGGTGAATTTCAGCGTCCGACTGTTCTCTGTGACGGTACGGACGACGGGGTCAGGAACACCTCCCGGCACGGTCGCCTCGATCTCCAGGGTCACCCGAACCTGTGCCCCTGGAAGACCTGCCAAATGGGAAATCACCTCCTGGGCGATCTTGCCGGCGTCGGCGCCGGCACGCAGCGGATCGAGGCTCACGCTGCCGTGAAAACGGCGCGGGCGCGCAGGTACAGAGGTCGCGGTCGCCCCACCACCGGCTGTTCCCCCAGGCTCCCCGCCGGCGGCCCCCGACACCCCCTCGGGGACTTGGCCAGCGGGCCGTTGCTCGGTATCGAGCTGCCTGCGCGCAACCTCGGGTTTCACGAGCAGCCCCGGAGGGTCGGTATCTGGCAGCGAGATGTGCCCTCCAGCCCGCAACCCTCGATAGCGGCCGCCTGTCTCGTCGAAACTGTCGGCGTAGGCAAAGGACTCCCGTTCCCAGGTCAGAAGTCCCATGCCGTCCCGCACGGCCTCGGCGAGCACGGCGGGGCTCCTAAGACGCGGCAAGTAGATGTAGTGAGCGAAGTCCTCTATGAGCTGCCGGATGGACACATGATCCCCGCGCCACAGCGGGATCTTGTCCAGCTCCATCCGCAGGCGCGTGCCGGCCAGCCGCGTCAACAGTAGCTCCTCCCTCACGAGCCTCGTACTTGCCCGCACCGCAAGTCCCTCATTGCCCTGCAGACGGATTTCCTGCCAGGTGACTTCGGTCTGCGGATCCGTCTGGACCGGCACCAGTAGCCACTGAAACGTTTCGGGCAGGCGCGCCGCCACCGTGGCGTCGGCAGCCGCCTTCTGCGACTCGGCCTGCCGCACCTGGTGCGGGGAAAGGTCCAGGTCTTCTTTATCCTGTAGGATGGACTCCCAGGCCAGGTACCGCCGCGTGGCCTCCTCAAGGTCCTGCAGCCGCGCCTGATCCGCTGCCAGAAAGACTAACGTGTTCCGGTAGTGGCGCGGGGAGTGGCCGCGCCGCTCGAGGATCTCCTTGGCGAATACCAGGGCGGGGCTCTCCTGACCCTTTGTATGGGGGTGATCGATCGTGAGGATGACAAGCCGCGCGTCGAAGTCGTCGGGCACATCCTGACTGGTGCGCGGAAAGTCGTGGACGCGGCAGAACTCGCCACAACGCCGTCGTACGTCCTCCCGCACCCGCCGCTCGATCTCGCGCGCCACCTTCTCTGGCTCCCGAGCCAGCCGCGCCGCGCGGTCTTCCGCAATCTTTGTGACCGTGGGCTGCGTGGAGTACCAATAGCGGGTCCCGTCTTGGTAGAGGTAGGTCGCCTCGCCCGCTAGCCGCCGCAGCGCGTCGCCGAAGACCGCTGGAGCCTCTCCCGGCATCACGCAGCCCAGCCGGATGCGACGGTCCTCGACCCCCTGATGGGCCGCTCGCTGAGTCGGGGCTGAGCCAAGGTAGATGGTGCGCGCCACCCGCCGGCAGGCGTGGTACTTGCCCAAGTTGGGCACCTCAGAGTCCAACCGCACCGGCAGCGAGTTCGGTCCGTCCACGTCCTTCTCGATCACCGGTACCCAGTTCTCCGACAAGTACCGGGTAAGCTCGAACTGCACCCGGTGGTCGTCCATCGGAATGGTACAGGGCAGGATCAGCGGGTTCCGGTCGCCCCGCTCCCAAAGGGTGTGTATCACCGCCGCCATGAGGCGGAGCACACCCCGCGTGCGCTGGAACTTGGCCAGGGTAGACCAGTCTTCGTACAGGCGTGCGAACACCTCGGGGTGGATGGGGTACGCACCCTTGAGCCGACGTTCGTATTCGCCCTCGGCGCACTCGGCGGGGAACTCGCCCTTCTGGGTGCGGTAGAGGTCGGCAAAGGCCCTGGCCGTTACATCGCGCGCCTTGAACTGCTCGGGGTCCGTCATGGGCTGGAACAGGCGCCGGCGGACGATCTCGAAACTCTCGTCGGCACTTGCGGGCCGCCAAGGCGACTCGATGCGGCCAATCACATTGCGCAGCCGGTCTAGTGCCTCCCGCCCGCGCACTCCGCCCACCTCGATGTCTTCGGCCGTGGCGTGGGGGGACGGGAGCGTGTCAGAAGCCGGCAGGGAGACCGCCACCAGACAGTTCTTCACGGCCCGCGCGCTCTCCGTGAGCGCCTGCGCAAAGGTGAATTGCGTGTCGAAGGTACCCCCCGGTAGATCCGGGGTGTCGTGCAACTGCTGGGCGTACGCCACCCACTCGTCAATCAGGACCAGGCACGGACCGTAGGTGTTGAACAACTCCCGCAGGGCGTCTCCTGGGCTGGTAGCGCGCTCGTCGTCGGCCGCAACACGTGCGTACGACTTCTTTGCTTCGGAGACTCCACCCGCCGCGAACCCCACGTGCCAGGCCAGTTCG
>BEIG01000027.1 GCA_002898795.1 bacterium HR30 | reverse complement strand
TGGGGCCTGTGCGATCACTTCCTCTGTGGCCGGGTTTAGTACGGCAAAGCTTCCATTGCCTGGAGTTTGCCAGAGCCCGTCGATATAGATGCGATCGTATGTCATGTTGGCCTCCGCTCCCACGCAGTGCGGCCGGATTTTGCGCTGTAACCGCTGTGCCGTGCAAGATACCACCTCGGCCTTGCCGGAGCAGACCCTGCGCGATAGACCACCGCGCGGGATGAGGGCCGATGGAACTTCGGTTTAAGCCGGAACACGAGGAATTTCGCCGTCGCTTGCGAGCTTGGCTGCGGGAAAACCTGCCTCCGGATTGGACCGCGGGAACTCGAAGCCCCTTTGAGCGGTTCGAAGACGAGGTGGCGTTCTTGCGGCAGTGGCAAGCGAAGCTTCACGCCGCTGGATACGCTGGCATTCTTTGGCCGAAGGAGTACGGAGGCGCCGGCTTGGGAATGGTCGAACAAATTATCTTCAATGAGGAGATGGCCCGAGCGCAAGCGCCGGAACTGATCAACAAGGTTGGTGTGCACAACGTCGGCCCCACACTGATACGGTACGGAACGGAGGAACAAAAAAAACGCTTCTTGCCAAAGATCCTTTCAGCAGAAGAGATTTGGTGCCAGTTGTTCAGTGAACCGTCAGCAGGCTCCGACTTGGCGGGCCTGCGAACCCGTGCCGAACGGGACGGAGACGGATTCCGACTGACTGGCCAAAAGGTTTGGACCAGTTATGCCCAGGTGTCGCGCTGGGCCATTTGCCTTGCCCGTACCGACCCTGTGGCGCCGAAGTATCACGGGATCTCGTACTTCATCGTCGACATGCAAGCGCCCGGCATAACGGTGCGGCCGTTGCGCCAAATGACGGGAAGCGCGGAGTTTAACGAAGTTTTCCTCGATGCGGTGTATGTCCCCCGTGAGCATTTGATCGGCCCCGAAAACGGTGGATGGCAGATTGCCATGCACACCCTCGCGCACGAGCGGGGAACCGGGTACCTGTTCAAGGAACAAGTGAAACACAAAATCGCCGTCGACCGCCTCCTGGACATTTTGCGCGAAAGGCAGCGGCGCGGCCAACCGGTTCATCCGGTCATACGCCAGGCGATTGCAGACGCTTTCATCCGCGTCGAAATCTTGCGGCTGCATAACTACGATACCATGGCCCGGCTCGAACGCGGCCAGGCCCCGGGGCCGGAAACGAGTCTGAAAAAGGAATTCTGGAATCGCCTGTCTCAGCACTTGTATGAAACAGCTATGGCTATCCAGGGCCCTTGGGCACAGCTGTACGCGGGAGACCCACGAGCGTGGAACGGAGGGCAGTGGCAGAGCGCGTACTTGTACAGCCGCTCGG
Organism: bacterium HR30; assembly: GCA_002898795.1. Lineage (GTDB taxonomy): Bacteria > Desulfobacterota > Binatia > HRBIN30 > HRBIN30 > HRBIN30. The sequence goes on along the minus strand of BEIG01000027.1, from coordinate 32,472 downwards.
TGACGATCTCAGGGGGCACCTCCGAAATTCAACTCAACATCATCGCGCAGCGCATGCTCGGGTTGCCCAGACACTGAAGTTGACTCGTAATCTCTGCAACCATTGCCGCGGCCCGTGCCCGGCCACGGAGCTATCTTGCGCTGTGCGAGCTTGGTTTGTGCAGTCTTCAGAAGTGATCGCCGGTTTACACCCGCGATGGGTTTGAGGTTTCCGAGGTCGATCCCGCGACGCCGCAGGCCGAGGACAGCGAAAGCCGCACAGCGCCTGGTACCAACGGGGAGACCGCAGCGTGTAGGCGAATGCGATCGTGGGCCTTTGCCTGCAACCTGCGCCGCCACAAGAAAGCACTTCGTAGCGGGGCGGTGATCGCCGCCGAAGATCCGAATTGCTTGGTGACAGTGCCGAAGGGTTTCACAGAGCGTTTTGTTCCGTTGGGCAGGTGTGCTCCAAAGCGGTCAGCATCGCTGTATTCGGCTCGACTCCGCGAAGAACATCGAACCATAACGCGCGACGTCCCCAGGTCTCGCGAGAAATAGCGGTATGGTCGAGCCTCCAGACGAGTTCGGGTACGTGGCGCTGGCGAGCTCGTACCCGATCTCGGTTTCCGCTCGGCGTCGAAGACAAAGTGGGTCGCTTGGTACGAGGCTGTACGAGCGGACGTCCTGCGATGGGAACGCAGCCACGTTGCTCTGCTGAAAGGCCCGAGAACTGGCGGCACCTTCGTCGTAGCTTGTTTGCTAGGTCGCTACGAGATCTGCCAAAGAATAGGTGGGCGCTCTAGCTCTGTGCCTAGGTGACGTTGGCTTGCTCGGAGAAGCGGTGCAGAATAAGAAGCGGGTATGGAAATTGTTCCGGCTCGCCCCGCCGCCACGGTGATCCTCGTTCGCGACGGTCGCGAAGGTTGCGAAGTGCTTTTGGTCCGTCGTAGCCACAGGCTCGACTTTCACGGAGGTGCGTGGGTATTCCCCGGTGGCCGGGTTGATCCAAGAGATGAGGCGCAAGCGTCTGGCAATGACCCAGTGGAAGCTGCTCGTTACGCTGCCGCACGTGAGGCGTGGGAAGAGGCGGGAGTGCGGGTTCAGCCAGAGCAGTTGGTGCCCTTCGCGCGTTGGATCACTCCGGTGAATGTTCCCAAGCGTTTCGATACGTGGTTTTTCCTTGCTCCGGCCCCACGCGACGTCGTCCATACCGACGGTGGAGAGATCTCTGCGCACCGCTGGTTCACGCCGCCAGCAGCGTTGGCAGCGCATCACCGGGGTGAAATCGAGCTTCCGGCTCCCACGTTCGTGACCTTGACCCAGTTGGGCTCGCCGAGCGATGTGCGACAACTGTTGGCGGCGGCTGAGCAGCGAGTCGTGGAGTGTTTTGAACCCGAGTTGTATTTCGTCGAAGGCGGTGCCTGCACCGTGTACCATGGAGATGTTGCGTACGGAAACGGGCAGTTGAACCTCCCGGGTCCGCGTCACCGCTTGTGGATGCGAACGAGTGGTTGGGTCTATGAAAGGTCGGAGGGTAACAGGTGAACGTGCTGATGAATCTAGTACGCTTGATTTTGGCGAGTGTGTGGACGGCCCTTCTCGGCGCGCCGGTTTTGGTGGTCGTCTGGACTCGTTATTTGTGGGGGCGGCTGCAGCAGAGTTTGGGTTTTCCGGAAAGGCTCGATCGCGCCATTGCTCACAATACCTACTTTGCTTGTTGGGTGGCGCAACGTTTGTGGACCGGAGTGTTGCTGGCAATCGCGGGTATCCGCTTGAAGGTGCGGGAGGCGGTGCCGATCGATTGGCAACGAACGCACGTGATTTGTGCCAACCATGCGAGTATTTTCGATATCTTGGCGCTGGTGCGGGTAGTACCCATTCCGTTTCGTTTCGTGGCGAAACGCGAACTGGTCAAATGGCCCATTATCGGTTGGGCGCTGCGCCCCTCGGGGCAGATCGTGGTCGATCGGCAAAATCGTGCGAGCGCTCTTCGCGCGATTGCGGAAGCCGCTGCTCGGAAAATTCGGGGGCAGGTGATCTTCTTCGTCGAGGGGACCAGAAGCCGTACCGGAGAGCTTCTGCCATTTAAAAAAGGGGCATTTCACTTTGCAATCGATCACCGGCTGCCAATTTTGCCTGCCGCAATCTGTGGTAGCTACGCTGCCTTGGCACGTGTTCCTTGGTGGCGGCTCAACCCAGGCCGGACGATCGAGATTCGCTTTAGTTCGCCAATCGAAGTGGAGGTCGATGGCCACCTCGGAGTGGAACAGTTGATCGCTCGTACGCGCGAGCAAATAGCCACGGAACTTCAAGCAAGTGCGGAGAATTTGGCGACGGCATGAGCGGTTGACGTCTGGAATCGTACTCGGGTTGTTTGCGCTGACGACCCTGCTAGGGGAAAGAGCGCGATGAGCCCGAACGAAATCCAACAAATGATCCAACAAGCCTTGCCGAGCGCAAGTGTCGAGGTGGTGGACGAAGTGGGTGACGGCAACCACTTCCGCGCGACTGTGATTTGTCGTGATTTTGCGGGGAAAAGTTTAGTGCAGCGTCACCAAATGGTATACAATGCGTTGGGCGATGCCATGCGCCATCGGATTCACGCCTTGGCTATTGCGGCCTTTACGCCTGAAGAGTGGGAGCAACGGCAAGAAAAGCGGCAGCATACGGGGAACAATTGAAGAGTGACAAGCTCGAATCGGAGGGAGCTGATGTCGAGAAACGTCTTTGCGGAGATCGAGAAGGAGATCCGGGAAAATAAGGTGATCATTTATATGAAGGGGAACCCGCAGTTTCCCATGTGTGGTTTCTCGGCTGCTGCGGTGGAGTGCCTGAAGCAATACGGTTACCCGTTTGCCCATGTTGACGTGCTGGAAGACCCGGAGAAAAGAGAGGCGATCAAACAATTTTCCAACTGGCCGACCATTCCGCAAATTTACATCGACGGGCAGTTCATTGGTGGTTGCGATATCATCCGTGAGTTGCACGCAACCGGAGAGCTGCGCTCGCTGCTCGATCGCGCTTTCGGCAAAGGGGCCGAAGTGCAGGAAAAGGGCTAACTGCGCCGCATCCAATTTGGGTTGCAATTCGACGTACACTGAAGCAAGCGTTGGGGGGTGAACTTGTTGCGCCCCCGGCAAAAAGGCAAGTGTGGGTGCTGTTGGCCGTGGAAGCCCCAGAGTTTGTGGGTCGTTGCTTGGGCCTTGGCGCTGTTTGCTAGCGTGGCTGAGTCCGCGACTCATCGGCCAACGCGGACGCCCACGCCGAGCCGCACCCCCCGTGGAACCATCGTGGCAACTCCGACAGCAACCCTGGCAACCTCTCCCACGGCAACGAGAGTCGTCTCACCGACCGCTCCGGTGACCTCTTCCCCCACGGTTTCCGGAACCGTCGGCTTGACGCCCACGCCGACGCTGGCCACCGGTGCCCAGTCGCCCACGGTCACGGCTACTCCGACCGCCAACCCCTTTGGGGTTCCGCTGACGTTTCGCAGTGCGCTGGAGACTCGCAACGTCGGTGGTGCGCTGACGGGGTTGGCTGCCGGGAACGTCGACGTAAAATGGGGAAATCCGTTCCTCGATTTAGTTGTTTCTGATGCTGAGGCGGGAGCTGTCCGCTGGCTCGAGGGGCGTGGCACGGGCGCGTTCACCGTGCGAGGGTTGTCTGCTCTTGCCTCAGATCCGTTTGGTGTTGCGCTGGCGGACTTGGATGGGGATGACGTGCTCGACGTGGCCACGATCGATCGCTCTTCTGGCAGTGTGGCCGTTGCCTTTGGCGAGGGCGACGGCACCTTTCGTTCGCAGACCGCGCTCGCGCTTGGTGGCGACCTCCGCGCACTTGCCGCTGCGGATCGTTTTCTTGCCGTGGCCGACGCAAGTACGAATCAAGTCGTGTTCTTGCAGGTAGACTCGGGTGGGGGCTTGTCCGTGGTCGATTCGCTCCCTACCGGGAGTGAGCCGGTGAGCTTAGCCACAGGGGATTTCGATACGAACGGTCTTGCAGACCTGGCGGTTGGAAACCGTGGCTCAGGCAGCGTGACTGTCGTTCGTCAGGGAGGCGGAAGGGCGTTTTCGGTGGTTACCACGCTTCCGGTGGGCTCTGCGGTATCTTCCGTGGCTTGGGGGGACGTGACGGGGGATGGTGCGCCGGACTTGGTAGTAGCAAGTGAGCCTGGAGAGGTCGTCGTATTCCGCAACGACGCGCGCCGCAGCTTTACCCGGGTCTTTGCGATGCCTGTTGGCAAAGAACCGATTGCGATGTTCGCGCTGGACGACCGGAGTCCCGGACAAGTAGTCACAGGCGATGGCCGGGCGGACCTGGTGGTGTTGCACCGAGGAGCGAACGACGTCGGGGTGTTCGCCGGCCTTGGCGATGGTCGGTTTGAAACTTCATCGCGTCTGGTTGTCGGCAGCAACCCTGTGGGGCTTGCACTGGGCAACTTTGACGAGGATCAAGAGGGTGCCGTAGATTTAGCGACCGCGAATGGCGCTACTGGAACGGTGAGCGTGATTCGCGGACAGGGAGGCGGTGCGTTCGTGGCCGCGCTCTCCTTTGGTACCGGGCAAAGCCCTTCTCTGCCTCAAGTTGCAGACTTTGACCGCGATGGCTGGTTGGACTTACTCGTGCTGAACCAAGCCGACGGAACGATTTCGTTGCTCAGGGGGAACGGGCGTGGCAGCTTCCGCCCGCGCCAAGACTTTGCTGGCGTTCCTGGTGCGACTCGACTTGCCGCGGGAGACTTCGACGGCGACGGCTTCGTGGACGCAGCCTTGGTTCACGAAAATCAACCTCGCGTTACGATCTTGCCTAACAGCGTTGCTGGCTTTGGATTGCCCCGTACCGTGGCGGTCGACGCGGGCGTGGGTGAGCTCGTTGCTGCCGACCTCGATCGGGACGGTAAGGTAGACTTACTCGCAGTGCCCCCTTCTTCTGGACGGGTGGTGGTGCTGCGAAGCCTCGGTAGGAGTGGCTTCGAACCCAGGTCCACTTTAGAGGTAGCAGGGCGCGTAGCGGCACTTTCCGTGGGGCAAGTGTTTGGCGATGCAAACCCCGATGTCGCCGTAGGAACGGCGGATCCGCCAGGAATCACGGTGTTCGCAGGTGTGGGCGGTGCAGAGTTTGTCGAGGTTGCACGGATCGACCTGCCCGCGGCGCCGTCCGCATTGGTTGTGGATGACTTCGTTGTGGACGGGATGCCAGACCTTGCTGCATTGAGCCCAACCGCCCGGCGGTTGGACGTGCTGTCGCGTGATGGCGCCGGAACTTGGCAGATCGTGGCCACGGAAGAGGTCGCTGCGGACAGCGTCGGCTTGGCTGCAGCGGACTTGAACGGCAATGGCGCGGTTGATTTGGTCTCGCCACAGCATGACGCAAATACCGTGACGGTTTGGCTGGGCGATGGTCGGGGCGGGTTTCTTCCTAGCGCTTTCGCTGTAGGTAGAGGTCCGGTCGACGTGAGGGTGGCAAACCTGAATGTTGTTTCCGACGCCACTGGCGGCCTTGCCGAGGTTGTCACCGTGAATGCGGAGGCGAATACGGTGACTGTTCTGCGGAATATCAGCCGTGCGACGTTACCTGCGGCGACTGCGACGCCGACGGTCGGACCGGGAACACCTCCTCCCCCAGAACCCCCGACGCCTCTGCCGACTCGAACTCGTCGCCCGAGTGGCTCCGGTTCGAGTTCGGGTGGGTGTACCCTCCAGCCAAGCGGCGGAAAACCGTGGGGCAGCGCGCTCCTGGCTCTTTTGGGAAGCGTCTTGGTCCCCCTAGTGGGCAGAGGTCGGCTCCAGCGCTTGCGGCATCGAACATCGGCGCGTACAGTGCGGTGAGCGAACGGTTTCGAAGCTCGCTAGTGTCGTTGGAGAAAGAGGAGTGTCCACCATGACCCAATTGGAAGCGGCCCGGAAGGGCATCGTCACACCGGAAATGGAGCGAGTGGCCATCCGCGAAAACGTCAGCGCTGAATTCATCCGGCAGGAAGTTGCCCGCGGGCGACTGGTGATTCCCGCTAACAAGCGCCACCTGGCAGGTAGCGGGGGGTTGCCACCGCGGGGGAGCGATGGCGAGCGAGCATATCCCAAGGACCCCATCGGGCATCCTGGGGCGCGCGAGGGAGCACGTTTCTGGGTGAATCAGACTGTGGCGCAACGTTGGAGGCTCATTTCCGACCCGGAATACATGCGGGGCGAACGTGCCCCGAAGCGGCTGGATCCGACTGGGATCGGGCGGATGGTGACCACGAAGATCAACGCCAACATCGGTGCCTCACCGGTGCAAAGCACGCTGGAACTCGAGGTGAAAAAACTCCTCTGGGCTCAAAAATACGGCGCCGACACTGTGATGGATTTGTCGACCGGAGGCGACCTGAGGGCTTGTCGGCAGGCCATCATCGACAATGCCACGGTCCCCATTGGTACCGTACCCATTTACAGCATGATCGTAGGTCGAAACATCGAGGACCTCACTTACGACGTCATTCTCCGCGAGATCGAGGCTCAAGCGCAGCAGGGGGTGGACTACTTCACGATCCACGCCGGCGTTTTGAAAGAACACTTGGGGTTAGTCCGCTCGCGAATCACGGGAATTGTTTCCCGAGGGGGCTCGATCCTGGCCAAGTGGATGCTGTACCACAACCGGCAAAATCCGCTCTACGAAATGTTCGATGAAATCAGCGCCATTATGCGCGAGTATGACGTTACGTACTCCCTGGGCGACGGGCTCCGTCCGGGTTGCACTGCAGATGCCTCGGACCCTGCCCAAATCGCGGAGCTGTACACGTTGGGCGAGCTGGTGCACCGTGCGCGCGAGGCGGGAGTGCAAGCAATGGTGGAAGGCCCTGGCCACGTCCCGCTCGACCAAATTGCCTTCAATATGCAGTTGCAGCAGCGTGTTTGCGACGACGCGCCTTTCTATGTCCTGGGGCCGCTCGTGACGGATGTTTTTCCGGGCTACGACCACATCACGAGTGCCATTGGTGCCGCAGAGGCTGCACGAGCCGGAGCCGCGATGTTGTGTTACGTGACGCCGAAGGAGCACGTGGGGTTACCCCGCGAGCGGGACGTGAAAGATGGTTGCATCGCGTACAAGATCGCAGCGCATGCAGGCGACATCGCGCGAGGAATCCCTGGAGTAAGGCAGTGGGACGACGACTTGTCCAAGGCTCGGGCGGCCTTGAACTGGCCGAAGCAGTTCGAGTTGGCCTTCGACGGGGAGACGGCTCGGGCGTTGCACGATGAGGACCTGATGGTGGACACGGACTTTTGCGCCATGTGCGGGCACGACTGGTGTAGCATGCGGATCTCCAAGGAAATCGAGCTGTTTGCCAGCGGGAAGGATCCGGCTTTCCAGCCCGCGCGTCGTGCAGCACGTAGCCCAGGGCTCACCGAAGAGGCCAGGGAGTTTCTCCGTTCGAGAGTTGCGTCGCTGCCGGTGGTCGATGGCAAACACATTTGCCACAGCGAACACGTGCCCGATCGTCAACAAGCGGAGGAACTGCAGTCAGCGGCTCTTGTTGCGCAACGATAACCGCAGCGTCCAAGGGTCGGAAGGAGGAAAGGAACGTGGGAAGACTCGCGATATTTTTATTCGCCGTTGCTGCCGTAGCTTGGATCAGTGGGCAGGGAGTCTCAGTTGCTCGCGCAGGAGCGGAAGACTGGAACGACGCCAAAATCCAGTGGAGAAGCTACGAAGAGGGACTCAAGGAAGCGAAGAAAACCGGAAAGCCCGTGTGCTTGATCTTTTACACTACTTGGTGTCCACACTGTGCCAACTACGCGCGTGTCTTCCAAGATCCCGGACTAGTGGAGCAGGCCAAGAACTTGGTGATGGTTCGCATCGATGCCGACAAGCGCCGCGACTTGAGCGAGCAGTATAAGCCCGACGGAGCTTACGTACCACGAACGTTCTTTCTCTCCCCCGCTGGGGAGCTGGACTTGTCGATCGATGCAGGCCGATCCCAGTACAAGTTTTTCTACGATGAGCACAACGCTGCTCATGTTGCTAAGGCAATGCAGGCGGCCGTGGAGAAGTACCGCCGTAAGTAGCTGCGGGAAGCCGTTATCCTCGAGGATGACGGTCTTGCGTTGGACCGTCTGAAAGAGCACCGAGAAAATCGCCCCTCTCCCTCAGGTGCAGATAATGTGTTGACAAAGCACGTCCGATACGTGCTATGAAGCCAGCGATCGAAAAGGGGTGCCGAGGGAGAGGGCATGGTTGCCAGCCGAAGGGCCGTTCGCGATTCGTGGACTCGACGTCGCACGTGGAGCGGGCGAGTGTCGCCAGGCGCACCCTACGGGGAGGGATGGAACGTGCAGCGCTGGGATCGGTGGCTCGTAGCTGTTTTCCGGAGCTTGGTCGTTTGTGCCTTAGTGGTGAGCACAACGGGGCCGCGTGCACACGCGCAAGGGATCACCGGCCTGTCAATTACGGACAATAGCGACGCGGACTTGCTGGAGAATCCGCCCACGGCGCGCCAGCGGCGCCACCAAGTGAGCATTTTGAGCAGTTCGGCCACTGGTTTTAGCACCCGGTATAGCGCGGTGGTTGGAACGGACACGGAAACGACGGCCGCCCGCTCGATTACCCTGAATTCCGATTACACGCTGAATTTCGCGGTGACGGCGCCAGGTGCGTATCACCTGAACGTGTCTACAAGCCGGGTCGGGGCGTTTACAGTAGTGGACGACGGCGCAGGGGTCGCACATGCAGACGCGACGAACATCAACGGAAGCCAAACGGGCGGGGCATTGGTGAACGGCTCGTTGAGCCTACCCGACCCAGGGCTGCTCGAAAGCTTCAGTGGCAGTGGCAACCTCGCATTTAATGACAGTGCCTCGGCGACGATTCGAGGTCTCAGCAACGGGGTAACGCAAACGCACACCATACGATTCGTCTGGAGCCAAAGTTGCGGCAGTGACAACGGTGCCGGTGGTGGTGATGAGTGTGCGGTGCGCATGGGTATGGCGCTCACCTTTAGCGGGCAAACTGCAGGTACCTACCCTGGGGTTGGGAGCCGCGACATCAATAGCGATGGCCACTTTGTCACTGTGACGTTTACGTCTTTCTGCGGTGATGGTGTCGTCCAGTCTGAGGTGGGCGAGGATTGCGATCAGGGAAGCGCAAACGGAACCTCGGGCTCCTGCTGTACGGCCAACTGTACCTTTAAGTCTGTGGGCACGATTTGCCGCAGTTCCACTGGTCCTTGCGACCCTGCGGAAACTTGCACGGGTAGCAGTGCTGTCTGCCCCGCGGACGCCTTAGCAACTGCCGGAACCGTGTGCCGCGCGGCAGCAGGGGCGTGCGACATTGCGGAGACATGCAGCGGTACGAGTGCTTCTTGCCCAGCGGATGCAAAGTCTACGGCAGTTTGTCGGCCTGCGGCAGGTCCTTGCGATGTGGCGGAGAGTTGCGACGGCGTAGGCAATGATTGTCCGGCCGACGCCTTCCAACCGGCTTCTGTCGTGTGCCGCGCCGCAACCGGTTCCTGCGACGTTGCGGAAAACTGCACGGGTACCGCAGCGAACTGCCCCGATGACGACTTTGCCCCGGATGAAACGCCGTGCAGCGACGGCAACGCTTGCACCACCGGAGACCTGTGCTTTGGTGGTGTGTGCCAGGCTGGCGAGCCGGTTGTGTGTGACGCGTGTCAGACGTGCAACCCGTCTTCGGGCTGTGTGGGCGCGCCATGTACGGCAACGCCAACGCCAACGAACACCCCGCTGCCAACGTCGACCCCGACAAACACCTTGCCCCCGCCGCCCACCTTGACCTTTACCCCCACGGGTTCGCCCACGAATACACCCACGAGGACGCACACACCGACGCGCACGAACACTCCTTTGCCATCACCGACACCAACCCCCACAGGTCCGTGCGTGTGGGCGGCGCCTGTGAACCCGTGCGTGGCGGGGGGCGGCAGCACGGCTACCGACTGTGGTCTCGAGTGGCACGTCGAGCCAGTACCGACCCTCGATCGAAAAGGCCGACCGAAGAACAAGGTCGTGTGTTACGAAGGAGATCCCCGCTGCGACAGCGATCCCGATTTGAACAATCGTAGTTGTACGATCAGCCCTCGGCTGTGCATTAACAATACCGATCCACGGTTCAGCTCCTGCTTTGCGAACTTTGGTTTGGCCTCGATCGAGGTGCTGAAGCCTAGGGCCACAAGTATCCAACCAGTCGATGTCGCCAACCTAAATGCACTCGAATCGGTGTTCGGTGCTTCAGGCTGGGGGCTCTCGGTCATCCGGGCGAAAACTCCGACGCCAGGAACCACCTACACTGCACTGAATCAGTGTAGTGCTCCGGTCCCCATTCTCGTCCCGTTGAAAGTGACGTACTTGAGCGACGGCATTACGGTGAAAAGTGTGCGCCCGGGTCGTTACACGGTACGGATTCGAGCGCGTGACCCCTTTGGAAAAGCCGAGCCCGATACCGTGAAGTTCGAATGCCGGGTGAGTACGTGCGGAAATGGTGTTCAGGAGCCTTGGGAAACCTGTGACGACGGGAACCGCACCGATGGTGATGGGTGTAACCGTGGCTGTCAATTGGAAGCAACACCGACACCCACACCGACCAACACGGGCACTTTTACTCCGACGCCGACAGACACTCCGACTCAGACTCCGACCCGTACGCCAACCCCAACGGATACCCCGACGGTAACCCCAACCCCGAGCTTTACACTCCCGCCGGGTGCACCAACTTATACTCCGACGAACACGCGCACACCGACGAACACCTTCACGCGCACGCCAACTCGCACCCGGACTCCAACCCGAACGCACACGCCGACGGTAACCCAGACTCCAACCAGCACTGCCACCCCGACGCCAACACCGCTCACTCGCCTGTGTACGTTGCGGCCGAACGCGACAAACGGCGCGGTGGTGAAGCTCCAGACCACGTCCGGTATCAACTTGAACTTGTTGCTGAGCGGTTACCAAACATGGCAGTTCTCGGATCTGAACCCTGCCAACGGCGTGCGGACGATCACAATTCCAGCATCCGGTTCGCACTACAATCCCATTAACTTGCTCGGCCTGGCAAAAGTTTGCGTACGGCCCGGTGGCGACGGGACCGGTAAGATCGATTGCGATGGTGGCGAGACGGATGGCTACGACTCCGTCGCAGTGCAGGATCACGATACATCGCAGCCGCCAGGTCCCAACGGTGGGTTGCCGATCGATCCGGAGTGCGATGACGTGTTCACCAACCCGGGTGGCCTTGTGTCGCAAGCGAAGCTGTCTTCTCAGTTCCCACCGGCATGTATTTCGCCCATCCAAGTGACGTTGAGCGGTACCTACCCAGCGGGTGGGATGACGCTGACTGAATCCTTGTACTTGCGAATCCTGACCGACGTGAATGCGCCTTGCCCGGCGGACTCCGATCCGTTCGACGCGGGTGCAGGCGACCTCTCCTTGACCGGACTGGTGACGACGGGCTCCGTCAGCGCAACGGTTTACGATGCGGTGAACTCGAATGGGACAGCGTTGACGCAGACGAATCTAAGCACGTCGGCCACGAATACTGCGTTTGGATGCGCGAATATCGAGAACAACGTGCTCAACACTGGGCGGCTCGGCTTCGCGCTACCCTTTGCTGAGATCGTGTTGCCGGGCTTCCCGACGATGGATGCAGTGGGCACTGTCCACATTGCCTGCCAGTGAGCGAAGAATACGGCCCCGGCTCAGTGTTGCGGGCCGGGGCCGGTACCTTTGCCACGCAAGAACAATAGTTGCTTTGGGCCGGTGCTGGGGCCAATGCTAATGACGTGGTCGGCACCCAGTGCTCGGGCGCGAAGCGGGCCCGTCGAGTTCTTGGCTCAGTTTACGTTGGTGTGATCGGGATCCTCTGGAGCTGCAATGGGGCGGAGGGGCCCCGGCGCGCAGTTGACACGCCTGCAGCATCGCCGACGGTGACCGCGTGTGCATCGCAACCGGCAACGCCGGGCGCCACTGCTGAGAATGATCGGACGCCCACACCTGTCGTTACGGTCACAGCAAGCGGATCGCCGATGCCACAACCCGCCACGCGAACGGCAAGTTGCACGGCCGGGCCGACAACTCGTGGTACACCCTCGGTCACCGCAAGCCAGACACGACCACCTCCTCCAACTGTAACTGGACGTTTGCTGAGCCCGACTCCGTCGCCGACGGTCACGGCAACAAATCGGCCACCAGCGCCGAGTTCGCTTCAAGTTTTCCGTGCGTTCGTTGACTACCCAATAGACGTTGTGGTCGCGGTGTCGGATCCTGACGGAGACCCCCTCCATTATGAGCTGGTGCTGGGGCCGCCGGGACTGGAGCTGCGAACCGAAGGTCAGAACGCCCGCTTGGTTTGGGTACCGAAGGCCGAGGATGTGGGTCCGCGCTTTGTACGGATTAAGGCAACAGAACAAACTGAAGTCGCAAGGAGTGCCAACGTAGATTTCCTGTTCGACGTTCAGCGAGCGACCGCTTGCGAGCGAGTGAGTTGTAAGCCAACGGAGGGCTGTACCGCGTCCCTTACGCCCTTGGGTACGGACTGCTGTGGCGACGGAGCAGAGATCCCGCCTAGCCCACTTGCTGATTTACCTTGCCCTGAGGGACGCGGGTTGTGGGTGGGAAGGAACTTGGTGGAAGGTTTTGGAGTGGTCCGCAATTGCGATCGCTTTCGAGTAATCAATTTCGGTCAGATTGGGGCTACAGTTCGATTGAACTTGGCTGTGCGCTGCCTCGATACGAGTGAGCCGCTACGACTTCGGGCCCGGATGCGGACAGCGCGGAGAGAACTCTTCAACGCACCGCGGGTGGTGGTGCGGATGCACGAGGATGACGACGGCTTTGCACGTCGATTTGCCTTAGCCTTTCCGGTCATAGGGCCGGGGCCGTTTTTTGAGTTCGAGGGAGCGGAGGCCGAGCTTTCGCTTGCGGTCGAAGACGCGGGAGGCCAAGAGTTGGAAACGCGCCTGCGCCTAAGGCTGACCTTTGACGAGCTCCCTGATCTGGCCGACCCGCCCTTAGCGCAGCCACCTTGGGTGAACTTAAGGGATTCGAGGAGTAATCTAACTGAACCGAAGCCACGTTGGCTCTCGAACGGGTGGTAGCCGGGCTACGGACTGAGCTTTTTGGTCTTGTTTCTTCAGAAGGGTGTAGTAAGTTGTCGCTGCGTTTGCGGGGAGTGTGGGAGGAGCGTTCAGCGGATGAGCAGAGGACTGTGGCGCATAGCTGAGGTCATGCTGGTTTCGGGGCTGCTGTGGTGGGCTGGTCCGTCTGTTGCCTGCACCGGCGATTGTAATGCTGATGGCAATGTCACCGTGGATGAAATTTTGCGCGGCGTCAATGCCGCGTTGGAATTGCCTGGAGGCACGTTAGAGCAGTGCCCCTCGTTCGATAGAAATCTCGATGGCTCGGTAACCATCGAGGAGATCCTGCGTTCTGTGGCAATTGCCTTAACCACGTGCCCGGCGCCCGTGATCCGCACGATAGCGGGCAATGGTATGGCTGGTTACGACGGCGACGGTAGGGATCCGTTGGCGACTGCCTTTTATCTCCCGCAAGACTTGACCGTCGGCCCCGATCGCCTCCTGTACCTCGTCGATTGGAATAACCATCGCCTGCGACGCATCCGCAATGGTGTGGTGGAGACCATTGCCGGAACCGGCGAACTCGGCGACGCTCAGGATGGGGACGCCTTGTATACCAAGTTCAACCATCCAACCAATGTCGCTTTTGACCGTCAGGGTCGTTTGTTGGTCGCTGCGTGGCATAATTCCTTGGTCAAGCGCCTCGACTTCGCGACGGGCAGAGTCGAGAACGTTGCGGGCACGGGCGCGCGTGCCTTCGGGGGCGATGGGGGCCCAGCCAACGAGGCAAAGCTCGATCTGCCAAGTTCGATTGCTTGCGACAGCAAGGGGAACATCCTGGTGTCGGATCAAGCGAATTACCGGATCCGGTTGATCGACCCAGACGGTATCATCCGCACGATTTGTGGCACATCGGAAGGATACAGCGGCGACGGGGGGCCGGCGATCTTGGCTCAACTGCGGGCACCTCGCGGGCAGTCAGCACCGCCGGCCGGACGAATTGCCATCGATGCGCTGGATCAGATTTACATCGCCGACACCGGCAACCACGTCATTCGCTTCATTGACACCGACGGAATCATTCACACGATCGCTGGCACCGCCGGCAAGCCCGGTTACTCGGGAGACGGTGGTCCGGCCACGCAGGCACAACTGAATACTCCGAGCGACGTGGCTGTGGCCCGTGACGGTTCCGTGTACGTCGCAGACACGATGAATAGCGTTATTCGAAGGATCCGACCGGACGGCGTGATCGAAACCGTTGCCGGCACTGGCGAGCAAGGATTTGCCGGCGACGGTGGACCTGCCACGAGTGCTCGGTTGGACCGCCCGTATGGCGTGGAAGTCGCCCCAAATGGCCACGTATTTATTGCCGATACCCACAACCACAGGTTCCGCGTGGTGGGAGATGTGGGCGAGGAACTCGCTCCGCCACCGACGCCCACGCCAACCCCGACCATCGTTCCTTGCTCGGAAGAGGTTGGTTTGATTTGCACGTATGCCGGCAACGGCGGAGCTGGCTTCTCGCCCGATGGTACGCACCGACTGGCAGCCACCCTCTACTGGCCATTCGATATTGCTTTCCTGCCTAACGGTCGAAAGGTATTTCTAGACTGGAATAATCACCTGGTGAGGGAAATTTTGCCCGATGACACGATCCGTACGATCGTGGGCACGGACTTCGTGGGTGACGGGCCGGACGACTTGAGTGACTTGACGGAAGAGGGTGCCGATCCTTTCACCGTTTCGCTCAATCATCCGACAGATGTGGAGATGTTTCCCAATGGGGACATTCTCTTCCACGCCTGGCACAATCATAAGCTGCGGGTGGTAGACCGTAACACTGGGCGTGTTCGGGTGCTGACTGGACAGGAAGCTGCTTTCGCCGGAGACGGAGGGCCGGTGAAAGTGGCGCGGCTGAATCAGCCACCTCACGGAGTGTTCGATGCGCAAGGGAACTACTTCTTCATTGATCAGCGCAACCAACGGATCCGTGTGATCTACCGCTTTGCTGAAGAGCGCGAAAATGCTGTGATCGATACCGTGGTTGGAAACGGAACCGCCGGGTTCGCTGACGGACCGTTGGCAACTGCTTTAGTGAACTTCCCGACGGGACCGAATCCCGAGCCGTCTGGCGGGATTACCGTGGATCGCTTGGGGAACCTTTATTTTGCGGACACGCTCAATCACCGGATCCGCCGCGTGCAATTTTGCAGTCCGGATTTTAAGTGCGGGGTCGTCACTACCATTGCGGGCACAGGCGTTCCGGGATACAGCGGAGACGGTGGCATCGCTACCGAGGCGCAACTCAACTTCCCGCAGGACTTGGAACTCGGCCCCGATGGCAACCTGTATTTCGCGGATACGAACAACAACGTGGTACGGATGATCGACCTTTCCACAGGGCTGATTCGAACGGTAGTTGGGACCGGAACCAAAGGCTACGCAGGAGACGGTGGCCCGGCTTTAGCTGCCCAACTGAATCGTCCGTTTGGAATCGCATTCGACGAACGCGGCGATTTGTATGTGAGCGATACGTTCAACGGGCGAATCCGCAAAATCAAACGTTGATGCAAAGTGCGCTCGCAAGAGACGTTCTCCGAGGCCGTCGCCGGGTGTGGGCCTTGGGGCTAACCTTGGCGTTAATCGTTGGTGCCATGCCACTCCTTGGCCGCACAAGCCTCGGTGTGAGCCAGTGCGTCGGCGACTGCAATCGTGACTCTGCGGTCACCATCGAGGAAATACTGCTTGGGGTCAATGTTGCCCTCGGGCTCGCGCCGGTGGACCGCTGCCCGGAATTCGACCTGTCTGGTGATGGGGCGGTGACGGTCGACGAAATCGTGCTGGCCGTGAATGCTGCTTTATCCGGCTGTCCAAGTCGGTCGATTATTCCGCCAGACTATGCGCAAACCTTCGTCGAGGTGCGGGATTGTCGCTTGAGCACCGAGCACGAGGGGTATTACGTTCGCGTGCTTACCGATGCTGGCGCTGCACCGTCCTACCGCGGCAATGCGCCTTCGTTACCAGCTGGTTCGATCGTGATCAAAGAGGAGTTTACTCGGTCCGATTGCCGGGGCGACTCCCTTGTGCGCTGGAGTGCGATGGAAAAGGAGAGAGCCGGGTTCGACCCCTCCGGTGCCTACTGGCGCTGGCAGAGAGTGTTGCGCGATGGCACTGTCGTGTCCGAAGGTCCGGCGAGCTGCTTGGGGTGTCATGCAAGACCGGAGTGTGCGGCTCGGGACTTCATGTGCACGGAGCCTGGGCCCCCTCGAGGTGCGATGTCTTTTGTATTGCGCAATCTGCCTGCAGCGCTGTTGTCCATCACCGGAAGTTCACCCGAGGACGTATACGTGGTGGGGGCCGATCCGGCCACGGACAACTTTGGCCCATACGTGCTGCACTACAACGGGCAAAGGTGGCGTCGTTTGAATTCGGGAGCAGAAGGCGATCTCTGGTGGATTAGTTTGGAGCCAATCGACGGAGCCTACTACTTGGTAGGAGAGGGTGGGCTCGTGGTGCGGTACGATGTGGCTACGCGCCAATTCACCAGACTCACTACGCCAGGGACCCAAACGCTCTTTGGTGTTTGGGGGACGAGCGCGGCAGACATCTTCGTGGTTGGCGGAGACCCGAACGATGAAACGAGCGGAGGAGTCATTTGGCACTTCGATGGTTTTGCTTGGTCGGTGGTCGACTTGAGTGCTGTCCTTCCTTCCGGTGTTCCGACGCTGTACAAGGTTTGGGGGCGATCTTCTGACGACGTCTATGTCGTCGGCCGCAGTGGAACGATTCTCCACTTCAACGGCGAGCGCTGGGAGAGGGTGCCCACGGAGTCGCAAAGGCCGTTATTCACCGTGCACGGAGAGGGCGACTTGATCGTGGCGTCAGGGGGCTTCGCCGACGGTGTCCTGCTCGAACTCGAAGGTGGACGCTTTGCAGACCGCGCGATGCCGGGGACGCCTCAGATGAACGGGGTGTTCGTTCGGGCTCCTATGGCCGCAGCCGTGGGCGTAGCTGGATCCTTAGCCCTGCGAACGGAGCGTGGTTGGGAGCTAGTGGATACGAGGCTCAATACTTCGCGTGACTTTCACGCGGGTTGGATTGACCCGGAGGGCGGCCTCTGGGCCGTTGGGGGGGACCTGAGTGTTGCGTTGACCTCCGGGATGGTTGCTTACAGCGGTCCGCGTACCATCGGTACCGAACTTGTTGACTTGTCTCTTTGCCCAGCTCCGGAAGGCCCACCGCCGGATACGGCCACCGTGAGTTTCTCCCGCGATATTGTACCGCTTTTCGAACGGCACGGTTGCCGAAACCCAACGTGCCACGGAGGGCCGTTCCCGTCGTCGGGCTACGATTTGCGGACGTACCAAGGGGTGTTCGGGCCAGGTGCGTGGGCACGCTCGCTGAACGCGTGCGAGGTGGTGCCTGGAAACCCCGACGCCAGCTTCTTGTTGGAAAAGCTGGGTGCGTCGCCGCGGTTTGGCCAACGCATGCCAGCAAATCGCGATCCCTTGTCGCCGGAGGAAATTGACTTGGTGCGTCGATGGATTTTGGAAGGGGCTCGTAGCGATGCCACTCCCACGCCAACGCCGAGCCCTCGGGTGGGGTCCACTCCATCGCCGAGCACGATTCCGCGAAGAAGCTGCAATGACGCGGGCACGATTTGTACCGTGGTCGGTACTGGGCGCGCCCTGTTCGATGGAGACGGGAGGCAAGGACAGGAAACCTCGCTGTACTACCCGTGGAGTGTGACATTCGATCCTCGGGGTCGTTTGCTCATTTTGGATGGAAACAATTTGCGCCTCCGGCAGCTTGAGGCTGATGGTACGGTGCGCACGGTCATGGGTACGGGGTTCGAGGCATTTCCCGCAGACGGTACACTGGCTGCGGAGGCTCCGTTGCACCATGCCAGTGAGATCCAGATCGATCCGGAGGGTCGTTGGCTCATTGCGGGAAACCACGTGCCGGCGGTTTTCCGAGTAGACGCGGACGGGCGGGTGTACAGAGTGGCGGGCACGGAAGAAGTAGGCAACGATGGAGATGGTCTATCCGCTCGCAGTGCACGACTGACCACGCCCTTTGGCGTGTGGCCCTCGCGACGGGGAGGTTTTTACATCGTGGATCTCGACGCACACGTGATCCGCTATGTGGACGAGGCTGGAGTGATTCAGACCGTGGCAGGCACCGGGATTGCTGGATACTCGGGCGACGGCGGCTCGGCTATCGAAGCGCGCCTCAACGGGCCAGCTCGGGTGCGCGAAGATGACTTAGGCAATCTTTACTTCACGGAAGTCAAAAACCACGTGGTGCGGCGGCTCGACACGAACGGCGTGATCACTACGGTAGCCGGTACTGGTGCGCGGGGATATAGCGGAGATGGGGGCCCTGCTTGGCAAGCTCAACTCGACAGCCCCTACGATCTCGTGCTGTTGGCCGATGGGGGCATGCTCGTGGTGGATACAGGAAACAGTGCGATTCGGTGGATCAATTCCACAGGAGTGATTCGGACGGTGGTAGGCCGCGGCACCGCCGGATTTGCGGGCGACGAAGCCGAGGCAAGTGCGGCCTTGTTGAACCGACCCATGGGCGCGGCCCTGGGTGCCGACGGCGCCCTTTGGATCGCGGACACGTTTAACAACCGCGTCCGTTCCATTGCGCACTTCCTCTCTTGGCTGGAGTCACGGTGAAGCAGGGGCGGTCGTCGGCAGCGGGGTGCAGTGAACAGCGTCTTGCACGTAAGCTGCTCCGGCAATGCACTCGGCGAGTAGCGCCACGCTAGTGAGCACCTCTTCCAATGACGGGGCGGGCAACGAAGCAATAGGTGCTCCTGGGCACGCGGTGCTGACCAAAAGACGAAGCTTCTCCTTCGCCTTGCCAATGCGTGTGCGGGTGCTTGCAAGCAAGGAAGCTTTCCGTGACGGCGGTACGTTTTTGTAGGCGATGCGGTCTAACATGTTTTGCCAATTTTTGACGGCAACCCGCAGCAACTTCACGGCGGCGCTAGCGATGTGGGTGGTACAAGTGGCTGTTGCTGTGGATTCTTGGCTGATGCCAAAGATCGCGGAGAGATCGCGGTCGCCCCTCGCGCAGTTGTTAGCAATGTCGGCCTGAGCTTCGATGACACCAACGAACCCGAGTTGAGCAACAGCCCGGTCGGTGCAGGCCTGGCTAATGAGGTCGAGGGCACGGGCCTCCAACCTCCGCCGCTGTTGCTCGATCTGTTCCGGTGTGCAACGCGGGGATGCTGTCAGCAAACAGCGCAAGCGGGTCTGCGCGGCGCCCAAGGCACAAAGGCGTGCGGCAGTTCCGATTGCCCTTTGACATGGGATGCTGGAGCGAGGCAAGCCTCCCCAAAGAAGGAAGGGTGCTCGCCCCCCGTGCCCCAGCACCGGGGAAGCGGAGAGCAAGAAGACCAGGCCCATGATTGGATAGGTTTTGAGGCGCACAACGCCAGCGTACTCAGCTGCGGCTGCCAACTCAACGCGGCAGTGAGAGGTGGAGGGACTCGTGGCCCTTCAGTATGACAGGCCGAAGCATGAATTCGGGAAGCAGTCGAAGCGGCGTGTTTAGGGGGTCCTGGATCTGGGCGGCCTTGGTTGCTCCTTGGAGGATTTTGCGGGAGGGGCGCCGTCAGCTCACCGCGTACGAGTGGCGGGTGGTCGCGGTCTTAGGGACCGCGAATTTCATCGACAGTTACGACATCGCCATCCTCGGACTGGCCCTGCCACAGATCCAAGAGGGACTGGATATTGCCGAAAGCGACATCGGCGGGTTGACGGCGGTAATCCGCCTCGGCGTGCTGCCGGCACTGCTGCTGACGCTGCTGGCCGATTCATTAGGACGGCGTCGTTTGCTCTTGTTGACGATATTGGGGTTTACCTTAGCGACCTTTGTCACTGCTTTTGCCGGCGACGCTAGTCAGTTCACCGCGTTTCAGTTTGTCGCCCGTATGTTCATCGTGGCGGAGGGCATGTTAGCGGTCGTTGTGATCGCCGAAGAAATCCGTGCACGATACCGGGGCTGGGGCATCGGGGTGCTTTCCGCGTTTGGTACGCTGGGCCACGGGTTGGCTTCGGTCATCTTTGCGTTAGTTGACCTCCTGCCATACGGGTGGCGCGCATTGTACGCCCTTGGTGCTGTGCCTCTGTTATTGCTGGCGTGGTTTCGGCGATCGCTCCGCGAAACCCGCCGTTTCATCGATTACCAAGAAAGAACGAACCAGCAGTCAGCTTGGCGCAATGCTGTTGTTCCGGTGAAACACTTGATCAAAATGTACCCTGGTCGGCTCGTTGCGCTTTGTGCTGCACTTCTGCCGGTCGCCTTTACTCTCGATGCAGCCCTCATCTTTGTTTCTAAGACTTTGCAGCAAACGCATGGTTACGCCCCCGCCCAGGTGACGCTCCTGTTTCTCACGGTCGGGATTGTTGCTCCGGCTGGGAATCTTCTTGCTGGTTGGTTAGGCGATCGGTGGGGTCGGAAACAAGTATTGGTCGTGGCCATGGTGGCCAATGCCTTGGGCCTCTTGGCCTTCTACAACCTTTCTGGCCCGCTAGTGCCGGTGGCCTTTGGGGTTATGCTGCTATCGTTGCAGATTATTTCGCCCCTCTTTGCGGCTTTAGGAGCAGAGCTGTTTCCCACTTCGTACCGGTCTACGGCTTCAGGAGTTCGGCAAGTTGTCACCACCATCGGCGGGGCGTTAGGCCTTTTGGTCGAGGGCGTTCTGTATAGTTACTTCCAGTCGCACCCTGCGGCAATCAGCACTTTGGTGCTCGCCTTGCCCATTGCCCCCGTCATTGTGTGGTTTTGGTTACCCGAAACGGCCAATCGCGAACTGGAAGAGGTTTCGCCCGAGCGGTGAGATTTTAAGCACCCGCTTGGATCTTGCGGTTAGGGGCTTTGCAGTGAGCGGTTACTTCGCTCGGGAGACGTACTCTCCCGTTTCCGTGTCCACCCGAATCACGTCCCCGACAGAAATAAACCCAGGAACTTGAACGGTAGCCCCCGTTTCGACCACTGCAGGCTTGAGCACGTTGGTGACGGTTGCCCCCTTGAGTGCTGGCTCTGTTTCGGTCACCCGGAGATCCACCGTTTTCGGTAGGCTTACACCGATTGGTTGACCTTCGTAAAATTCCACCTGCACGCGAAGGTTCGGCGTAAGGTACTGCGTGGCGTCGCCCAATGCCTCGGCGTCCAACGCTATCTGCTCAAAGGTTTCTGTATTCATGAAGTGGTAAAGCCCGTCGGATTCGTACAGAAATTCCATTTCGTGCTGTTCCAGCGTCACCCGCTCTACTCGGTCTTCGGAACGGAACCGGTTTTCGATCTGTACCCCTGAACGCAGGTTACGCATGCGGGTTTGAACCATCCCTCGCCAGTTTCCCGGCGTGACATGGACTACGTTCGAAACCCGGTACAGATCGTTTTGGTGCTTGATGATCATTCCTGCTCGGAGTTGAGTGGCTGGAATCAAAGGCATAAAGAAAATGCTCCGTAAGAAAAAAGCTGGCCGGTCCCCGTGAACCGGCAACCTTTTCTGGCTAGCATTTGCCGCTACAACCCGCAACCGAAGTGGGATGTGGCAAAAGGGAGGGATTGAGCAACATGGGGTGGTTCACGAACGTCTTGAGCGCCGCTTCGTTTCGAACAGACAAACTGTGCAAGACCAACTTGTTCGAGACCGAGCGGATGTTTTGCGATGTTTACGGCTTCGAACCTGGCCAAACGCAGAGCGGCCACGTACACGAAGGCTCCGATAAGGTTTACTACGTAGTCCAGGGGGAAGGAGCGTTCTCTGTCGGAGAGGAGGAACGAACTCTGGGTGTCGGCCACGCGGTATTCGTGCCGGCCGGTAGCGTTCACGCCGTTCGGAACGTAGGTGCGGGTCGGCTGGTTGTCCTTGTGATTATGGCTCCAAAACCATGAACTCGATTGCGAGGGCTCCAGGCTTGAATCGTGGCGGGGACTAGGCAATTGTTGACCTATAAGGACGACGATTGAGAAAATAGGGTAAACAGTTAAGGAGATGGTGCTAATGCGCACAAGACAGCAAATGCGGGAGCAAGCCCTAGAGGCCCACGCATCGCGGATCGAGCGTTACCAGCGTGGCGAACTGAGCGATGACGAGTTCCGGCCGATTCGGCTGAGCTACGGGCTCTATTACCAGTTGGATCACACGAGTCACATGCAACGGATTAAGTTGCCTGCCGGGGTACTGACTGCGGAGCAAGCCGAGGCCATAGCGGACATTGCTGAGGACTACGCTCGTGGTGTGTTGCACGTGACCACACGACAAGACATCCAGTTGCATTGGGTGGCTCTCGAGAATGTGGTGCCGATGTATAGGCGGCTGCACGCTGTCGGCATTAGCACGCGAGGCGCATGCGCGGACAGCATTCGGAATATCACGGGATGCTTTCACTCTGGGCTTCTGAAGGACGAGCCATTTGACATCGTGCCCTACGTATTCGCGCTCAATGAATACTTCCTCTTTCACCCCCTCAACATTACGCTGCCGCGCAAGTTTAAAATTTCCTTTTCGAGTTGTGCCTACGATTGCGTGCAAGGTCCGGTCAACGACATTGCCTTTTACCCTCGCGTGCAAGAGGGGCGGCCGGGGTTTTTGGTCCTTGCGGGTGGAGGCTTAGGGGCGCAGCCGTTCTTGGCCAAACGGGTGGCGGAATTTGTTCCCGCGGAGGA
This sequence comes from bacterium HR30, assembly GCA_002898795.1. Taxonomy (GTDB): domain Bacteria; phylum Desulfobacterota; class Binatia; order HRBIN30; family HRBIN30; genus HRBIN30. The sequence continues at coordinate 9,735 of BEIG01000027.1, read as the reverse complement.
CCTGTTGGCGATCGCTGAGGCGATTGTTCGAGTGCAACACCGCTTGGGAGAGCGGAAGAACCGGAAAAAGGCCCGGATGAAGTACGTGGTACAGCGGATTGGCGTCGAAAATTTTCGCCGGGAGATTGCGGACACGTACAGTCGAGTGCAAAGCGCACTCGGGGAGCAGTTGCGCGCTGAGTTGGCCGACTTGTTGGCCGCTTATCCCCAGCGGAAGCCGTACCATCCTCCCGCGGAACCGCCCCGTAGGGCCGAGGGAGAGTTTGCTCGGTGGTTACGGACGAACGTATTCGTCCAAAAACAAGGCGGTTACTTTGGTGTAACCGTGCAGTTGCCGCTCGGCGACCTGACCAGCGACCAGATGCGTCGTTTGGCCGCGTTATCACGGGAACACGGCGCAGGTGAGCTCCGCACGTCGAATGATCAGAACTTATTCTTGCCCTGGATTCCGGGAGATAGATTGGAAAAGGTTTGGCGCTCGCTGGTGGAGATCGAGCTTGGCGCGCCGGATGCGCTCCATATCACCGACGTCGTCTCTTGCCCAGGCGCGGATTATTGCAGCCTTGCCGTAAGCCGTTCGATGGGTATGGCAGAAGTACTGCGCCAGGAGCTAGCCGGCGCTGGTTCGTTGATTGACGAGCTCGGAGTGTTTCGGATCCGTATTAGCGGCTGCCCCAATGCCTGCGGGCAACATCATGTTGGGGATATTGGGCTCACCGGCATGTCCTTGCAGGACGCCGATGGACAACACCGGCCTTACTACTCCATGCTGGTGGGAGCGCGGCTTGGCGAAGACGATGCCATGGTGGGCAAGCGTGTGGCAGGGCGGTTCCCGGCGGCGGAAGTCCCCAACGTTGTTCGGGTCATTGCTGATTTGTACCGCCGCGAACGGCTCCAAGCCGAGGGGTTTGCGGATTTTGTCGCGCGGGTCGGCGTCGAAAAGATTAACGAAGTCGCTCGATCTGCAGCGCCTGGCGTACGCTGATGGCAGGGGAAGGCGAGCCTCAAGCAAAGGTGTTGCGGGGGAGCTTCTACGCAGGGCGCATCGTGAAGTTACGCCTGGGTGCTCGCAGCGGTGTCGTGGAAGCAGCCGGCAGTGGGCGACGCATCCCCTTCGAGTGGCCTCTGGTACGCTTGATTGGTGCGGAGAAGTTCGACGACCTGAGGGTAGGAATGGAGGTGGGGTTCGATGTCAGTTGGACCTCGCGGGGGCTACGCGTGTCAGCCATCAAGGTCTTTTCGGAACCGCAACCAGAGCGGCCGGGGGTGGACCCCGAGGGTGAGCTTAATCTGGGTTCAAGTGGTCACGAGGGCCCGGAATCGGGCGAGCCGCCAAGGAACCCTCAGAGCGACGCACGGGAATAGATCCAGTGCGGCTAAGTAACCGTGTGTGACGCGAAGCACGTAAACAGCCCACGAGCACAAAAAGTGTTCCGATAAGGCAAAACACGCGGCCCCCCGACTTCACCACGCGGTAAAAGTCGAGCTTCTGCTCCAGCGCGCTCACTCGCCCGGCAGAGACACGAAACGGTTTCAAGAGGCTCGCGTTTGTGCGTCCGTTGAGTTGATCAAAGCCATCGGTAGGAGTAACCACCACCTGCATCTCGGCGCTACGCAGCAAGCGCCGGTGTGCCTGCACTTTGCTTTCACCGATCACCCAGTTCCCGACACCGAGAAGGATGAGAGCAACTCCAAACCAAAAAGTCGGATTCAGCAGCGCACGCACGTGCCCTGCGCTAGCAGCGGTTCGTGGCCAGCTTCAAGTGGCGGGCAGGAACGCTTTCGCCAACAATTCGTTGCTGAGTGCTGGAGACTAGATTACAGAGCGCAGTACGTGCGATGAACGTGGAAAAACTTGTCGATCAGATGCTTGCAGGCGACCGTCGTGCCTTGGCGCGACTGATGACGCTGGTGGAAAACGGTCACCCGGCTACGAACACGATCCTCAGCCGTATCCATGCGCATTGCGGGCAAGCCTATGTGGTTGGGTTCACTGGTCCGCCCGGGGCGGGCAAGTCCACATTGGTTGACCGGTTCACAGGAGCCTTACGGGCGCGTGGCTACTCTGTGGGTATTGTGGCGGTCGACCCTTCGAGCCCATTCTCCGGTGGAGCGGTTTTGGGCGATCGAATCAGGATGCAAGCGCATTATTTGGACGAATCGGTCTTCATCCGCAGCATGAGTACTCGCGGCAGCCACGGCGGACTGTCGCGAACGACGCGGCAAATCGTCGAACTGCTCGATGCCTTCGGCAAAAACTTCATCTTGGTCGAGACGGTTGGAGTCGGCCAAACGGAGCTCGACGTGATGCGTGTGGCAGACACAACCGTGGTTGTCCTCGTTCCGGAGGCCGGCGATACGATTCAGACCATGAAGGCCGGCCTTCTGGAAATTGCGGATATTTTCGTGGTCAACAAAGCGGACCGTGAGGGCGCAAATCGCATCAAAGTCGAGCTGGAAGCCATGTTGCAGTTGCGTCCGACTGCAGGGTGGGCCGTGCCTGTACTGCTCACACGTGCCATTACTGGTGACGGGGTGGAAACACTACTGGAAAAGGTGATGGAACACCGTGCGTGGCGGGAGAAGGCTGGCCTACGAGCCCGCTCAAATGCGGCGGTTCGACAGGAGGAGTTTCTCCTCGCCCTCGAGGAAGAAATCGCGCGCCGTCTTGCTGCGGCCGCTGAGAGAGGCGCGTTTGCGGATGTCTTTGATCGCTTGCGGCAGGGCACGATCGATCCCTACCGTGCGGCCCTCGAAGTGGTGGAGCAAAGCGACGTCATTGCCGACGCGCTCCGCACGTGACCAGGGCCAAAGGTATGAGCTCCGACCGCATTTTCGTTATTGGCGACATCCACGGTTGTCCCGAGGAGCTGGACGTTTTACTCGGCACCATCCGGCCAGGTGCGAGCGACATCGTTGTGTGCCTCGGGGATTACATCGACCGCGGTCCGGATTCCAAAGCGGTCGTCGAGCGGCTGCTGGCGTTGCAGGCTTCCGGCTGCCGGTGTGTCTTCCTCAAAGGCAACCACGAAGACATGTTTCTCCACTATGCCGGCCGGCACGGTCACTTTGGAGACGCCTTCTTGTTCAACGGGGGCGAAAGTACTTTACGAAGCTACGGTTTAGTCGGCCTTACAGGAGAGGCCTTGTGGCAGGCCATTCCGGCAGATCACCGCGCATTTTTTCTCGGGCTTACCACGACGTTTCGTTGGGGGGAGTTCTTGTTCGTTCACGCGGGCTTTGACCCTCGTCGCCCGTTATCCGACCAGGACGAAGAGGATCTGCTTTGGATCCGACAAGAATGGATTCAATCGCGCCATTCGTTTGGCTGTACTGTGGTCTTCGGTCACACGCCCATGCGCCAACCCTTTTTGCACTGGCCTTACAAAATTGGTATCGACACCGGCTTGGTGTACGGAAATGCTTTGACGTGTTTAGCCATCCCAGAGCTGCGCTTCTTGCAGGTTCACCGCCATGCACAAACAGTGACCGTGTGGGAGCCACCCCCGGGTTGGCAGTCGAGCCACTGAGCCCCGCGAATTCGAACGAAAGGCCGGGCAAACAGCACTCGGCCTTCCTTCAAAGGTAACGCGCCTTAGAAAGAACGCGTTTCACACCGCTGCCCTTTGCCGAGTGGGTTGCCCGGAAGCAACTGGTGCCTTCTCTCGTACCTGCCTTGAGCGACGCCTGCGGCGCCGAAGCAAGACAATCTTGCCACCGTACTTGCGCTGCCGCAACCAGCTTTCTTCGACTCGCGCCGCGTACCGCCGAACTGGCATGGAGGAGTTTGTGCTCGCCTCGCGAAACACGCATCGGCGCACATAATCGGCATCCAACCCAAGCGCTTCACAGATGGCTTGAAACGCGAAAGGCCGTTCCCGATCCTTCGATGCGAACCACTGGTATTCGCGGGCCAGTAGCCGCCGCTTCAGCATGGGGAGTTCCCCTACTCGAGCCTCCTCAGCCTGCAGCGAGCGCGTGAGCCGAACTGCATCGATCAACACGGCAAGCATTAACCGACGCTCTCCGTCCGTCGGCAGCGCGTCGACGAAGTCTAACCCAATCCCCCTTCGGCGTGACATCCCTCCCTCCGAGTGACACTAATGTGAGGCAGGGATTGCAAAAAGGGAATTCTGGAAACTGGGGATTTCGACCGCCGAGATTGGTGATGTGTTAACTCTTTGGTGACCGGGTCAAAAGGCGCCAGTTTCGCCAGGCCTTCCCAAACCGAGCAAGCGCCGCCGAAGCTCGCCGACGCGGCGTTCCTGAAAGCACGGGAACCAACGGCCCAAGTGGGTTGCTCTCCACGCTGTGGAAGCTCGGGCGAGGGGGTGGGGTGGACGGAAACGGCTCATGTTCTTCGAACAGACGGAGAATGGTTGGTACCAACGTAAGGTCGAGGGAGCATTTGGGGAGAAACGCGCCCGCACCGGACAGTAGGGCACGCTGAGCGTAGCCAGGCTCATCGTACATTGAGAGCATGACAATGCGTGCCTTCGGACAACCGGTCCGGACCGCAAACGCAGTCTTGAACCCGTCCAAGCAGGGCAGTGCAAAATCAAGAATCACAAGGTCTGGGCAAAGCCGTTGAGTCTCAGCAACGGCAGTTGGTCCGTCCGAAACCTCAGCAACGACCTGGAAGAGCTGGGTTGATTCCAACAAACCTCGGACCCGCCCCCGTACAAGCACATGGTCGTCGGCTAGGAGTACACGGATGCGCGTGAGCGCCTTTTGACTCATGTCCATTGACGGAATCGACCCATTTTTGTGCGTGTCGTTGGCACGAAGCAAGACAAATTGTTGCTCGGTGATTTGCAAGCTCAAAGTCGCCACCTGCGATGGAATCCATGACCGGCGGCTTTTCAAACTCGGGCGTGCCTTTTTGCCTAGTGCACGATTCCCTTTCGAACAGCGAAGCGGACAATGGCCGCGGTGTTGTGTAGATCGAGCTTTTCCATAATGTGCTTGCGATGGCTTTCGACCGTGCTCACACTCAGCCCGAGGATTTGGGCTATTTCTTTACTGCTCTTACCCTCTGCCACCAGTTGTAAAACCTCGCGCTCGCGGTCTGTTAGGCGTGCGAGTTCATCCTCGCTTTCAGGCGCGGTGGCTGCGCCGAGAAAACTATCTAGGACGACCCTCGACACCGTCGGGTCAAAGTAAGAGCTGCCGGCCGCAACAGCTAGGATGGCTTTGATCAGGTCCTGGTCTTCCGAGTCTTTCACCAAATAGCCCTTGGCTCCAGCTTGTAGAGCGCGGCGGACGTACGCTTGGTCTCCGTGCATGGAGAGAATGACCACGGCTGTATGCTCCGACGCGGTGCGGAGCTGGCGAGTGAAGTCGATCCCGTTGAGCCCTGGTAAGCCGACGTCCACCACAGCCACGTCCGGTTGTAGCCGCTGAGCCAAAGCCAGAGCATCGCGGCCGTTGCTTGCCTCTCCAACCACACGGAGTCGGGGATCATCCTCCAGTAAGCGGCGGATCCCCTTTCGTACCACGGTGTGGTCTTCAACCAACAGCACGGTAATTTGTCTCGACCCCGTTTCCACGAGCTCCCTCCCTTGGGCACGAAACCGGTAGTTCGACCGAAATCTCCGTGCCGCGTCCTACGCTCGAGGTCAGAAAAAAACGTCCTCCATACAACTCCGCTCGTTCCCTCATCCCCGTAATACCGAACCCGGTGCTCTTTTGCCCAGCACCTCCCTGCTCGAGGTTGAACCCTTGGCCGTCGTCACGGATTCGTAGCCGAACACGGTCGTGCTCGTGTTCGAGCACGACCAGGACACTCCGCGCCCTGGCATGGCGCGCGACATTGGTGAGTGCTTCCTGAAGCGTACGGTACAAAGCAAGCTGCACCTCGCTTGCAAGCTGTGGTTCTACAGTGGGAAGCTGAACCTCGACGTGGATGCCGGTCCTCTCGGAAAAGCGCACGGCGTAGGACTCGAGTGCGGCTATCAGTCCTAAATCATCCAGCACAGCCGGGCGTAGCATGTGCGACAAATTGCGAACGTTTTCTAGAATCCCGCCCAACTGGTGCCGCACCTCCCCGAGTTGCCGTTGCAACTCAGGGTACTGAGGTAAGGCCCGCTCAATTCGACTGAGATCCAACCGTGCCGCCGTGATTGCCTGCCCGAAGTCGTCGTGGAGCTCTCGCGACACGGCTTGCATGGTCGCCTCGCTCACATCGACCAAACGCTGCGAGAGTTGTCGCAATCGTTCGCGATCCTCCAGTAACTGCGCAGACAGGCGGCGCTGTTCTTCCAGTGCTTGCGTGAGTCGCCTCTCCCGATCCCCAATTTCACGGAAGAAGCGTACCGCGCCGTAACTGCCGACCACGAAGAGAAAGGTGCCGAAGCCGAGGGTGAGACGCTGCCGAGTACTTTCTGGGACCAGTCGAAGTTCTGCGCTGGGGCCGATGCCAAGGTGCCCGGTGAGTTGAAACCCGGAGAGCAAGAAAACCGTTGCGAACGCCGCGCGCACGCCGGTGGCAACGCTGTAGATGAGACCATAGTTCCCGATCTTGATCACGAAGATGGGTAGGATGGGGCTGTCGAGTCCACCAGACCAGTGGGTGGCCGCGGCCATCGGAGCTAGGTTGGCAATGATGTCGAGCCAGACCAACATCGGCGTCACAGCCCGGCGGCGCTGTGGGAGAACGAGGGCACAGTTGACCAACAGATACAAGACAAGGAGGAGCCGACTTGCCCACAACGGCCGAATTGCGGCGGCATAAAATCCCTCGAGTATGCCCCACACAACCAGCCCCTCCACGATGCGGGCAAGGAGCATGTGGTAAGCTCGATTGTGAATTCTTTCGAGGCAGAGGACCCATGAGGTAGTTGGTCTATTCACCTTCCCTCCCGAGTCTACGACCATGACGTACCTCAAGCAGGTAACACGACCCGTTTAACTGACTCAGAGGATACCCTGAACGCACTGTTTGGGAAAGCTTTTTCAGATAGACGTTTCTGGACAGTTAGAAGCCCCCGTGGTCGACCCACCATCGAAACCGGTGGTGCAGGTGATCCAGCAAGGCGCGGGACGACGGCTTCTCTCCTGTCACTTGCCGGATTAACTCGATGGATCTTTCCTCTTGCCCGCGGCGGTGGATTTGGGTCGTCAGCCATTCTCGCAGAGCTCGGAACGAACCCCGCTCGATCTGAGGTGACAATGGGCCGATTTGCCGTTCAGCAGCTTCCATGATCTGCGCAGCGAAAACATTTCCCAGTGTGTATGTGGGAAAGTAGCCGAATGCTCCGCTAGGCCAGTGAATATCCTGGAGTACACCCTCACGGTCGGAGGCTGGCGTAATGCCCAAGAGTTGTTCCATCCCCACACGCCACGCTTCCGGAAGTTCTTCCACTCTGAGTTCCTGGCTTATAAGCTTCCGCTCGAGGTCGTAACGAAGGAGAATATGGAGGTTGTAGGTCAGTTCGTCAGCCTCGGTGCGAATAGGACTAGGCGCTGCTTCGTTCACGTCGACGAGTACAGCTTCGAGAGGCGCGCCTTTAAGGCTAGGCAAAAGGCGACCAGCGTGGGGGAGCAAAAAGCGCCAAAATCCCTCGGATCGGCCAATGAAATTTTCCCACAGGCGCGACTGCGACTCGTGAACCCCCAAAGAACAAGCGGTTCCACGCGGCAGCCCGTGAGCTTCTGGATCCAGCCCTTGCTCGTAAAGCGCATGGCCAAGCTCGTGCAAGGTAGAGTAAAGCCCAACCCGTAAATCGGTTTGTTCGTAGCGCGTGGTGACCCGGTGGTCGCGGCCAATGGAAATGGAGAACGGATGCGCCGATTCATCGATTCGCCCATGGTGGAAGTCAAAACCGAGCCGTTCTGCCACAAAGCGGCAAAAACTCCTCTGGGCATTCGTAGGAAAGTGGCCGCGAAGCACCGATTGGTGTTTCCGTCGCCTTCGGGACAGTTCCTTTAGGCTTTGGGCGAGCTGAATCAGCGGCTTACGGAGTTCTTGGAAAAGCTGGTCGATGACGGTCAGCGGAATACCGGGCTCGTAGTCTTCCAACAGCGCCTGGTACGGGTTGCCATCATCTGTCAGCCTATGCGCGTATTCTTGCTCCAGACGTACGACCTCATACAGGTGCGGCCGTAGTGTTTCGAAGTTGTTTTGCTCCCGTGCCTCCAGCCACGCGGCCCGTGCAAGCGCTTGTGTCCGGGCCCGCGCCGCCTGCAACTCGGCTGGCACCCTTCGTAAGCGGTCCGCTCGCCATTTTGTTTCCCGCACATCCACGGCAGCGGGCGGATCCAGCTCTTTGATCCGCGCCGCAAGCTCATCGAGGAGATCTAAGAAACTCGGGTTCGTACGAAGGCTGTGCAACATTCCTGTAACCACGCTCATTTGTTCGGCGCGGTCGTGCTGCGCACCGGGAGGCATGTGGGTGGCCTGATCCCACTCTAAAAGCTTGAGTGCTTCTTCTAGACGGGCAAACTCCCGAAGTTTCGTGACGAGTAAGCGATACCTGGCAGCGGTGTCCATTGTGTGGTCAGACCAGAACGGAGGTGTCGCCCTTCCTGATCTCTCTTATCAAGGTTCACTCCGGCGCTGAATGTGCTGGGCCGCCAGGAACAAGGCAATAGCAGACTTCGCATCGACGATCTCTCCGCGGATCACCATCGCCACAGCCTCCTCGAGGCTCACACGTTCACAGCTAATGACCTCGTCGTGCTCGAGGCGCTGCGGCGCCGGAGACAGCTCTTCAGCAAGATACAAGTGAATTTTTTCATCGGTAAAGCCCGGGGTGGTGAAAATCCATCCTAAATACGTCAGCCGTGCTGCAGCGAGGCCCGCCTCCTCCTTGAGTTCACGTAGGGCACAAACGGCGGGATCCTCGCCGTCCAACTTGCCGGCTGGGACCTCCCAGATGAAGCCCCCAGCAGCGTGCCGATACTGGCGGATGAGCGTCACCTCCCCGTCGCTGTGAAACGGCACGACCGCAGCTGCCCCGGGGTGACGGACGATCTCCAGACTCACATGACTGCCGTTTGGTAACTGTACTTCCTCTAGCCAGAGGTTGACGACTTTCCCTCGATATATTTGTCTCTTGGGTTGATCCATCGACGGAAGACTTCCGTGTATGCGCGCATTAGCGTCGTAGACGCAAGGCGGGGTGCCGGGCTCCGTCAGCTTCAGGTTAAATGACGGACCCCGGTGGAACGATGGCGTTTTTGGGCACGATGACAATACCGTCACGGATGAAAAAGTTCGGGCCGTCAAAATGTTTGACCTGCGCTGCGTTCACAATTCGGCTCCCTGCGCCAATGCGCGCGTTTTTATCGATGATTGCGTTCTCGATCAGACAATTTTCTCCGACCCCAAGCGGCACTTGGCCCGCTAAGCCATCCTCGTAGTAGTCGGCTCCCATCATGACCACGCGGCGCAGTTGGGCTCCGCGCCGAACGATGCTGCGAATCCCGATCACGCAACCGTCAATCGCAGCAGCTTCGAGGCAACTTCCCTCACAAATAATGCTTTGGCGCACGTCGCAACCGGCGACGCGAGATCCGGGCAGAAACCGGGGGCGTGTGTAAATGGGTCGTTCTTCGTCGAACAGGTTGATCGGCGGGCGATCCGAAGCAAGTTCCAAGTTCGCTGCGTAAAAGGTCCGAATCGTTCCAATATCTTCCCAGTAGCCGGAGAAAAAAAACGCCCGCACGTAGTAATGGTGAATCGCGAAAGGAATTACTTCTTTGCCGAAATCGACTCGGCGTTGGTCCTCCAAA
>BEIG01000026.1 GCA_002898795.1 bacterium HR30 | reverse complement strand
TGGCTGGGAGAACTCCGCTTCGTGGGCCGCTGGTTCCGAGCGATGGACGATGGCTTGCCCGGAGATCTCTACACCGTCAGCCCCAGCGTGGCCTGTCCGCTGGGCCAAGGTCTTCGTGCCTTGGTCGGTGCAACCAGCCGATTCGTCTGCGACCTAGCGAAACCTGAAGAGGCGTACTTTGCACACTCCTCCGGACCTAGCGGAAACCCCAACAGCCGCTACTTCGCTTCCTGCACCGATGATTGGCGTCGCTTTGCGTACTTCAAATCGGCGCTCTGGCAACCGCACGAAATCCCCGACCCCGTCGAGCACATCCTCGTGCCACCAGGCTGATGATCCTGCCACCCTACTCGTGCAATTGTTGCAGGTCCGGCCGCTTCAGCACTTCGATGAACTTCACTGCCGCCGGGGACAAGTGGCGACCCTTTTTGTGCACGATCCCGAGTGGGCGAAGAATCGTTTCGTCGGCAAGGTGAACGACTTTGATTGTGCCGTGCTCCACCTCGTGCCTCACCGAAGCCAGAGGCACAATGCTGATTCCTTGCCCGATCTCTACCGCTCGCTTGATCGTCTCGATGTTGTCGTACTCTCCGACGTACCGCACCTGGATCTGGCGATCGCGGAATAATTGGTCCAGCGCACGTCGCGTGGCGACCTCGCGTTCGTACCCCACGAAGGTCTCACCATCGAGCCTGGATAGGGTTACCCGTTTCTGATTCGAAAGCGGGTGGTCCGGTGGGCAGACCACCACAAGCTTGTCTTCACGAAATGGCACGATTTGGATCTGCGGGTGCTTCGACGGGTAGGCAACAATGCCCAGATCGATTCGGCCCGCGATTGTGTCTTCGTAAATCTTGTTGGGGCGCGAGTACTCCACATGCACGTTGACCTGAGGATACAAACGTAAGTACTCCTTCAGGTAGGGCGGAAGCTCATGCAAACCCACGCTGTAGACAATCGCTACGCGCAACGGGCCACAAACAATCTTCGCGCTTTCCTGCAGCTCCGTTTCGATCTGCCGGTATCGCTCCAGAATTTCGCGGCTCGCTCGGTACAAAATAGCCCCTTCAGGGGTTGGCTTTGCTCCAGAACGACTCCGCTCCAACAACCGGCATTGGTATTTCGTCTCCAAGTTGCGCAGTTGCTGGCTTACCGCCGACTGCGTAATGAAATTCTGTGCGGCTGCTTGAGAGAAGCTCCCCGTCTCCACAACGTCGCAGAACACCTTGAGCGTCTCGATGTGCATGCACGCAATGTTAGTCGACCTCATGGAGAAGTCAACGAAGCCCGATGCTCTCTTATACGCCACCACCGCGCTTCTGGTGCGACCTAACCGGTCGTCGCCGTCTGGGCTATAGGAGCAGGTCGTCCGTTGGCGGCTAGACAAATGACGGCTCTACTATGTAAAAACGTACATCTTCAGTGAGCATTGATTCATGCGAACATTGCATAACTTTACGCCTGAGCAACTTAAGGAGTTCCTATGGCTACATCGAACAACCTCGCGGCGATCGTACTCGCCGCGGGCCGCGGAACGCGGATGCGTACGCAGCGACCAAAGGTCCTCCACCACTTAGGGGGAGAGCCGCTCCTCACCTATCCGCTTCGCCTACTCCAGGCAGTTCGCGCTCAACCGCTCGTGGTTGTGGTCGGACCGAACGCGGGAGACGTTCGCGAGGTATGTGCACCGTTTCGACCACAGTTTGCTGTTCAGGAACACCCGCGCGGCACGGGCGATGCGGTCAAGGCCGGACTCGACGCGTTAGCCGGCTACGACGGAGTGGTCCTCATCCTTCCTGCCGATTTGCCCCTACTTCATACCGACACATTGTATCGCCTCGTTGCGGTCCATGAGGTGCAAGAGGCGGCCGTAACGATTCTCACACAATTCGTCGACGACCCCAAGGGTTTCGGCCGGGTCGTGCGCGACCAGGATGGCAACGTACTGCTGATTCGCGAAGAACGCGACACGACCGAGGCAGAACGGAACATTCGCGAGGTCAACGTCGGTGTGTACTGCGGGCAGGCACCCGTGCTTCGGAGTTTGCTTGCCCGCTTGCGCCCGGACAATGCCCAAGGGGAACTTTACTTCACGGATGTGGTGGCCTTAGCTCGCGCTGCTGGCCTCCGTGTGGGGGCAACGACCGCGTTGGGCGAGGAGGTCGCTCAAGTGAGTGATCCCAGCGATCTCGCACGGTGCGAGGCGCTTCTGCGCCAAAGAATCACCCGTCACTGGATGCTCCATGGGGTCACCTTTGTGGATCCTGCCACGGCGTACGTTGGTCCCTTGGTGGAGCTGGCTCCTGACGTTGCCATCGGCCCCAACGTCATCCTGTACGGACGCACCACCGTAGGTGAGGGCACGCGCCTCGACGGTAGCGCGCGCATCGTTAACTCGCGCATCGGCCGTCAGTGCCACGTTAAATTCGGCGTGGTCATGGAGGATGCGGAACTGGCAGACGAAGTCGTAGTCGGGCCGTTTGCGCAACTCCGGCCCGGAACGCGTCTCGGTCCACGAGTCCACATTGGGGATTTTGTCGAAACGAAGAACGCGGTATTGGCAGCGGGGGTGAAAGCTAATCACTTAGCCTACCTGGGTGATGTCGAAGTCGGCGAGGAAACCAACATTGGCGCAGGCACCATTACCTGCAACTACGATGGCTTTCGCAAACATAAAACCGTCATCGGAGCCCGCGTACAGGTTGGAAGCGACTCGCAACTCGTGGCGCCCGTGACCATTGGCGACGATGCCTACATCGCCACAGGCACCACCGTGCGAAAGAACGTCACGCCAGGGGCACTCGTGTACAACCCCAGGACCCAAAAAGAAAGACCAGGGTGGGTGGAGGCCCGTCGCTCGCGCGAAGCGCAACAAGGCCCAGCGAAGGACGAATCCACTGACCAGGAAGAATGAGTTCGACCTCCACCAGGGGCGTACGGCGTTTGTCCTACGTGCGTTTCTAGATCGGGTTATTGGGCTGGCGCCTCGCCCTTTTAGTTTCCCCCGGCAAACCGAGCCCAAAGCAGCCACGTTCCGGCCAACATCACTGAGCCCACAAGGGCAATTGCGTCGCCCCAACCCCAAGCGTAAGTGCGATAGCTCGTGCGCGGGCCCGGAAGCTGAAAGCCTCTCGCCTCGAGCGCCATGGCCATCAAATCAGCGCGGCGCAATGCCCCGATGAAAACAGGCACGATAACCGGCAGGTAGTGACGCACCCGCTCAAGCCAATTGCCACGATCGAAGTCAAAGCCACGGCAACGTTGCGCTTGCACAACGGACAACGCCGCGTCGACAAATGCCGGGACGAGTCGAAACGCCAAGGTCATGACGAACCCTAGCTTTGCTGGCACACCGATCATTCCGAGAGCGTCGGCAAATTCCTCCACGCGAGTAGTCGAAAGAAACAAAAGACCCACGGCGAAAAATGTCGTCAGCCGGCACGCAGTCGCCAAAGCGAACCGAACGCCGTCGTACCCTAAACGGACCGGGCCCCAAGCAAACCATGGCGCCTCACTGTGGAAAAACAGGCTCCACACCAAAAACGTCATGAAAAACACCAGCGCAAGAAACCACCGAAACCGCCACACATTCGCCAATGCCCCACCCAACCAGAGAAGCGCCCCAACCACCGCTGCCAACGGGAGACTCTGGATCGGGCTTCCAGCCGTAAAGGCGGCTACAAAAAAACAAAATATCCCGACGACCTTTACCACCGGGTGCAACCGGTGCAGAGGTGTGTTGGCCACTACATAAATGCTCAATTTCATCGATCTTCGCTCCGCCGACCCACCATCCGCACTAGCTCTTCCACCGAACGTACCCGCACACCACAGCGCTGGCCCAGGCGAACGATGTCGGGCACTCGAAATCGGGCGGCGTTCATCAAATCGTCCCGTGCGAAAAGCTCGTGCGTAGGCCCGTCGAACAAAAGCTCACCCCGATGGAGCAACACAACTCGCTCGGCGTACTCCGCAACCAACCAAGCTGTGTGCGTAATCATGATGACTGTCATGCCCTGCCGGTGCAGCCGACAGATGAGTTCCATCGTTTGTCGCTGCTCGTTGTAGTCGAGACCAGTCGTTGGCTCATCGAGAATCAATACCTGGGGCTCCAGCGCAAGAAGCGACGCTACTGCAAGCCGCTGACGCTCGCCCTTCGTGAGCCAAAAGGGATCGTCGTCGCATCGTTCCAGCAAACCCACGGCCCCCAGAGCTTGCCGCACTCGCTCGGCCACGGCTTGCTCGGATAAGCCCAAGTTACGCGGCCCGAAGGCCACTTCGTCCCAAACCCGGTCAGCGAAGATTTGATGGTCGGGGTTCTGAAACACGTATCCTACGGCCACAGCCCGCTCGGCCAACGGAATGCTGAGAATGGGCACGCCCTTCCAGCGTACCTCACCGTCCGAAGGCCGCAGAAGGCCGTTCAAGCACTTCGCCAGCGTCGTTTTCCCAGAACCGTTGTGCCCCAGCAGCGCTAGAAACTCCCCGGTGCGAATTGTCAGCGACACGTTGGCCAAGGCAGGAGGGGCATGCGCTTCGTAGCGCAACGACAGCTTCTCGGCCACGAGCAAAACGTCGTGCCCCGATGCCTCGCCCTGCTGCTGCCCCGCAGCACGATCATCCTTTTGCACCGGCATCAGACGTTCCCGTACCCGTGCCGCAGCCTGCTCTACACTCCGCACTGGCTCGGCCCAGCCCAGACCGTGTGCAAGCACCGCCAGGTCTGGAGGTCTCACTGCACAGCACCGGAACCATTCAGGGCTGCGTAACGCAGCCTGCGCGGGCATGTCGGCCAGCACACGGCCTTCGGCCAGGAATACGACCCGGTCAGCCATTTCCGCGGCGATAGTTTCGTGCTCCACGACCACGAGGGTTCGGCCCTCTCGCCGCAAGCCAGCCAACACCGCTAGCACCTCCTCTTTGCCCAGCGGGTCCAAGTCCGTCGTCGGTTCATCGAGCACCAACAACTCGGGTTCCAACGCCAGCATCGCTGCGATGGCTAAGCGCTGCTTCTCGCCACCCGAGAGCGTCGCCGGGTCGCGCTCCTCGAATCCCTCCAGACCAACTGACCGCAACGCCGCGTGCACCCGCTGGCGCATTTCCGGTGGGCTGACCCCAAACTGCTCCAGAGCAAAGGCGACCTCGCACTCTACCGAGGTCGAAAATAACTGGGCCTCGAAATCTTGCGCCACCAGTCCGATGCGCCCAGCAAAGTCGGCCACGGTTTCCTGTTCGCAGCGTTGCCCCAATAGCCAAATCTCCCCCTGCAACGAGCCCGGCTGAAAGGAGGGAATGGTTCGGTTCAACACTTTGACCAAGGTGCTCTTGCCCGCGCGGCTTGCACCCATGACCACCACCATCTCCCCCCGCCTCACCACCAGGTCCACCCCACGTAACGCAGGCAAAGCCCCTCCCGCGTACGTGAAACTCACCCCGCGCAGGTACACCGCAAATTGGCTCGGCCCATCCACGCTACAGCAACACCATCCCCAGCAAAAGCACCACCAACACCGGAGCTAACCCCAAACCCACCGCCCATGCGCCGGTCCCCCCTGCAACGCCCTCCCCCACCCACGGCACACGCACGCTACCGCTCGACAAACCGTTACCCAACCACATCCCCACACCAACCGCACCCACCACTAACCCCAAACCCACGTAAGCCAATCCCACCCTACCCGTCTCCCGCCGCCCCAACACCTGCCCGTACGTCAAACCACCCCGCTCTGCTCGCGGATACACCACCGCCAACAAAAACGGAGCCAACAACATGCTGGCCAGCATGTTGTTGATCCATACAATGTTCCCCAGCACCCGAAACGGCACAAAGCCCAACACATTCAGTCCCCAGCCGATCACCAACGCACACGCTCCACTGGCCAAACCCACCACCGCCGTGAACAAAAGCCAATCCATGGGCCCACGCAAGACCGGGCGCCGCTGGGTCAACAGCTCCCACGTCCGGTAAGGCAAAAAGCCGTAAAGAAAATTGCCCACGAAACCGAAAAGATCTCCAGGACCAAAACCGCCGAAAAAGTCCCCGATCACGTTGCCAATTGCTGCACCCCACGCCGCAGCCGGTCCGAACAAGAACGAACACACCACCGGAATCGCATTCGCAGGCCGCAGCTCTGTGACACCCGGAATGATGGGCAGGACCTTGAACGGAATCAAAATCGCCGCGTACAGCGACGCCGTCAGCGCCGTGAACACCACCATGCGCGTGTTCCGCCACATGGCAATCAGTTCGCGCATGCTACTGCCCTCGTCGCAGCTAACGGCTCAGAGCCCGGCCAGCTTCTGCGTACGCCCAACGATCTGCGCGAGCCCCCCGAGCTTTTTCCCTTCGTGAGGCGCCCCACGGAAGCCGCATCACAATCTCCGTCTCGGAGGTAGCGGTTGGCCCTCTCGAGACTCGCGCTCACCGTCATGGCTCTCGCTTTCCGAAACCAATGCAGCATTGCACTGGGGGCAGGTACCCTCAGGGGGTTTTACCCGGAACGAGCGGCCACAACGCGGACAGAGATACTGCATCCTTTCGTCCTCCTCTCACGCACCGGAACCTAGCAGCCTGCGCCGCACACACCGTGCGGCCCGAGCTTCGCGCCCAAAGTTACCCAAAGCGCCTGCGCACCGCCTCTCGGAGCTCATCGCGAAAATCAGGATGGGCAATCTCGACTAATGCGCGGGCACGCTCTGCGTCGGTCAGCAAGGACAGATTCACCGCGCCAAACTCGGTTACCACGTATTGCACGTGATGCCGGGGCGTTGTGGTTGGCGTACCGGGCGCGAAACTCGCGACAATGGTGGAAACACGCTCCCCGCCCGAGTTCGCTGTAGAATGCAAGCAAATAAAGCTCTTGCCCCCTTCGCTGTCGTGCGCGCCAATGACAAAAAGTTCATGTCCGCCGACCCCCGAATACTGTCGTGGGCCTATGGTGTCGGCCATGACTTGCCCACTCAAGTCGATGGCTAGCGCGCCGTTAATGCTCACCATCGCCCGGTTACGACGAATGATCGCCGGATCGTTTACATAAGTCACTGGCAACATCCGCACTTCGGGGTTCCGGTGCACCCAGTCATACAACTGTCGGCTGCCAGCACAAAAAGTGGCCACGGAAAAGCCATCGAACACACCTTTATGATTCGTCACCTTGCCGGCTTGGTGTAAGTGCATGATGCCGTTGACGAGCATCTCCGTGTGGATGCCAAAGTCCCCCTTCTTCCCCTCGGCAAGCAATTTCGCGACGATGTTCGGGACCCCACCAATTCCAATCTGCAGTGTGGCTCCGTTATCGATCAGGCGCTCGACGTACTCGGCAATGGCCCGGTCTTGATCCGCCACCGGTTCATCAGGAAGTTCGAACACTGGGTCGTTGGTTTCGATGATGCAATCAACCTGCGAAACGTGAATCCGATGGCCGCCGAACCGTGCCAACCCGCACACTTGGGGCATTGTCGTATTCACCTCCGCAATCGCGAGCCGATTCGGGTCGCGCGCCGCCGCCACGAATGCATGGAACGTGGCACCGGAGTGAAGGCCGAAGTTGAGGTATCCGTGATCGTCCATCGGAGCGAACGCCGACGCCATCACACGCGGAGGGACGAGCCGAGCGTATCGCTCCCAACCCAGGAAGTCCGCTGGCAAGTAATCCACTCGGGCACCGGCTGCTTTCAGCATCCGCTCGATGGGACCAAAAAAGCCCGAGATCAGCCTCACGCCCGGCTTTTGCAACACGGCATAGGGCCGAATCATCAAGGCCGAGAAGATCACGAGATTGATCCAGTCGTCCCGTTCGCCGAGAGCCGTGAGAAAAGCCGTAGGTTGTCCGGTAGCAATTGGCACGGCCAGGGTGTCTTCGCGTTGCACGAGCTGGGCTGCTTCTGCTGCCGTGCGGAGCTTGTCCCGGTAAATGCTTTTGGGGTCTCGATGATTCGTGCGCGCCATCTGCAACCTCGTCGGCCCAACCTCTTATCCGCGCGCAGCTCCCGCGAGAAGATCCTTTTTTCACCTCTCCGGTCAGGAACCACAACCGGCGCGAGGCAGCCAACTCAAACTCTTTCCTCGCTTTACTCCTTGGATGCCTCGGCCACGCTGCGCTGCCGTCACTCGGCGGCTTCGCGCATCCACGTAAATACCGCCACCGCTGCAGGCAGCCCAATGGTACCCGCTGCTAGAGCCACTACCTGTTCGAGTTCTGCCGGCGCAACTCCTGCCGCCAAGGCTTTTCGGACACTGGCCCGCACCGCCCCTTCACGCATCGCACCCACGGCCACCGCTAACTTGATCAAGCGGCGAGTTTTGGGGTCCAATGGCCCTTCGTTGCCTGCTTCTGCAATGGCGTCCCACGCTTGGCCCAGTTTAGGAAAGCGCTGGACGAACTCTTCATACGCTTTTGGTGGCTTCGGTGTTCCTTGCTCTGCGGCTGCCATGTGTTGGTGGCTATCACGTTGCTTCAGCAGCGGTCAACTACTCCTCGGGCAGCCGGTTTTGACTCCGAGCACGAAGAAAGTTTGCCGACCAGGTTGCGCGACGCGGGAGCGACTGGGTAAGGGAACAACCATGAGCCACGAACGATCTTTTCTCTTTGCGAAGCGTCTCCTTTCATCCGGCTCACTTCTCCTAGCACTCGCTGTCGCCGTGGTAGTGGCAAGCGGCTGTGGCGACGATGGCGAAGGGACGCAGGATCCGATCGCCGCGCTACCGACCGAACGCACGATCGAGGTTGCGGGTCTTGGTGGCATAGTCGACGTCGTTTTCGACGACTTAGGGATGCCGCACGTGTACGCGCCCAACTACGCCTCAGCGCTGTACGTACAAGGCTACCTCACTGCGCAAGCACGCTTTTGGGAGATGGATGTTATCCGCCGGTTCGCCACTGGCCGCCTCAGTGAGCTCTTCGGCCGACTTTCGCTGACGACCGACGTGCAAATGCGGACCTTTTTCACCACACGCGACGGCCGGCGACTGCACCAAGCGATGTGGGAGTACGTGCAAGCTCAGGACCCTGAAGTGGCCCACCTCCTGGAGGCCTACAGTGCTGGCGTGAATGCGTGGCTAACGGACCTCAAGGCAGGCCGAAACGGTGCCCACCTGCCGCCTGAGTACACGTTGGTCGGAGTCTTGGGATTCACCGCCGAGCAGCTCAGCCCGTGGGAACCGGCAGATAGTCTCGCCGTGGCCCGCCTCCAGGCTTTTAGTCTCTCCGACACCTCGGGCGAGGAAATCCAATGGGCTCGGGCGCAGCAGAATTTGCCTGAGGCTGTTTTTCGTGACGTTTACCGCTTCGCGCCCTCGGCACCAACCACAGTGCTTCCTCCAAGGGTGCCACGGTTGGCCAACCACGTTTCGCCGCGAATCGAGGATCGGCTCTTGCTGCCGCCGCCCAGCGTCTTGGAAGAACTCTCGGCCATGTTCGACGAGCTTGCGGCTGCTCTGCCGTTTGGTCGTCGCAGCCGCGGTGCAGGGAGCAACAATTGGATCGTGTCGCCGAGGTTCAGCCAGAGCGGACATGCGCTTTTGGCTAACGACCCCCACCTAGCGCTGTTCAACCCGCCCGTGTGGCACATGCTGCATCTCGCGATTGCCGAAACCCAGGAGGACGTCATCGGGGTGATCTTCCCAGGGCTTCCGGGTGTGATTTTGGGGCACAATCGCAACGGTGCTTGGGGCGCCACCACGGCGGGGTACGATGTCACGGACGTGTACGTGGAGGAATTCGAAACACCCGCAGATTATCCGCCCTCGCCACGAACGGTCCGCTTTCGTGGTAACCGCGTGCCCGTGTTGCGCATCGAAGAGCCTATCGCCATGCGTGGTCGTCCACAGCCGTTTGTGCTCGTGATCGAAGTGGTGCCTCACCACGGGCCGAACGTGGCCGATCCCAACCTTAACGACGGCGTGGTTGGGCTTGCAGCCACGGGCATGACAGTGCGGTGGACCGGGCACGAGATCACCAACGATGCACGCTTCCTGTTCGACCTCATGCGAACGCGCAACGTGAACGACTTCCGCAACGCTTTGCGAAACTTTGGCGTAGGAGCGCAAAACTGGATTTGGGCCGACATCGAGGGGAATATCGCTTATTCCACTCAGGTTTTGATACCGCAGCGACCCCAGGGCGTGGTTCCGTACCTGCCCCTACCAGGTACGGGCGAAGCTGAGTGGTTAACCGATGCCCAAGGTCGAACTCTCTGGCTCCCCAGCGAAAAAATCCCGCAAGCGGTCAATCCCGCGGCTGGTTTTCTTGTCACCGCCAACAACGATCAAGTTGGTGGAACGTTGGACAACGACCCACTCAACGACGACGTGTACCTTGGGTATCAGTTCGCCAACGGCTTCCGCGCCCAGCGGGCCACAGAGCTTCTAACCAACGCCATCACCCGTAGCGGTCCGGGAAAGCTGCATTTGGAAGATATGGCACGCTTCCAGTACGACCACAGCTCGAAGGAAGCGGCCAGGTTTCTTCGGTTCCTGTTCGCTGCAGCAGAGCGGCGGCCGGAACTCGTGACCCGAGAAATGGCAGAAGCCCTCGATCGCTTACGGCAGTGGGGAGAAGAACGGGATGGCTCGCCGCCGTTCGATACCCCCGCGGGTGTCGACCCCGCGGATGAACGGAATGACATGCCGCAGCGCTCCCGACCGATTACCGATGAGGAGAAAGAGGACGCTGTCGCCACCTCCATCTTCGCCGGATTCCTGACCCGCTTGAGCCGCCTCACCTTGGCCGACGACTTCGCCGGCACGGGAATTGGCGTGCCCGGAGGAGACGATGCCACGCGTGCCCTCTTGCACCTCTTGGAAGACGAAGAACGCACGGATGCCGGATTTGTCGTGCACACGAAAGACGCCACCGGTGAAAGCTCCCTGTGGGACGATCGCAACACCCCCGAGCGTGAGCGGCGCGATGAAATTTTGCTCCGCGCACTCCGCGACGGGCTTGAATTCCTACAGGGCAAATTCTCCACTAACGACCAGAACCAATGGCTCTGGGGGCGCATTCACCGAGTGCGCTTTCAGCACTTCCTGGGGCAGGCTGGGCTCAATATTTTCGACCTAGGTCCCTTTGCCGCCCCTGGGTTCCGCGAGACGGTCAACCCTGCCGGCTTTAGCCTGAACAGCGACAACTTCGACTTCTCCGGCGGCGCTTCGATGCGTTTCGTCGTCGAGCTCGACCCCCGTGGCATCCGGGCGCGGAACGTTTTGCCCGGCGGCAACAATGGCGATCCAGGCGGCACTGCCGACGACAATCGGTTCAATCGCATCCAGCCGGAAATCCATTTTGGAGACTGGGTACCCGCATGGATCCACGGAGAAACCTTTGCCTTTCGGTTCCAGCGTAACGACGTGGCGCAAGCTGCTCGCCGGAAGGTCCGGTTCATCCCCTCGCCCCGGTGAAGCCGCTCACGGCCGCAAGGACCAACCGGAAGACCGTCTTGCTCCGGCTTTGAGCCACACCCGAATTTTGTCGTGATCTGCCGAGCATTGCCGGTTACCGACTACGTTGGACGAGGCACCGAAGAGTTGTCGGGTACCAGGTGATGAAGCAAACCATGAGCCGAAAACAAATGGGCCACTCCGAGTTCACAAGTCGGGTACGGAGGAGCCATAGCGAAACCGGAGGAGTCCTCTGAAGAAGACGGCAGAGGGTCCGGGTGGCGAGAGGGCCCAGCCAACTGTGAGTAAGCGTATACTCGGCCGGCGTGTTCGCGCCTTCCTCGTTGTGCAGTTACGCCGTCCGGTCGAGGAGCTATGCGCCGTCGGACCTCGGGTGGACGGCGGGAGCAGCGCCTCGTGCAATTCGCGTGACGTCTGGCCAACGAGCCGTGCGGAACGCCGACTCGCAATGTACTTTCCTCAACCCGCCGGCACATGACCACCGCGCCACGATCGATCTGCTGCGGTAGCCAATTCATCGCTGCTTCTCATCCAGACAAACTTTTGCGCACCACTGGCAGTTCAACCACTCCCCCGTTCGACACTGTCTCGCCGCTGAACCCCCGCTTTGCCAAACCAAGGACGCTAGGCGAAAGACCGTGGGCAAAAGACACAGAGCCGTGCTCTTGCCCGCCCCGCTTACGGAACGTCGCTGGGAGCACCGATCGCACTAGCCCTGGCTCCTTGGCCCCACGATCATTGGCGCCTCCGAGGTAGGTCGTTGCAACGGACAGTTAAAGGCAGCGTAGCCCCACGAAGACTAGCCAACGTCCCCTCATTACCGAGGCCGAATGAAAACAGCCGCAATGGTCACTCAGGCGGTGTAACGTAATGCCGTTAGGACGCCCGAGAGAACTCGATTGCTCCGGTACGCGGAGCTCGAACCGCCCAAGACAAAAAGCCAAGTCTGTCCCCGCGCTTCGCCTTCGATCTGCACGAGGGCGGAGAGATGGGTGGTCCTTTCAGCGCAGCCCTGGCGTATCAATTCGATCGTGCAAAACCGGAGATCGGCCGTGCGCGGTTAAAGGCAACACCGCGAAGCTTGACACCATGAGCCCGAGTAAGCAGAAGCCCCGCACCGGCAACCGAGCGGGGCCCTTTTCCTTGCGATTTCTTGCGAGCCTGCCACTCACGAATAGCTCCCCGGGCCGGATTCGAACCAGCGACCAATCGGTTAACAGCCGACCGCTCTACCGACTGAGCTACCGGGGACCAAGTATCGCACCACCGTGCGACCGGCTTCGGCTAACACAGTGCCCACCGCCCTGCAAGGGAAACGCGAAGACTTCAGCTTGCTCGGGAGGGAACATCACCAACAATTGCCCTCCCTACGGTCAACGCCCGAAATCGCGTGCAGCTACTCTTTCTCCGGCAAGCGGAAGCGATCGTGGCAACTTTTACAGTTGCCAAACATCTTGTTTGCCGCCGCGCGGACATCGCCACCACCTTGTGCTGCAGCCACTGTAGCTTTGGCATCGGCCTGCAGCTGTCCCATCAACTTCTCGAATTCCGGCCACTGCTGCCAAATCTCTGGCTTCGCCCGCGAACGGGGATGCGTGCTACCTTCTGGAAACAAGGGCAATGCCTTGCTCGCTTCCTCTGCGATTTTGGCTGCAGCGGGTCCCACAGGTTCGAGCTTGCCTGTCTTTAACGCATCACCAATGATCTTCGCTTGCTTGCCAACGCGTTCCATCAGCTCGTGCCGCTCCCGAATCGGGCCTTCTGGAAGCCCCTCTTTCCTTTCGTGCGCTAGGGCAGCACTAGCCACAAGCAAACCCACAACGATCCAACCCATCGATGCCTCCCTTCTGTTCGAAGCCAGAGCAGGTACGTGACCGGCCCCCCACAGTCAATAACCAAACTGCACTTTCCGCCTTTACTCCCGCTCGGATTCGATTTTATGGGCAATGGGTTTCACGGTACGTAAATACCGGGCGATCGCTCGCAACTCCTCTTCCGGAGCATCTCGGTAGCCCGGACCGCCGCCCTTCCCTTCCACCACTTCCGCCATCCAACCTTGCACGTTGTCGAACTCCGGCGTGAAACCCGTGCGAAGGAGCTGCACCAGGTCATCCTCATCCCAAGATGCGATCCCCGTTTCGTGGGGCGTAATATTTGGCACCTTGTCGCCACCTGGCCCCTGCAGGCTGCCCGCCAAATAGAGATCGAACCGAATCGCCCCTACGAAGTTTCGCGGGGTATGGCAATCCGCGCAAAGGGAAACGTGATCCACCCAATAACGGCCTCGCGCAATGGGATCCGTGGGGCGCTCGCGCACACGGTCGAAGCGAGGGGCGAACAGCGTGCGCCACAGCCGGTAAGCCAGGCGCGCGAAGGGCAACTCTCCCTCGTGGGGACGATTCTCCTTTCGCACCGCTGGCAACGTGCGCAAGTAGGCCACCAAGTCACGAACGTCAGCGTCGGTCATGCCCGAGTACCAGTAGTAGGGCATGGCCGGCGACTCCACTCCCTTGCCGCGTGCCACTCCGTCGCGAATGGCCGCAATGATTTCTTCGTCGCTCCACGTGCCGATGCCGGTCTCTACGTCAGGAGTAATGTTCGTGCCGTAAAACTTGCCGAACGGTGTCGGCACTTCACCGCCTCCGGCTCCGACGGGACCGTCCTTCGCGGTGTGGCAGCCACATCCCCCAGCTAATGCAAATAACGTGCGGCCTCGCTCCGCGTCGCCTCGTTCCATGGCGTTCGACTCACGAACGCCAAGAGCTGCCACGACCACAGCGGCTTGCAGCAGCAACCAAGTCCTCGCCACCACCTGCTCCACCTCAACGACGCTTGCGTCTCATTTATCCAACGAGCGCTAGCTCCAAGCGATTCGCCCAGCGGTGTTTTAGAACGGCACGCAAAAGCTGCGACTCAGGCAAACGCAGCTCGGGATCGCGCTGGAGCCACTGTTGCGCGGCGACACGCGCTTGTTCCAGCACTGCGCGATCACGGACGATGTTCGCCACGCGGAAATCCGGCACGCCCGCCTGCCGCGTGCCCAACAGTTCCCCCGGTCCTCTCAACTCCAAATCGATCTCCGCGATCTGAAAACCATCGGTAATGTTCATCGCCTGCAAACGCCTCTCCGTGTCATCGCCCCTGCGATACGACGCAAGCAAAACACAGTATGAATCATCGCCACCCCGGCCCACACGGCCACGCAACTGGTGCAACTGCGATAAGCCAAAGCGCTCGGCATGTTCCACGACCATGACGGTGGCATTGGGTACGTCGATCCCAACCTCGATGACGGTGGTGCTTACCAGCAACTGCACCTCCCCACTTTGGAAGCGCCGCATTACGGCATCCTTCTCCGCTGGCTTCATCCGTCCATGGACCAAAGCCACCCGATACCCATCGAAAACGGTACGCGCCAGTTCCTGCGCCATCGAAGTGGCGTCACGCAAATCGGAATCGTCGCTGCCTTCGACAAGCGGGTACACGATGTACGCTTGCCGTCCTCGGTCCAGTTCCTGTTTCACGAGCTTGTACACCTCGGCTCGGTCTGCCTCGCCCTTGAGCAGCGTCTTTACCGGCTTTCGACCCGGCGGCAGCTCGTCGAGGATCGATACGTCCAAGTCTCCGTAAAGGGTCATCGTCAGGGTTCGGGGAATCGGCGTCGCTGTCATCAGCAAGATGTGGGGGCTAGTTTCCGCACGGCATCCGAGCTGGCGCAATGCTGCGCGCTGGAGAACCCCAAAGCGATGCTGCTCGTCTATCACCCCTAACCCTAGATTGGCGAACCGAACTCCTTCTTGAATCAAGGCATGAGTGCCAACAACCAGATGCACTCGTCCGTCTGCGATACCGGCAAGCAACGGCTCGCGCTCGCTGCGTCGCAGCGCACCCGTAAGTAAAGCAGTCGTCACCGGTAGCCCATCGGTGAGCCGCGCAATCGTACGATAATGCTGCTCGGCAAGCAGTTCCGTTGGCGCCATGAAGGCACACTGGGCACCGTTTGCAATTGCCACCAGAGCAGCATAGAGGGCGACCACGGTCTTGCCGCTTCCGACGTCGCCCTGCACCAGCCGATGCATGGGATGCCCTCGCCGCAGATCTTCGACGATTTCGCCCATGACTCGCTTTTGGGCTGCCGTAAGTGAAAACGGTAGCCGGCGCAAAAACTCGGCGGTCAACGTACCGCCATCCTCGAATACCAAACTCGACTCCCGCTCCACCATGCGGCGGCGCAACTGCATGCCGAGCTGCAGGAAAAACAGCTCGTCGAAAACAAGCGAGCGGTGCGCCAGCGAACGGCACAAGTTGAGCGCTTCGACGTCTGCGGAGTTGTCCGGCAAATGGAGTTGGTGCATGGCGGCAGCCAAGTCGATCACCCCCATGTCCCGAACGACTTCTTCCGGCAGCACACTCGGTAGTTGGCGGGCAAAGTCGCGCACCGTGGCCTGCACAATGCGACGCATGGTGACCACGGCCATCCGCCCTGGCTTTTGGTAAATCGGCAACACGCGAGACTCGCTCGCCGTGGCTTCGTCTTCGGGCTCTACGTCCGGATGGGCCATTTGCAGCGTAAACCGGTACGCGCCTTCGACACGCCCGTAAACCCGGTATCGCTCGCCCACCCGGAGCCGTCCCTTGAAAAACGGGATCTGTTGGAACCATACCAGCGCCAGCGAGCCGCTCTCGTCACGCAGCACCCCTTGCAGCACGCGCCGTTGTGCACGCCCGACGTACCGCTCCTCTAAACTCACGAGCTCACCGACAACCGTTGCCGTTGCCCCGATGGATAACGCTCGGATTGGCGTCACTCGCCGACGGTCTTCGTAACGAAACGGCAGGTGGTACAAGAGATCTTCCACAGTCTCGATGCCCAGCCGTCTCAGATCCTGCGCACGCTGAGGACCGACCCCTTTTAAAAATTGCACCGGGCGTGAGAGCAATTGAAAGCTTTCCTCGAGGTTCCCAGTAAACCGCACGTACTTGGCAGCCGTGGCGGCGGCAGTCAGTGCTGCTTCCAGAGCACTGAGCTCGACCCGGCATCGGGCAACCATTTCCAACCGCTCACTCGCGGGTACGGCGGCCACACGCTCCAATGCCGCGCAAAGCGCGCTCAAAGCGCCGCGCTGCCCTGCCGTAGCCAAGCTCGGCAAGAACTTACGCCCTTGCGCCGCTAGTTCCGCTGCCGGGAACTCCGTGCGGGCCGCAACCTCGGGTGGCGCTTGGGCAAGAAAGCGCAACGGCGCCGCAACCGCTCGCAAAAACTGCTTCAGCTCCTCTGCGACCAAGCTTGACCCTGCCCCCGACGTGGACGGCTTACCGCCCCCCGTCGTCTGCCTGTGCTCGTGCATAACGGTGGGTACTTTGGCGCATTTCTAGAACCATTTCCATTGTTACGCTCATGCTCGGCGAGGGCGAATCCCCATACAGGGCCCCGCAAGCTTCGTTGGCAACGTTGCCAAGCACCATCTCATGGCGACCTCTAGCTCAACCGACAGGTTATCGGAGTGCTCGCTCAGCCCCCGGTTTCCCGATCGTACGTCAATCCGAAACCGAATGGGAACAGTGGGTCGTACACTGGATCGCCAACATTGACCGGAACTTGCTCCATAGAACGCGGCCACGAAAACGACAGCTTTCCCACGGGCGCGGCATCGCCAAATAGTACATCCGCCACTCCCTGCCCTTCCGTTCCCGGAAGCCACGCCACCAGAAGCGCATCCGCAAGCTCGAAGACATCACCCAAAATCAGGGGCCGCCCGGTCACCAGAACCACCACCAGCGGAACACCACTGCGGGCCAGCGTCCGGATCATCTCCACTTGGCGCGATTCCACGCTGAGGTCGGCACGGTCACCCGTATATTCGGCGTAGGGCCGCTCGCCAATGACCGCGACGACGACATCCGCTCCGTCAGCGCCACTACCGTCGAAGCTGTAAGTCACCGTGGTGGTAGGCGATACCGCCGCCCGCACGGCCTCTAAGATGGTGGTGCCCTCGGTAATTCGCCCGCTTCCACCACGCCAAGTGATCGTCCAACCGCCGCATTGGTACCCCAAATTATCCGCGTGCACGCCCGCCAAGTGCAGCCGTCCCAAATCTTTCCGGAGCGGCAAAAGCCGATTTTGGTTTTTCAGCAAAACCAGTGACTCCCGCACGGCACGTCGAGCCACGGCGCGGTGCTCCGGCGAACCCACTAAGGCCTGAAGCGCCGGGTTGGACCACAACCTGGCGTCGCGATCCATCAAGCCCATGGCAAATTTCACCCGGAGGATGCGGCGGACAGCGTCTTCGATTCGTTCCATGGGTACCGCGCCCTCCCGCACCAGTTCCAGCAGCACCTGGATGAACTCCCGGTAGCGATGAGCGACCATGCCCATGTCGATCCCTGCTGTGATCGCCCGGCGCACCGCTTCCTTGTAGTCAGGATCCAACTGATCGATCGCCAAGTAATCCGAAACGACAAAGCCTTCGAACCCGAGTTCATTCTTGAGAAGCTCCGTCAGCAAGTACCGGTGACCGTGCACCTTGGCACCATTCCAACTGCTGTAGGAGGCCATCATGCTGCCAACTCCAGCTTGAAGGGCCCGTCGATAGGGCAGCAAATGAATGGCGCGAAGCTCGCCTTCGTCGATGCGGGCGTCCCCCTGGTCAATGAGCATCAGCGGTGGAGTCGAAGTACCAAATTGGGTTCCTCCGTCAGCGAGGAAATGTTTCGCGGTCGCCAGCACCGCCTCGGGATGAGCGAGACCCCCGCGCTGAAATCCCCGCACCGCGGCTGTAGCCAATTCTGCAACCACGTCTGGGTTTTCCGAAAAACTTTCATAGGTGCGGCCCCACCGCTCGTCGCGAGCAACGGCCAGTACCGGAGCAAAAGTCCAGTGCATGCCCGTGGCCCGCATTTCCTTAGCGGTGATGTGAGCAATTTCCTCGACGAGGGCTGGGTTCCGGGTGCACCCGAGCCCAATGTTGTGCGGAAAAATGACGGCGCCGACGACGTTACTATGACCGTGCACGGCATCCACACCGTACAAAAGCGGGATACCAAGGCGGCTTCGCAAAGCTGCACGTTGGGCGTCGTCGTACATGCGCGCCCAAGCCTCGACGCTATTTCCGTCCTTCGGGTCGGCATCGCCTCCGTTGAGCAACGAGCCCAAGGCCAGTTCGGGAATTTCCTCCAAGCTGGCAAGCTTGTCGATCTCCGCTTGGGTCATTTGCCCCACTTTTTCCTCGAGGGTCATGCGCTCGAGCAAAGCATTCACTCGCGGGTCGAACTGGCTTAACTCTGCCCTCCCACCCGCGGGCTCGCCGTCGCTTCCACAGGAAGCCGCAAACGCCACCACCAGCACGAGGGCAAGCGTCCGACCGCGGCCAACCGTGCATTTCATGCAACGGCCCCTACGCTCCAACGCGTTCCCCCGCAAGACACCCGCGCCGCTTCCACAAGCGGCAAAAACCTCTCCGGAGGCAATTGCGCCTTTCTCCGCTCAAGCCATAATGCAGCAGAGGAGGTGCGGTGCCATGACCGGCAGAAACACATTGACGATTATCGATAATCGCACGGGTAAGCAGTACGAAATTCCTATCGAGCATAACGCGATTCGGGCAGCGGATCTGAAACAAATCAAGGTGAACGACGAGGATCCGGGCTTGCTCTCGTACGATCCGGCGCTCACGAACACGGCCACGTGCAAGAGCCGCATTACCTTTATCGACGGGGAAAAGGGCATTTTGCGCTATCGCGGCTACCCGATCGAGGAATTGGCAGAAAAGAGCAATTACCTCGAGACCGCGTATCTCATCGTGAAAGGGGAACTGCCCGACGTCAAGCACTTCGCCGCATGGCGGCAGAACATTACCAATCACACGATGGTCCACGAGAACATCAAGACCTTCATCGAGGGCTTCCGCTACGACGCCCACCCCATGGGCATCCTCGTGGGCACCATCGGGGCCATGTCCACGTTTTACCCAGATGCAAAAAACATCCACGATTTGGAGTCGCGCCGTCTGCAGACCCGCCGGCTCATCGGAAAAATCCCCACGATTGCTGCTTGGGCGTACCGAAAGATGCGCGGGCTACCGTACGTCTATCCCGACAACGACTTGAGCTACACGGGGAACTTCATGTCCATGCTGTGGAAAATGACCGAACTCAAATACAAGCCCGACCCCGTGCTCGAGCGCGCGCTCGACGTTCTTTTCATCCTCCACGCCGACCACGAACAAAACTGCTCCACCAATGCGCTTCGCAGCGTGGCCAGCTCGCAGGTCGATCCGTACTCCGCCGTGGCTGCCGCCGTAGCTGCCCTGTACGGGCCCCTGCACGGCGGGGCCAACGAAGCCGTGATCCGCATGCTCATGGAAATCGGATCGGTAAGCCGCGTGCCTGAGTACATCAAAAAGTTCAAATCGGGCGAGGGGCGGCTGATGGGCTTCGGTCACCGCGTGTACAAAAACTATGATCCTCGGGCCAAGATCATCAAGAAAATCGCCTACGAGGTCTTCGAAGTTACCGGGAAAAACCCGCTCATCGACATCGCCCTTGAACTGGAGCGAATTGCCTTGCAAGACGACTACTTCATCAGCCGCAAACTCTACCCGAACGTCGACTTCTACTCTGGCATCATCTACCAGGCCATGGGCTTCCCGGTCACCATGTTCCCTGTTCTTTTCGCCATTCCGCGAACTGCCGGATGGATGGCACAGTGGGCGGAGCTTGTGCGCGACCCCGAGCAGAAAATCACACGGCCCCGCCAGATTTACATTGGCGAACCCGAGCGTCATTACATTCCGATCGAAGAACGGCCAGAGCCCACCCAACGGGAGGATGCGGTGAGCGAGGCGATTTGACCAGCTCCCCTCAGTTTGTATTGCGCCCGGCGAGCAGTGCGGCGGACTGGATCCCCAAGCCTTGCTTGCCGGGCGAATACGCTCTGGCGCGTGCATGGCCCGAGCCCTTGGGCTAGAGACGGGCAGACACGCTTTTGGAAAGCGGTTTCTATCTTCTTCGTCGAGGAGAATACGCGCGTGAGTGTCATCGACCCCGAGTTGGAACGACTCTGTATCAACACCATTCGTACGCTCGCTATCGATGCCGTGCAAAAGGCGAACTCCGGACATCCCGGCATGCCGCTCGGGGCGGCACCGATGGCTTACGTGCTTTGGCAGCACCACCTAAGGCACAATCCACGCAATCCCTTGTGGCCTGACCGCGACCGTTTCGTGTTATCGGCTGGTCACGGCAGCATGTTGCTCTATGCCCTGCTGTTTCTCACCGGATACGACGTAACGCTCGAAGACCTTCAGTCTTTCCGCCAATGGGGTAGTATCACCCCGGGCCACCCGGAGTTCCGCCTGACTCCAGGTGTGGAAGCGACCACCGGGCCACTGGGGCAAGGGGCAGCGAACGCAGTCGGCATGGCCATTGCGGAACGGGTGCTGGCCCATCGCTTCAACCGGCCCGGCCACTGCATCGTGGACCATCGCACGTATGCGCTTTTGTCGGACGGCGACATGATGGAAGGCGTGTGTGCAGAAGCCGCCTCGTTGGCCGGCCACTTGCGGCTCGGTAAGCTGATCTTTCTCTACGACAGCAATGGAGTTTCTTTGGATGGCCCCACCAGCCTCACCTTTTCTCGCGAAGACGTAGCTGCCCGCTTCCGTGCCTATGGCTGGCGGGTGTTCGAAGTCGCTGACGGGAACCACGACACGGCGGCGATTGACTCGGCACTCACCGAAGCGGAAAGCGACACCTCGAGTCCCGCGCTGATCATCGTCCACACCACGCTGGGGTACGGTTCCCCGCACAAGGCCGGAACACATGAAGCTCACGGGAGCCCGCTGGGTGAAGAAGAGGTTCGCCTCACCAAGCAAGCTCTTGGTTGGGATCCCGACCGAACCTTTTACGTTCCCGAGGCTGCGCTCGCGCACTTCCGGACCGCGGTGGAAAGGGGTGCCCGGGCACAACAGGAATGGGACGAGCGCTTTACCGCTTACGCACACGCCTACCCAGAGCTTGCCGAAGAATGGCACCGCACCTTGAGGGGAGAACTGCCGCCCGACTGGGATCGCGACATTCCCTTCTTTGCTTCCACCGAACCCATGGCTACCCGTGTGGCCGGGGGGAAGGTGCTCAATGCGATTGCCCGGCGGGTGCCGTTTCTCCTGGGTGGAGACGGCGACCTCTCCGTATCCACCAACACGGCGTTGAAAGGGGAAGAATCCTTCGACGGTCAAACGGGAGCAGGGCGTAACCTGCATTTTGGGGTGCGAGAGCACGCCATGGGCGCCATTGCTAACGGCCTCTGTTACCACGGTGGGGTTCGCCCTTATGTGGCCACCTTTCTCGTTTTCTCCGACTACATGCGGCCGCCCGTGCGGCTAGCGGCAATGAGTCACCTGCCGGTGATTTACGTCTGGACTCACGACTCCATTGCCGTCGGCGAAGATGGACCCACCCATCAACCCATCGAACACCTCGCTGCCTTGCGAGCCATTCCGAACCTGGTGGTCATTCGCCCGTGCGACGCCAACGAGGCAGCCGAAGCCTGGCGCTGGGCTATGAGTTACCGCGAAGGACCCGTTGCGCTGATTTTTTCCCGCCAGAAGCTGCCCGTTCTCGACCGTACGGGTCTTGCCGCCGCAAGCGAGTTGAGACGCGGCGCTTACATCCTGAGCGAACCTCGTTCCGCGGAACCCCGGGCGATCATCATCGCCTCGGGTTCCGAGGTGCACCCAGCCCTTGCCGCACAAAAGATCTTGGCATCGCACCGCCTTGCGGTGCGTGTGGTCTCCATGCCGTCTTGGGAGATTTTCGCCAAACAAGATGCAGCCTATCGCGAGCACGTGCTTCCCCGAACAATCACTGCCCGTGTTGCCGTCGAGGCGGCAGTTCCTTTGGGCTGGGAACGCTGGGTGGGAGAGGAAGGCCGGGTCATTGGCATGGAGAGATTTGGAGCCTCGGCCCCAGGCGAAGTGAACGTGGAAAAATTTGGCTTCACCGCAGAACATATTGCTCAGGTTGTGCGAGAGGTGTTGCAGTCGTGAGCCCGAGAATGCGCCGCCTTGTGTGGGCAATCATCGGTGCCGTGCTGGGTTCCTTCGTGGCGTTGGACTTACTCTACCTACTGACGCCTTAGGAAGCTCCTTGCCCTGGCCCATGCGCAGCGCGCTCGATCGTTGTAGGGACGGAAGCTCGCTCCAACGCGGCGGCAAGCAAAGGGTGGTGGCGACAAGAAGGAAGCGAAACCAGGCATCTTGAGCGAGTACCTGTTGGGCGCAGTGGAACAACTTCTTTGTCCCACCAGCTTTTCTGGCATAGAACGCAAGGGCCCGGCGTGCTTCTGAAGCAGCACTCTGGGCGAAAGCCGCGAGCAAGCCACCACCGGCAAAAGGCTCAGCGATTTTTCCGAGGCGGCACCCACGCTTGAGTGGAAGGCGCACCTCGCGCATACTGCGTCCACCGCTCGCCCTTTGGGCAAGCGAGTTTTTTACGCACAGGGAGGCAACGAATGCCGTTTGAGTTTATCCGTTACGAAAAGTCCGGGAGAATCGTGTGGATCACGATCAACCGACCTGAGGTCATGAATGCCCTCCATCCACCGGCAAACTTGGAACTGTCCCAAGCATTCGACGACTTTGCCGCCGATGCCGATGCATGGGTCGCCGTTATTACCGGCGCAGGAGACAAGGCGTTTTCGGCGGGCAATGACCTCAAGTATTCCGCCTCGCAAGGGATGGGCAACATTCAGGTTGGCAGCGGCGGTTTCGGTGGCATCACCGCGAGGTTCGATTTGTTCAAGCCGGTGATTGCTGCGGTCAATGGTTTCGCGCTTGGCGGGGGTTTCGAGATTGCCTTAGCGTGCGACATCATCGTTGCCGCCGAGCACGCCCGTTTTGGGCTTCCCGAACCCCGGGTCGGCTTAGCCGCGCTCGCCGGTGGCATGCAGCGGCTCCCTCGCCACCTGCCACTGAAAATTGCCATGGGCTACATGCTCACGGGTAAACACATGACGGCGCAAGAAGCACACCGCTGGGGCATCGTCAACGAAGTGGTTCCCGCGAGCGAGCTCCGGGCCGCTGCGGAACGATGGGCCAACGAGATTCTAGAATGCTCGCCCATTTCGGTCCGCGCCACCAAGCAAGTCGCTATGCAAAGCCAGGGACTTCCTTTGGAAGAGGCAATGAGCCGCTCGTATTCGCTCATTGGCGAGCTGTTTCGTTCCGAAGATTTAATGGAAGGAGTGATGGCGTTTGCCCAAAAGCGCAAACCCGAGTGGAAAGGGAAGTAAACCACGCCCCCGGATTTACGCCAATCTCGCTGGCCTGGAGGTGGGCGATGGCTTTCCCACGCGCGTCATGGCAGCCATCAATGTAAGTCCTGAGTCATTTTTCCTTGGCTCCGTGGCTCAAAGTGAGAAGGCTTTGGCCGCACGAGTCCGGGAGGCAACCGATGCAGGTGCGTCGCTCATCGATCTCGGTGCCATGTCCACGGCACCCTATCGGGCTGGGTGGATCGATGCCGAGGAGGAACAGCGCCGGCTGGTTGCCGCCGTCAAGGTGGCACGCGAGGAAACTGACCTTCCCATTTCTATCGACACGCAACGCGCCACGGTGGCTGCCGCTGGGCTAGCCGCCGGCGCGCAAATTTTAAATGACGTTAGCGGTCTCACCGCTGACCCAGAAATGCCGGAAGTCGCCCGACAAGCCAAAGGGCTAATCCTCATGGCCCAGCCTCGAGGAAAAGAACGGGGGTCGCCTTTAACCATGATCGAGCGGCTTTTGCGCGCTTGCCGCAACAGAGCAAGACAAGCCCAAGTACCCGCGGATCGCTTAGTTCTCGACCCAGGCATTGGCTTTTACCGAAGCGCTGCCGTTCCGTGGTATGAAGTCGACCTAATCATTCTTCGACACCTCCGGCGCTTTCGCCGGCTTGGGAGACCGCTCTTGGTCAGCGCCTCCAGGAAATCTTTCCTAGGTAAAATCACGGGACGGGCGGACCCGAACGAACGGCTGGCAGCCTCGCTGGCCGCAGCCACCATCGCCGTGCTTCATGGTGCAGCCATGGTGCGCACCCACGATGTGGCGGCCACGCTCGACGCGGTTCGAGTGGCCGAAGCGGTGGCTCACGGCTTACGTTGACTTGGAGTCCGCCACACGTTTAAGTAGTCATGCTTACTTCTTTGGCTCGGGCGCTCGAGCGCACGCCGCCAAGGACGCGCAAATATGAAAAGGAACACTGCGGAGCTGCTGTGACTCGAAGCCGTTTTTCCCACCGGAGTTCGATCATGAACGTGGGGCGCCGGGTCGACTATGCGGTGCGGGCGCTCTGCTACGTCGCGGCCCAGCCCCAGGGGCGATTTGTTCCACGCCGGGAAATTCAGGTCCGGCAGAATATTCCGGCACCGTTTCTTTCCAAAATCCTGCGCAGCTTGGTCGAGGCTGGCTTGCTGACCTCGGTGCCTGGCGCCAGGGGAGGCTTTCGACTCGGTAGGCCTGCGAGCGACATTACCTTGCGCGAAGTCTACGAGAGCGTAGAAGGTCCTCTTTGCTTGATTGACTGTGTCAACGAGGAAGACGAAGCCTGCTGCTTCGCTCCGGTTTGTACGCAAATTCACATTTGGCGCGGTGCGCAACAATTATTAGCCCAGTACCTGGAACAAATCACAATTCAGGCTATTGCCGATCGCTACGGGCTCGTCCCGCGGCTCCAAGAAAAACATCAACTTGCGGAACATTGAGCCGCTAGAAGGAAGGAGGAGAGGATGGCGTACATCATCACGCGACTTTGCATCGACTGTGTAGACACGGCGTGCGTATCTGTTTGTCCCGTGGACTGCATTTACGAATACGTCGGTTCCAACCGCGAGCATTTTCCCAACCAACTGTACATCCACCCCGACGAATGCATCGATTGCGGCGCCTGCGAACCGGAATGCCCGTGGCAAGCGATTTTCGAAGAATCGGCTGTACCGGAAATTTTCAAGAGCGACATTGCCCTCAATTACGAAATTCGCGAGCACAGCGGGGAATTTCAGGTTAAGAAACACGAACAAAAGCCCAAACCAACTCCGGAGCAAGTCGAAGCAAACAAGCGAAAGTGGGGGTACACCGGCTGACCCAGAAAAGGCCGGAGCGCGTCTAGGGGCGGGCTCGAACCCGCCCCTAGACGTTTGCGGTTGCGGCGCCCAAGCGTGTGCTGCGCGTGCAGCCCCTACCTTGCCGCAACCAGTAACTCGAATCTTTGCCTCCCGAGACTGTCGCCTCCTTCGTTCGCTCGACGGCTTCCCTTCCGCACCCCACCTGCAGCCCGCAACCGAGCAACGGGCTTCAAAAGCTGCTTGCGCCTCCAGTCGGCGATGGGGTATGTGGCGAGCGATGCCGCGCGGCGATCAGGTGACTCGGATCTACCAACTGCTCATGGAACTCGTGCGCTCTCCTCGCGGAGTTCCGGCGCAGGTACTCGCAGAGCGGCGTGGCATCCGCTTGCGTACGGTTTACCGCGACCTGGAGGCGTTACGGCGTGTGGGCTTTCCGATCGAACGAACTGCCCAAGGTCGGTGGCGACTTGCGGAAGACTGGCAGGCGCAACTGCCCTTCCCGTTACAGGCTGAAGAAATCCTCGCTCTGCACACCGCTCGGGATTTTTTGCGGCCATTGCGAAGTACGCCGTTGGGACGCGCATTCGACCAATTGTACGCGCGCCTCGTCGGCGGAAACGGCCCCCAGGGGGAACTGTTTCCTTACTATCGCGCGCTGCTGCAAACGCGTTCAGCCTTCGCTGTGGATTACCGACCCCATTTGCCCAAGTTAGAAACGCTTTGTGCCGGGATTCAGCAATACCGGACCGTGCGCGCTGTGTACTGGGGCTTGAACCGACCGGAACCGACCATGCGGGAACTGGACCCATACCGACTTTACTTCGATCCTACGCTGGAAGGGCTTTACCTTTTCGCGTGGTGCCACTTACGCAAAGCGATCCGCGTTTTCGCCGTGCACCGATTCGAGAACGTCCGCCTCACCAACCAAACCTTTTCTCCTCCGCTCGAGTTCGATGCAAACGCGTTCTTGCGCGACGCCTTCCGTGTCTGGCGCGAAGCCAATGTGCAAACCGTGCGCTTCCGTGTGCATCCGCCCCTCGCCCGGTGGGTGGCAGAACGACAACTCCATGCCAGCCAGCAAATTCGGCGCGTGGACCGCGGAGCCGTGGAGGTAGAACTGACCGTCGAAGCAAGCGAAGAAATCAAGCGTTTCCTGCTTCAGCTCGGGGCTTACGTGGAGGTCCTGTCCCCTGAGGGACTGCGCAGCGCAATCGCCAACGAGCTCCAGCTCGCATTGCGCCGCTACTTGCCACCACCGAAAGAAAGTTTGTCCCCAGGTGACAAAGTCACGTTGCCCTCTCCCTCGGCGGGATTAAACAAAGCCCCAGTCCGAGCGGGAGCGCGAAGGCAACGTGAGGCCCGCTGAAAACCGGCCCAGGCCGGACACAGTAGGCCCGAGGCCCTCGGGGGCGGCCTCGGGCCGTTTGGGGGTAGCGAGCCACTTCGCGACCCTCGCTCGGACAACCACTTGCGGTAATGCCCACTGCCTCGGCTCCATTGCGCTCCGCACGAGCGCCAACGAGCCACAAGTTCGCTCAGCAACTCTCCCCTACGCCCGCCCTCCGCAACCAAGTAGCGCAGCGTGAACAGCCCGTACGATCAAGTCGACCGTGACGGTGTCAAGCCCCTGCGCCGCGACAGCCCGGCAACTCGCAACTTTTGCCTCCCCCAGAGCGATGCGCACCAAGCGGATGACCTCTTCGATGTGGACGTCGCCACTGCTGTCGCAATCGCCCGGACAAAACACCGGTGTTGGCGTCGGTGAACTCGACGGCGTCGGACTCGCACTGAGCGTAGCTGTTTGCGTTGGCGAACTTGTGGGGCTTGGTGTGCTAGTGGGACTCAGCCACGTTGGGGTCGCACTCGGCAAGCTGGCCGGCTCGGTCGCTGGCGGAGGGCCTGTTGGAGTTCGAGTCACCATGTTCAACTGAGTCTCGCCCTGCCGAACGACCACCCAGGCATTGGCAGGAAGAGATTGCCACTCTTGTTCTTGTCCGTTGGGCCAACGCACCCTCAATCGATCCACCTGCGCTGCAAACCCCAGCCCGAAGTGCGCCTCGGCAGGATCCTGCGACACAAAGTTACTCCCCACACGAAGCTCTCTCATTTGCCTTAGCCCCCCTGCTTCGATCCAAACTCGGGCCCCGATGCCTTCAGTGTTCGGTGACGGACCAATCAACCGCACCGAAACGAAGTTGCTTTCTCGAGAAAGCTCGTTTCGGTAGAGCGCCGGCAGACCCTGAATATTGGCTAGGAAAAGGTCGAGATCACCATCCCGATCGTAATCGAAGGCCACCAGCCCGCGACCCTGCCCCCGATCCGCTACCCCGACCCGTTCGGCAATTTCCTCGAACGCGCCTTTCTGCCCATTTCGGAACAACACTGCAGGGTCGTGGTGAAACTCGTAGGCATTCGGATCGTCCGTCCGCCAGCCGTTGACATGGTACAAATCGAGCCAACCATCGTTGTCGAGGTCGGCGAAGGTTGCACCCCAACCCCAGTAGCCGGCCCGAACACCGGCCTCGTCGGTGGCATCCTCGAACGACCCGTCCCCGCGATTTCGATACAACCGGTTGCCCGAAATGTACCAGTTGTTTCCCCTGTTGTCCTGATCCGGATCCCAAATAGAGGAAACAAACCAATCGAGATCACCGTCGTTATCGTAATCTCCTACGGCAGCGCCCATGCCGTTTTCGTCGGAAATCACCGGTGTCGTCACATCGGTGAAGCGCTCACCATTCCAATTGCGAAATACTTTGCTTTGCCGGAAATCCCCGGCCACGAGCAAATCCGGCCAACCGTCGCTGTCGATGTCGGCAAAGTTCGGCGTGAAACTCAAGTCGCCGATCTCCCCGGTAATGAACATATACGCGGCAGAAATCCCCAACGACACACTCACATCGGTAAACGTGCCATCTCCGTTGTTGCGCCAAAGGTGTTCCGAAGAGCCCGCGGGGCGATTGTCGCCCCAGTGGGTAACGAAGAGATCGAGGTCGCCATCGAGGTCGTAGTCGCCCCACGCGGCGGAAAAGGAATCGCGGGTGAAGCGTAAACCGCTCTGCTCCGTAACGTCAGCGAAGGTGCCATCGCCGCGGTTGCGAAACATCTTCACGGCTCCCAAGCGAGGCGCACGTTCGTCGTCACAGTACGAAACTTTGTTCTCGCAAAGCAAAGCGGGCACGAAGAGATCGAGCCATCCATCACCGTCAAAATCCACGAACACGGGACCCACGCTGCGGGCGCCACGGACGGCGACCCCAGCCGATTCCCCACGTTCCTCGAACGTTCCATCACCGCGGTTTCGAAACAGCAAATTCGGCCCTGCATCACCACGCACGACGTACAAGTCGACCCAGCCGTCACGGTCGTAGTCCCCTGCAGCGACACCCCCCGCACTCCAATCCGCCAATACGGGTTCAGCGTAGCGATGCTCGTAAACCAGCCCCGCTTGCTCGTGCACCTCGGTAAACGTCCACGACGCCCATGCCGGGGATAGGATCTCCAGTGCCGTCAGCGCAGTGTCCGCCACAGCCGCAACGAGAACCCTTCGACACCGCTGAAGCCGCCGGCACGCACCTCGGACCGACGCCTCGCACATACCCGAGACCTCGCTGGTCGAAGTGCACCAAGGCTACTCCACCCACGACGCCTTTGGCAATGCTTGTCGTGGCTACACCTAGCCTTGCGGTCCTCAAGGTTCCGGCACGGGCGTAAAGGTCAAACGCAACCGCAGCGACTGTGTATGCGTTTGCAACTGGCCGTCTGTAAGCGTGACCACAAGGTTGGCCTCTGCATCTTGCATGTCGAAAACGGCGTTGGCGGGCGCACTTCGAACGGCACGCTGCGCGACTCGACCAGGTCTTGGCCCGCTTCGTAGAACTGCACACGGCGACGACCATCGATCACCGGTGTGCGCTCCCTCGTCTCCATTCGGGCCGACACCACGATGCGGTCGTCGAGGCTGAAGCAACGGCCGCGAAACTTAAAGCGCACCTCGGCCGAGGACTGGGCATTGTTGCGCACGTACTTGAGGTCGCAATCGCTGAGTGGCCGGAAGCCCCCATCAATGTCTTCGCTAATCCACACCATGCGTCCAGCCGGGCAGGGCAAGTTGGGCACAGGAGGCGTGACACCCGCTTGCCCGCTACAGCATGGTGCTTCGAGTGATGCGAGTGCGCGCGAGCAACCCGTGCCAGGGTCGCAAGCTGGAATCGAGCACGCATCAGAGCCATAGACGGTAAAGACAACCTGCGAGACCGCAGTAGCCGGTGGCTCGGCATCGTCGCGACACTCGACCAGAAGTTCGTGATTGCCCAAGTCGGTGACTTGAGGAGTCCATCGAATGGTCCAAGTCGCATCGTCCAGCTCGGCCCCTGTCGGCAAATTCGAAGCAGTGCAGTGTACCAAGTCGCCATCCGGGTCACTGACCCCGAGTGGCAAAGCAATAGGGAAATCGGCATAAGCTCGATACCAAATCGCCGGTGCAAGCGTCGGTGCGCGATTGGGCCGTCGAGTTGCCGTGAAGGAAGGGGTGGCCGTAGGGGTGGGCGTTGGCGACGAGGTGACCGAGCTAGAGGGCGAGGCAGTTGGAGTGCCTCCCACTTCGCAGCCGCTCAAAAGGGCATTGACCGCAGCAATGATTTCGTCGACCGCGACCGAACCATCGCGGTCGCGATCGAAGCTCGGGCACGCAGCAATCGGGGCATTGCCCAACGCCAAGTTCACTCCACGGACAATTTCATCAATGGTCACGGTACCGTCACCATTGCAATCGCCTACGCAGCTTGCGCCAACCTTCCCTCCGAGCGTCACCACGCACCACAACAACACGGCACCAAACCAAAGCCGCTCCATAACGCGCCAGCATAACTAGCGATCGTGGCCAAGGCGATAGTGGCTTCCAGAGCACGAGGCTTTGTTCGAGCCGCAAACCATGCCATGAGCGGCTGACAACATGCTGCAGGATCGAACTCCGCACGAACCCTCGCTTCGCCTCAGGGTGTACAAACTAGCGATTGCCGTTGCCCTCACTTTCGCCGCTGTCGCATTGCAGTGGCATTTCTTTCAGCACGCGGGGCCACTGTGGCGCGACGAAGCCAACAGCGCCAACTTGGCCGGGCTCGGAACTTGGGCCGCCATACAGCAACACGCACAGTACGACTCGTTTCCTCTCGTGTGGGACGTCTGTCTCTGGATTTTGGCGAACGCAGGCTGGACACACGACTACCACCTGCGGCTTTTTGGACTGCTTGCTGCGTGGGCACAGCTCGGAGCGTTGTGGTGGGCGGCGCGGGCATCCGGCTTGGCCGTCCCGCTAGTCAGCCTCGTACTCTATGCACTCGCCCCATCCGCGGTTGTCTATGGCACGATGTTTCGCGGCTATGGGCTTGGAGCTGCCGCGTTCCTGATCGCCACGGCCATGCTGGTGCGCTTCGTGCAGGCACCATCGCTCCTTCGGGCCACGGCTCTCGCGTTGGCCAACATTGCAGCGCTGCAAAGCAACTTTGCCAACGGGGTTCTGCTCGCCGCTACGCACACTGCCGCGGCACTCTCCAGTTGGCGGAGCAAAGGCCAATGGGTACGCACCTGCGCACTGCTTGCCGTTGCCTTTGGCCTCACCGCGGCATCGTTGGGGCTGTGCTGGTCGTGGATCCGATACGCGCTCGAAGTAGGTTCCGCCGAGCAGCGCCCCGTGCAACTCGCGGCCATCGCGGCGGTTTGGTGGGAGAGCCTTGGCACCACATCCGTGGCTGCCCTCCTCCCCCTTTGGCTGGGCGCACTGCTGTGCACGAGCACCACTTTATGGCAGTGCGTCAGACGCAGTCCAGGTCGTTATCCCTCGTGTGTTCTCGCACTAGCCGCAGCCTTCACCGTGGCCATGATGCTGGTTTACTTTTGGCAAGTCGCTCGCTTGCCGAGCCAGCAGTGGCACTACCTCTCCCTCAATGCACTGTTGGCACTCGCGAGTGACACAGCCTTGCATCGTTGGCTCACAACGCGTCGCCAAAGCGTGCAAGCTCTGGCCTTCACAGCGATCGCCGCCTGTGGGGCGGTCGTGGCCTGGCAAAGCTGGCCCTTGGTGGCCGTGCGCATGACCAATGTCGACCTCATAGCCAACGTAATCGAGCGACAGGCCAAATCCAACGACTTGGTTGTCGTTGCACCTTGGTACTGCGGCTTGAGCTTCGCAAGGTACTACCGAGGGGCGGCACCTTGGATAACCCTACCCGACTTACCCGACCACCGCTTCCATTACCACTTACAGATTCGCGCCAAAATCGCTCTGGGAGACGATGGCACGGCCGAGGAGCGGTTGCGGATTCAAAAAACCTTGCAAGCCGGCGGCCGTGTGTGGCTCGTTGGCGACTTGACTGCGCCACCACCGGGCGCGCCGGCTCCAACCATGCCTCGTGGGCCGCACCCGGTCACGGGCTGGCGCGCCGGCCCTTATCTTGACGCGTGGGAAATGCAGGTGGCCGCCCTTCTGCGCGACCATGCAGAGGAAATCTGGGGCGTCGAACTACCCCCAGCGGGAACGATCAATCCATGGGAAAACCTGCGGCTCACGGTGATCGAAGGGTGGCGTTAAGCTGCTCCGATGGCGGGCCTAGCAGCATCGGATTGGCACGACCTCTCACTGTTTGCGATAACGAGCTTACCAACCCTGGGAGGGAATCTCACGATGCAGCGATTTTCCGGAGTAGACTATTACGCGCTCGACGAACTGCTCACCCCCGAACAACGCCTGATTCAACGCACGGTGCGAGAGTTCGTCGAAAACGAAGCTTTGCCCGTGATCGAGGCTTACCACGCCCGCGAGGAGTTTCCGCGGCACCTGATTCCCCGTATGGCCGAGCTCGGCCTGTTCGGCGCAAACCTGCAGGGTTACGGCTGTGCCGGCCTCGACAACATCGCCTATGGACTCATTTGCCAAGAGCTAGAACGTGGTGACAGCGGCCTGCGTTCGATGGTCTCCGTGCAAGGTTCGCTTTGCATGTACCCCATTTATGCCTTTGGCTCCGAGGAACAAAAACAACGGTGGCTGCCCAAGATGGCCAAGGGCGAGGTGATTGGCTGCTTCGGCCTCACGGAACCAGACCACGGCTCCGACCCGGGTGGGATGGAAACCAAAGCCAGGCGCGATGGGTCGCACTGGGTGATCCAAGGCACGAAACGCTGGATCACGAACGGCACACTGGCCCACCTCGCTCTGATCTGGGCGAAGACTCCCGACGGGATCCGAGGTTTTCTCGTGGAAACCGACCGCCCAGGCTTTTCCGCTCGCGACATCAAAGGCAAGTTCTCCCTAAGGGCATCGGTTACGTCCGAACTGATCCTCGACGACGTGCGTGTGCCAGAAGCGAACATGCTGCCCGGAGCGGAGGGCCTTCGCGGCCCGTTTTCGTGTCTCACGCAAGCACGGTACGGTATTGTGTGGGGCGCTCTCGGCGCGGCGATGGCGTGTTATCACACTGCGCTCGAGTACGCGAAAACACGTCATCAGTTCGAGCGGCCGATTGCCGGCTATCAATTGGTTCAGCAAAAGCTTGTCTTCATGCTGAGCGAAATCACCAAGGGACAGTTGCTGGCCTACCGGCTCGGGCAACTGAAGGACCAAGGTAAGCTGCGCCCGCAGCAAGTCTCCCTTGCCAAGCGCAACAACGTGTATCAGGCGCTGCAAATTGCGCGTTTGGCCCGCGACATTCTTGGGGCCAACGGCATCGTAAGCGAGTATCCGGTTATCCGTCACATGCTGAACCTGGAAACCGTCAACACGTACGAGGGCACCTTCGACATGCACACGCTCATTGTCGGGCGTGACATCACGGGCCTCGATGCGATTCGTTAGGAGGCTCAAGTCCGGCGGGGCGAACCGACACGCACCGCTCCCATGAAACGCACCATCTCGGCCAAGTCGGAGCGCATTTTGCGGGATCTCGGCGTGTTGCCACGCCTGACCGCGGGTGAGCGACTCGTAACCGCCGGAACGGTGTACGCGCTCGACGAGGAGGCTCGCGTTCTCGCCTCGCTCGTGTTCGTCCTCGAAGGCGACGTGTTGTGCGTGGGCTATGCTGTCAACCGCGGCACAGGCTGGCAAATTGTGGAACAGGAGCCGTACTCGCTGCGATCGCTCGGTTACTGGCAACGCTGGCTCAAGCGCCACGGTGTGCCGGTGTTCTCGCCGCCGTAACACGCCCTATGGACCAGTTCACGTTTGCAGTCTTCGCCGTCGTTTACGGGCTCCTGGCTCTGGGCCGTCTTCCTCCATTCCTCTTCGACCGCACGGGTATTGTCGTCATGGGTGCGGCCGTTTTGTTGCTCTCCGTCTCCATTTCCTTCGCTGCCGCGGCAAGCGCCGTGGATTACCGTACGATCGTCTTTCTCTTCGGGATGATGAGCGTCGTGGCCAACTTGCGCCTTGCGGGCTTCTTTCGTCTCGTCACCGCCAG